>JACRIZ010000058.1 GCA_016235765.1 Rhodocyclales bacterium | reverse complement strand
GTTGCCTTCCGAGTTCTCGAAGTCGATCGGATTGACCTTGTGCGGCATGGTCGACGAGCCGATCTCGCCGGCCTTGGTCTTCTGCTTGAAGTAGCCGAGCGAGATGTACTGCCAGAGGTCGCGGTCGGCATCGAGCAGGATGGTATTGGTCCGGGCGATGGCGTCGAACAGTTCGGCCATCGCGTCGTGCGGTTCGATCTGGATGGTGTAGGGATTGAATTCCAGGCCCAGGGACTCGATGAATTTGCGGTTGAACGCCGCCCAGTCGAGGTTCGGGTAGGCGGACAGGTGCGCGTTGTAGTTGCCGACCGCGCCGTTGAACTTGGCGCTCATGTTCACCGCTGCAATGCGGGCCCGGGCGCGCAGCAGGCGGGCGGCGATGTTGGCCATCTCCTTGCCCAGGGTGGTCGGCGTCGCCGGCTGGCCATGCGTGCGCGCCAGCATCGGCAGTTCGGCCAGTTGGTGGGCCAGTTCGCGCAAACGCGCGATGACGGTATCGAGCGCCGGCAGCAGGATGGCGTCGCGCGCCTCCTTGAGCATCAGGGCGTGGGAAACGTTGTTGATGTCCTCGGACGTGCAGCCGAAGTGGATGAACTCGCCGACCCGCATCACCTCCCGATTCGCCTTGAAGCGATCCTTGAGCCAGTACTCGACCGCCTTGACGTCGTGATTGGTGCGCGCCTCGATGGCCTTCACGGCCTCGGCGTCGGTCACCGAAAATGATGCAATTGCATCATCGAGTTCCGCCACCGTAGCCGGTGAGAATGCGGCCACCTCGGCAATCTCCTTGGCCGCCGCCAGCGCCTTCAGCCACTCGATTTCGACGCGGATGCGGTTGCGGAACAGGCCGAATTCGGAAAAATGCGCGCGGAGCGGCTCGACTTTGGCGGCATAGCGGCCATCGAGCGGCGAAAGGGCGGTCAGGGCGTTGAAAGCAGGCATATGAATACACAAAACGGGGTAAGCATTGATTTTAACATGGGCCTTTTCGGACTAATCGCAAGCAAGCCGTCAGCAAGTGGGGGCAAGGGGCGGCTATAATTTTCCTTACCCCAATGGATGCTCGACAACGAAAACGATGAAACTGCTCGGTACGCTTACCAGTCCGTATGCCCGCAAGGCGCGCGTCGTCCTTGCCGAGAAGAAGATCGATTTCGAGTGGATCATCGACTCGCCCAACGACCCCAACACCAGCGTCACGCGCTATAACCCGCTGGCGCGCGTTCCCGTCCTCGTGCTCGATGACGACAGCGCGCTGTTCGATTCCCCGGTCATCGTCGAGTACCTCGACAACCTGGCGCCCAACAACAAGCTGTTCCCGCAGCCCAGCCGCGAGCGGCTCGAGGTCAAGCGCTGGGAGGCGCTGGCAGATGGCGTGCTCGATGCCGCCGTGGGTTGCCGCATGGAACAACTGCGGCCGGCCAAGGAACGCAGCGAGAACTGGATGAAGCGCGAACTCGCGGTCGTCGACGCCGCCCTCGAACGGATCGCGCTGGAACTGGGCGAGAAACCCTGGTGCATGGGCACGCCCTTCACCTTTGCCGACATCGCTGTCGGCTGCGCACTCGGCTATCTGGATTTCCGCTTCCCGGACATCGACTGGCGCGGCCGCCACCCCAACCTCGGCAAGCTGCACGAGAAGCTGATGCATCGACCGGCCTTCGCCGACACCGTGCCGCGCGACTAGACGATGATGCCTCCACCGAGGCAGACCAGCGACTCGTAGACCACCACCGACTGGCCGGGCGTCACCGCCCATTGCGGCGCCGCGAAGGCGACCTGGCAGCGGTTCGCATCCACGCTCTCCACTTCGCAAGCCGCGTCGGGCTGCCGATAGCGCGTCTTGGCCGCATACACCCAATGCGTGTGCGGCGGCCGGCCGGAAATCCAGGTCAGTTGTTCGGCCGCCAGGTGATCCTTCATCAGCGCCGGATGCTCATGGCCCTGCACTACGTAGAGGATGTTCTGCGCCATGTCCTTGGCGCAGACGAACCACGGCACTTCGGGCGCGCCCTTGACGCCGCCTATTCCCAAGCCTTCGCGCTGGCCCAGCGTGTAGTACATCAGACCCTCATGCCTGCCGACGACGCGGTCGTCGTCGAGCCGGCGGATCTCGCCCGGCTGCCGGGGCAGGTACTTGGACAGGAACTCGCGGAACGGCCGCTCGCCGATGAAGCAGATGCCCGTCGAATCCTTCTTGGCGTGGTTGGGCAGTCCTGCCTCCTCGGCAATCCGGCGCACTTCGCGCTTGTACAGGTGGCCGACCGGAAACAGCGTCTTGCTCAATTGCGCCTGGTTGAGGCGATAGAGGAAGTAGCTCTGGTCCTTGGTGCCATCCTCGGCCTTCATGAGTTGCCAGTCGCCGAGGAACTGGCGTACCTGGGCGTAATGGCCGGTGGCGATCCGGTCGGCACCCAGCTTCATGGCATGGTCGAGGAAGGCCTTGAACTTGATCTCGGAGTTGCACAGCACGTCGGGGTTCGGCGTACGACCGGCCTGGTATTCGCGCAGGAAGTCGGCGAACACGCGCTCCTTGTACTCGGCCGAGAAATTGACCGCCTCGAGGTCGATGCCGATCACATCGGCCGCCGCCGCGGCGTCGATCAGGTCCTGGCGCGAGGAGCAGTACGCCTCGTCGTCGTCATCCTCCCAGTTCTTCATGAACAGGCCGGTCACCCGGTAGCCGGCGCGCTTCAGGAGCAACGCCGCCACTGAGGAATCGACGCCGCCGGACATGCCGACGATGACATGCTCAGACATAGTGGCGCAGGATTTCCATCGGGTAGCGACGGCCGGCCAGGTAGTCCTGGACACCCTGCCAGACCAGCGGGCTGCGATGGCGCTCGCGCGAGGCCTCGATTTCCTGCGGCGTCAGCCAGACGGCGCGCAGGATGCCGGTATCCAGGCTGCGGCCGGCCTGCTCCTCGCCCAGCGTACCGGCGAAGGCGAAGCGCAGGTAGGTGATGTCGCCCTCATTTTCCCTTTTTGGCCGCGGCCACATATAGATGCCGACCAGCGCGGTCGGCCGAAAGCGCCACGCAGTCTCCTCCAGCGTCTCGCGGGCGCAGGCCTCCATGAGGGATTCGCCCTCGTCCAGGTGGCCGGCAGGCTGGTTGAAGCGGACGCCTTCGGGAGTCTCCTCCTCGACGAGCAGAAAGCGGCCGTCGCGCTCTATGAGGGCAGCGACGGTGACATTGGGTTTCCAGATTCGGTTCATGCCCCGCATTCTACAGGGCGCGATAAAATCGACGTTTCGACAGATTGCTGGAGAACCCCAACATGTCCATGGCCGACCGCGACGGCTTCATCTGGTACGACGGCAAGCTCGTGCCCTGGCGAGATGCCAACACCCACGTGCTGACGCACTCGCTGCACTACGGCCTGGCCGTGTTCGAAGGCGTGCGTGCCTACAACACCGTCAATGGCACGGCCATCTTCCGGCTCAAGGAACATACCGACCGGCTGTTCAACTCGGCACACATTTACCGCATGCCCATGCCCTGGGACAAGGAAACGCTGATGGAAGCGCAGAAGGACGTTGTGCGCGCCAACAAGCTGGATTCCTGCTACCTGCGGCCGATCGCCTTCTACGGCTCGGAGAAGATGGGCATTTCGCCGAAAGGCGCCCAGACCCACGTCGCCATCGCCGCCTGGCCCTGGGGCGCCTACCTCGGCGAGGAAGGCATGGAGAAGGGGATCCGCGTCAAGACCTCCAGCTACGCCCGCCACCACGTGAATGTCTCGATGTGCCGCGCCAAGTACTCGGGTACCTATGCCAACTCGATCCTCGCCAACATGGAGGCGACCGAACAGGGCTACGACGAGGCCATGCTGCTCGACGTGGACGGCTTCGTCGCCGAAGGCGCGGGCGAGAACCTGTTCGTGATCAAGGACGGCCAGATCTACGAACCGGAGATCGCCTCGGCGCTGATCGGCATCACCCGCGCCTCGGTGCACGCACTGGCCAAGGATCTCGGCTACACGATCGTCTCCAAGCGGCTGACGCGCGACGACGTCTACGTTGCCGACGAAGCCTTCTTCACCGGTACCGCCGCCGAAGTGACGCCGATCCGCGAACTCGACAACCGCCAGATCGGCGAAGGCAAGCGCGGGCCGATCACCACCAGGATCCAGAGCCTGTTCCTCGACGTGGTGAACGGCAAGGTGCCGGCCCACGCCGAATGGCTCGCAAAGGTCTGAGGATACCGAACATGGCCGAAATCAATGAAACCGCCCGCGATGTCGCCGTCACCGCCCACGACCTGCCGCTGCACTGCCCGCGCCCCGGCGCGCCGCTGTGGGCGAGGCATCCGCGCGTCTTCCTCGACGTCCTGAAGGGCGACGAAGCCGTCTGTCCCTACTGCGGCACGAAGTACACGTTCACGGGCGAAAAGCCGCGCGGCCATCACTGAGGTCACCACTGACCGTGCCGCGCCGTATCCTGATCGTTGCGCCGTCCTGGATCGGCGACACGATCATGATGCAGCCGTTGCTGATGCGGCTGCGCGAACAGCAGCCCGACGCCGCAATCCACGTCCTCGCGCCCGCCTGGAGCGCCCCGTTGCTGGCGCGCATGCCTGAGGTGGCGGCCAGCATCGTGAACCCCTTCGCCCATGGCAAGTTCGACTGGGCAGGTCGCAAGGCGCTGGGGAGGTGTCTCGCCGCGGCTGACTTTGCCGAAGCCTACGTGTTGCCGAATTCCTGGAAGTCGGCGCTGCCCCCGTACTTCGCCGGCATCCCGAAACGCACCGGCTACACCGGCGAGGCGCGCTACTTCCTGCTCAACGATCGCCGCACGCTGGACGAGGCCGCCATGCCGCGCCTGGTCGACCGCTACGCCGCGCTGGCCGGTCCGCTGACCGGCCCGACGCTTGAGCCGCGCCTCGCTTCCGCGCTCGAACAGCAGCGCGCCGCCCGCGCCGCGCTGGGCCTGCCACCGGACGTCGCGCCGATCGTCTTTTGCCCCGGCGCCGAGTATGGCCCGGCCAAGCGCTGGCCGGCGGCGCACTTCGCGGCGCTCGCGCGAAAAGTCAGCCAGGGTGGAACGCCTGTCTGGGCCATCGGCGGGCCGAAGGATGCCGAGGCCGGCGCCGAGATCGAGCGGCTGTCCGAGGGCGCGGCGCAGAACCTCTGCGGCCGTACCAACCTCGAGCAGGCCATCGACCTGATCGCCGGCGCGCGTGCCGTGGTCAGCAACGACTCGGGCCTGATGCACGTCGCCGCCGCGCTCGGCCGGCCGCTGGCGGCCCTCTACGGCTCGTCGAGCCCGGCTTATACCCCGCCGCTCTCGCCGCATGCGAAAATAATCTCGCTCAAACTCGAATGCAGTCCGTGCTTCAAGCGGGAGTGCCCGCTGGGACACCTGAACTGCCTGAATCAACTGCAACCGGAACAGGTGCTCAAAGCACTGGACGATGCCTGACAAACCGATATTCCCGACCCCCCAGGACGCCGAGGCGGCCTTCTACGACGCCGTCGAACGGGCCGACCTGGAAGCGCTGATGGCCGTCTGGGCCGAGGACGAGGAAATCGTCTGCGTGCATCCCGGCGGGCCGCGCCTGACCGGCTACGCCGCCATCCGCGACGCCTGGCGGCGCATTTTCGAAGGCGGCCCGCGGCTGAAGGTGCGCCTTTCCGGCACGACCTCGGTGCAGACGCCCTTTGCCGTCGTCAATACGGTGATCGAACACATCTCGGTGCGGGACGACGAGTCGCGACGCGCCCCGGTGGTCGCCACCAATGTCTTCGTACGCGGCACGGTCGGCTGGCGGCTGGTGCTGCACCACGTCTCGCCCGCCCCGCCCGACAGCGTCAATGAGGTGCCCAAGGTGCTTCATTAGCCCGCAATCAATTCGTCGCAAACTGTCGTTTTCCGAAACCGCAAGAGCCGGAGCAAAAAACAATGACCCCCATCGCCCCCGAGATCTTCAAGGCCTATGACATCCGCGGCATCGTCGACAAGTCGCTCACCGCCGACGCCGTGCGCACCATCGGCCAGGCCATCGGCTCCGAGGCCCGCGAGCGCGGCCTGAAGACCATCGCCATCGGCCGTGACGGCCGCCTTTCCGGACCCGAACTGGCCGGCGCACTCGCCGAGGGCATCAACCAGGCCGGCGTCGATGTGGTCGACATCGGCTGCGTGCCGACGCCGGTCACCTACTTCGCCGCCTTCGACCTCGGCACCGAGAGCTGCGTCTCCGTCACCGGCAGCCACAACCCGCCGGACTACAACGGCCTGAAGATGGTACTCGGCGGCCAGACCCTGTTCGGCCAGTTGATCCAGGACCTGAAGCAGCGCATCGACGAAGGCCGCCTCGTTACGGGGGCAGGCAAGCTGCGCCATGCCGACGTCAAGGAAGCCTATCTCAAGCGCATCGTCGGCGACGTCAAGCTCGCCCGGCCGATGAAGATCGTGGTCGACTGCGGCAACGGCGTCGCGGGTGGCTTCGCACCGGAGTTGTTCCGGCGCATGGGCTGCGAGGTCATCGAACTGTTCTGCGAAGTCGACGGCAATTTCCCCAACCACCATCCCGACCCCTCCAAGCCCGAGAACCTCAAGGACGTGATCCGCGTCCTCAAGGAGACCGATGCCGAACTGGGCCTGGCCTTCGACGGCGACGGCGACCGCCTGGGCGTGGTCACCAAGGACGGCGAGATCATCTACCCCGACCGCCAGTTGATGCTGTTCGCCGCCGACGTGCTGTCCCGCAACCCCGGCGCGCAGATCATCTTCGACGTGAAGTGCTCGCGCTGGGTCGCCGAGTCGGTGCGCTACCAAGGCGGCCAGCCGCTGATGTGGAACACCGGCCACGCCTTCATCAAGGCCAAGCTCAAGGAGACCGGCGCGCCGCTGGCCGGCGAGATGAGCGGCCACGTCTTCTTCAAGGAGCGCTGGTACGGCTTCGACGACGGCCTCTATGCCGGCGCCCGCCTGCTGGAGATCATCAGCCGCTGGCCGGACGCCAACTGGCCGCTGAAGAACCTGCCCAACGCCATCTCGACGCCCGAGCTCAACCTCAAGATGCAGGAAGGCGAGCCGCACGCGCTGATCGCCAAGCTGCAATCGGTCGGCAAGTTCCCCGGTGCCCGCGAACTGATCACCATCGACGGCGTGCGCGCCGAATACAAGGACGGCTTCGGCCTCGCCCGCGCCTCCAACACCACGCCGGTCGTCGTTCTGCGCTTCGAGGCCGACAACCAGGCCGCACTGGAACGCATCCAGGCCGAATTCAAGGCCACGCTGGAAACCATCTGGCCGGGCCTGGACGTCACCTTCACCGGCGGCGGGCACTAGGTCGGCACACGGTACTAATCGCAGCTCATTGCCTAATCGAGATTTCCGAGACGTGGGTCCGGTTGCGGCCGGCGCGCTTGGCGGCGTACATCGCCTGATCGGCCCGTTCGATGGCTTTTTCGACGGGCTGGTCCCGTTCGAGCAGCGCGACGCCGCAGGACACCCGGCAGGCGATGACCGCGTCGTTGGCGAAGATGGGAGTGTTCGCCAGCCCATCGCGCAGGCGGTCTACCATCGTCCGGCAAGTCTCGACATCCGTATCCGGGGTGCAGAGCAGGAATTCTTCGCCGCCATAGCGGAAAAGCTTGTCGTAGGGCCGGATGTGCTCAAGCAGGTAGGCCGACGATTGGGCCAGCACCTGGTCCCCCACCAGATGTCCGTAAGTGTCGTTGATGGCCTTGAAGTCGTCCAGATCGATCATCGTCAGCCCGCAGCTCAGGATATTGCGCCGAACCAGTTCCTGCTGTTCGCGCAGCCAGGTCAGCATGCTGATCCGGCTGTAGGCTCCGGTTAGCGGGTCGAGATCGCCGAGCGCGGTGTTCAACTCGCGCTTCAGCGACATGAGCTGTATGCGCAGGTTGGCCAGCGACGCGGCGAAAGCCTCGTAGTCCTCGACCCGAAGCGGCCTGCCCGCTTCCATTTCACGCAGCAGCCGCGAGGCCATGTTGTGCATGCGCTCGTGCTCGCCTTCCACGGCGACAAATCCCGCCCGGTCCCGCAACTTCCGGGAATGGTCGCTGTAATACCATTTGCCGAACTCGCACTCGCGGTAGGCCCCATCTGCGGCATGGCGGGACTCAAAGGGAAGCCGGCAGACGAGTATCTTGACGATGGTTTCGTACCATCGCTGGTGGTTGTCGATGGCGCGCTCCAGGTGGGCGAGCGTTTCGTGGATCTCGATACGGGATATCTTGTGCATAGGTTCCCCCCTTTGCCCGATGACCATGCCTCTTACCGGCTCGTGCCCGCCAGCCCCCCTGTGGCCAGCGGCGCCCAGCCGCCCTTATCCCTTCGGCCAGAGAATCATCTGTGTGCAGCGGAACAGCGCGACCTTGCGGCCGCTGGCTTCGTCGGTGACGGTGGCGTCCCAGACCTGCGTGGCGCGGCCCATGTGTTCGCTGCGCGCCTCGCAATGCAGCGCGCCTTCGGTGGCGGTGCCGAGGAAATTGGACTTGAGTTCGATGGTGGTGAAGGACGTGGCGCCGTCGGGCAGGTGGGCAATGGTGCCGTAGCCGCAGGCGGTGTCCGCCAGGGCGATCACCGAGGCGGCGTGCAGGAAGCCGTTGGGCGCCAGCAGGTGCGGCTGCACCGGCATGCGCGCATAGACGCGCCCGGGCGTCAGCGCCAGCACCTCGATCCCCATGTGGCCGGGGAAGTAGCCCTGGCCACGTTCGTTGAGGATCTCGCGGGTGATGTCGGCGCGCAGGCTCACAATTTTGCTGCCACCCAGCCTTGCACGGAGGCCAGCGCCTTGGGCAGCGCCGCGGCATCGGTGCCGCCGGCTTGCGCCATGTCGGGCCGGCCGCCGCCCTTGCCGCCGACCTGCTGGGCGACCATGTTCACCAACTCACCGGCTTTCACTTTGGCGGTCAATGATGGCGTGACGCCGGCGATCAGGCTCACCTTGCCGTCGCTGACGCTGGCCAGCACGATGGCGGCGGTCTGCAGCTTGTCCTTGAGCTTGTCGAGCGTCTCGCGCAGCGCCGTGACATCCGCGCCGTCCATGGTCGCGGCCAACACTTTGATGCCCTTGACGTCGACCGCCTGGCCGGCAAGGTCATCGCCCTGCCCGGAGGCGAGCTTGGCCTTGAGGCGCGACAGTTCCTTCTCCAGCGCGCGCACGTTGTCGAGGATGCCGGCGACACGTTCGGCCAGTTCGTCCGGCTGCGTCTTCAAGAGCGCCGAAACGCCCTGCACGCGGCGCTCCTGCTCCTGCACGTAGCGCAGCGCGTTGGCGCCGGTGACGGCCTCGACGCGGCGCACGCCGGCGGCGACGCCGGCTTCGGCGACGATCTTGAACAGGCCGATGTCGCCGCTGCGGGCGACGTGGGTGCCGCCGCAGAGTTCTGTCGACGAACCGATGCCGACCACGCGCACTTCGTCGCCGTACTTCTCGCCGAACAGCATCATGGCGCCGGACTTCTGCGCCTCGGCAATTGCCATCAGGCGCGTCTCGGTGGCGGCATTGGCGAGGATCTCGTTATTCACGATCTCCTCCACCTCGCGGATTTCCTCGGCGCTCATCGGCGCGCTGTGGGCGAAGTCGAAACGGGTCTTGTCGGAATCGACCTGCGAGCCCTTCTGCTGCACGTGCTGGCCGAGCACTTCGCGCAGCGCCTTGTGCATCAGGTGGGTGACCGAGTGGTTGCGGGCCGTGGCGGCGCGGGCCGCGACATCGACGCGCGCGGCGACATTCTGGCCGACGGCCAGCTTGCCGGTGCGGACCACGCCGTGGTGGCCGAACACCGTGGCCTGGATTTTCAGCGTGTCCTCGACGCCGAAGATGCCGCCGCTGCCTTTCAGTTCGCCGCGGTCGCCGACCTGGCCGCCGGACTCGGCGTAGAAGGGCGTGTTGTCGAGCACGACCACGCCGAGGTCGCCTTCGTTGAGCTCCTTGACCGGCGTGCCGTCCCGGTACAAGGCCAGGATCTTGCCGGCGGTTTCCAGCTTCTCGTAGCCATGGAAGGCGCTGGCCGGGCCATCGTATTCCAGCGCCGTCGCCATCTTGAACTTGCCGGCGGCGCGCGCCTGTTCCTTCTGCCGTGCCATGGCGGCGTCGAAGGCGGCGGCATCGACGGTGACGCTGCGCTCGCGGCAGATGTCGGCGGTAAGGTCGAGCGGGAAACCGAAGGTGTCGTGCAGCTTGAAGGCGGTTTCGCCGTTGAAGACTTTCACCCCGCCCTTCTCCATCGCGGCCAGTTCGCCTTCGAGGATGGCCATGCCGTTCTCGATGGTGGCGAAGAAGCGGTCCTCTTCCTGCTTCAGCACGTCCATGACGCGCTTTTCGGCGGCCGCCAGATCCGGATAGGCGGCGCCCATCTCGGCGACCAGGTCGGGCACCAGCTTGTGGAAGAAGGCGGAGCGGGCCCCGAGCTTGTAACCGTGGCGGATGGCGCGGCGGATGATGCGGCGCAGGACGTAACCGCGCCCCTCGTTGCCAGGGATTACGCCGTCGGCGAGCAGGAAGGCGCAGGCGCGGATGTGGTCGGCCAGCACCTTCAGCGAGGGCGAATCGATGTCCTCGTCGCTGGTCTCGCGCGCAGCGGCCTTGATCAGGCGCTGGAACAGGTCGATCTCGTAGTTGCTGTGCACATGCTGCAGCACCGCCGCGACGCGCTCCAGGCCCATGCCGGTATCCACGCTCGGCTTGGGCAGCTTGTGCATCACGCCCGCCTCGTCGCGGTTGAACTGCATGAACACGTTGTTCCAGATCTCGATGTAGCGGTCGCCGTCCTCGTCGGGCGAGCCGGGCGGGCCGCCCGGGATCTCCGGGCCGTGGTCGTAGAAGATTTCGGTGCAGGGGCCGCAGGGGCCGGTGTCGCCCATCATCCAGAAATTGTCGGAGGCGTAGCGCGCACCCTTGTTGTCGCCGATGCGGATGCAGCGCTCGGCCGGCACGCCGACCTGTTTCGTCCAGATGTCGTAGGCCTCGTCGTCCTCGGCATAGACCGTGACCCAGAGCTTGTCCTTGGGCAGCTTGAAGACGCCGGTCAGGAGTTCCCATGCGTAGGTGATCGCGTCCTGCTTGAAGTAGTCGCCGAAGCTGAAGTTGCCCAGCATCTCGAAAAAGGTGTGGTGGCGCGCCGTGTAGCCGACGTTTTCGAGGTCGTTGTGCTTGCCGCCGGCGCGCACGCATTTCTGCGAGGTGGTGGCGCGCTTGTAGGGACGCTTGTCGAAGCCGAGGAAGACGTCCTTGAACTGGTTCATGCCGGCATTGGTGAACAGGAGCGTCGGATCCTCGTGCGGCACCAGCGAACTGGAGGCGACGATCTGGTGGCCCTTGCTGGCGAAGAAGTCGAGGAAGGCCTGGCGAATTTCTGAACTTTTCATGGCAAATGCTGGGGTCGACGTAATCCGCTGATTTTACGCGAACAGCCATGAAAAAAGGCCCGCGGGGCGGGCCTTTTCGGGGCGGAGCGATGCGCTCAGCGGGCGCGCTGGCGGTCGTGCTTCTGGCGGTAGATGCGGGCGCTCTGGCGGTCCTGCACGGCGTGGATCTTGGCACGCTCGCCGCGGGTGACGACGCCGTCGGACTTGGCACGGTTTTCCATGTTGTCGACGCGCTGCTGGCCGCGGTCGAGGCGTGCGGTTTCGCGGGCGTTGAGCTCGCCGGAGGCGACGCCCTGGTCGATGCGGCGCTCCTGGTTGGCCTGGCGCTGGTCGATGCCCGGCGTGTTGGCCTGGGCGAAGACGGGAACGGAGATGACGGCGGCGATGGCGGCGGCGATGAGCTGGGTCTTCATGGTCTTACCTCCTTGAGGGGTGATTGGGTTATCCCGGAGCCCAGATTACGGATCGCCGGAGTACAAGGCCAGCGGACAACTGTAAGGCAAGCGCGCCAAGTGTAAGTTTTTGTGAAGAAGCGCCCTAGGCGGCCGTGGACGCCCAGAACTCCGGGTGATCGGTGAAGATGGCCGTGGCGCCGGAGCTCAGCAGCCGCTCGGCCTCGCTACGTTCGTTCACGGTGTAACAGGCGACCGCGCGGCCGATCTCGCGCACCGCGGCAATCTTGTCCGGCGTGGCAAACGTCGCGTCCATGTGCACGGCGATGGCGTTGATCTCGCGCACCTGAGCCTGCCAATCGACCGGCAGATCGTCGACCAGCAGCGCAAAGGCAGCGTGGCGCGAAGGCTGACTTTTCGCGGCCAGCAGCGCAGGTATCGAGAACGAGGAGATCACGCCGTGGCCGTTCCAGCTTTCGGCGAGCGTCCGGGCCACCGCCCGGCCCAGTTCGGCCTCGTCGCAGCCCGTAGCGACCTTGATCTCGATGTTCG
This sequence comes from Rhodocyclales bacterium, assembly GCA_016235765.1. Classification (GTDB taxonomy): domain Bacteria; phylum Pseudomonadota; class Gammaproteobacteria; order Burkholderiales; family Rhodocyclaceae; genus Fen-999. The sequence goes on along the minus strand of JACRIZ010000058.1, from coordinate 41,447 downwards.
CCCACAGGCCCAGTTCGGCGCAGCGTGCCAATGCCTCGGCCAGCAACGGCACCGGTTCACCGCGCAGATTCAGTCGCCGCAGGTCGGCCACGGTCAGGCGCGCTACCGCGCCGTGGCCGCTGGTGGTCCGGTCGACCGTGTCGTCGTGCATCAGCACCGGCACGCCGTCGGCCGAGAGCATGGTGTCGAACTCGACGCCGCGGCAGCCGATGCGCGCCGCCGCCGCCAGGCCGGCCAGGCTGTTCTCCGCGGCCAGCACGCCGCCGCAGCGATGGGCGATGATTTGCGGATAGTGCATGTCACTTCGGCGCCGCGTTGGCGCGCGTCATGGCCACGTCGAGCGCCTCCTTGGCCGGCCGGTCGGTCTTCCAGACCATCTCGATCTCCTCATTGAGGATGGCGCGCACCCGATTGCGGGCGAAGCCGGAGCGCATCCGCGTATCGGCCCGCTTCGGCGCGCCCAGGCGCTTTCTCGCCGCCTCGATCACTGCCGGCGAAACGCCTGCGGCGGCAAGCTCGTCGAGGACGGCGGGCGTCATCGGCAGGAAACCGGTGGCACGAACCCAGTCGCGCTGCACCTGCGGCTGCATCAGGAAGGCGACGAAGCGCGCGGCGACCTGGTATTCGTTTTTCTTCTTGCCTGGCAGGGCGCGCAGCGAAGCCCCGTCCGGCAGGACATTGCCCGGCTGCGCGCCGCGCACGTCGTCGTAATAGGGCAGCGCGGCGACGCCGATCTGGAACGGCGACCCGCGCAGCTCGCCATGCAAGGCCGACTCGCCGGTCAGCATGGCGCACTCGCCGGACTTGAACCTGGCGTCCCCTTCGCGTCCGGGGCCGAAGTAGTGGAAGTAGCGGCTCTTTTGCCAACTGGCGAGACGGGCAAGATGCTTCACGTGCACCAGGTTGTTGAAGGACACCCGTTCGCCGCGGCCGCTCTTGACCACGGCCGGTTCGCCGTGCTGGGCCGACAGGTTCTCCAGGTGCACCCAGGCGAAGCGCGAGGAGGTCAGCGGGCAGGCGACACCGGCGTCGGCAAGTGCGCCGGCGGCGTTCTGTATCTCCTGCCAGGTGCGCGGCGCCGCGGCGGGATTCAGCCCGGCCCTGGCGAAGGCTTCCTTGTTGTAGAACAGCACCGGCAGCGCCAGCGCGATGGGCAGGGCCTGCGGCTGGCCCTTGAGGTCATCCACGGCATCGGCGATCTGCGGCAGGAAAACACGGGCATCGAAGGGCTGCCCGCTCTCCTTCATCACGCCGGACATCGGCTTGTAACGCGGCTGCGAATCGAAGAACTCGCGCGCATCGTCGTCGTCCAGCAGGGCCAGGTGCGGCAGCTTCTGCTTGTCGGCAACCTCGGCCAGGTTCTGGAGCACCACCCTGCCGCGGCCCTTCTGGGCGTCGTTGAAACGCAACACCTGCGTCGCCAGCGCCTCGCGGGCCGCACCGCCCAGCGCATGGCGGAGCACGATCTCCTGGGCGGGAACGGCGGTCGCCGCCGTCGTCAGAATCAGGGTGGCAATCAGTTTGCGCATGGGCCGTCTCGTCCGAAAAGTTGGCGGGAGGAGATCGTTGTAGTGCAAGCGACGGCAGGCTGTCAATCGTCACCCTTGCGGTGGCCCGCACTCGCTGCAATAATCGGCAAAAGAGGTGGCCGAAGAACCAAAATGAATAGACACCAGAAAGCCGTCGCCGTCATGGCGGCGCTCAACCTGCTGCTGCTGCTGCTCTTTCCGCCCTTCCTGGACAATCCCATCCAGCGCGGCGCATTCCGCAGCTTCGAGAGTTTCTATTTCGTGCTGATGGCGCCGCAGGGCCGCATCATCCACCAGGAACTGCTGACCATCGAGATGTTCTTCGTCTTCGCCAACGCCCTGGCCGCCTGGCTGGCGCTCAATGCCAAGGACGCCGCCGAAATCGACCTGGGCGAGAGCGCCGCCTTCCGCGGGCTGGCCTTGTTCGGCATCGCGAACATTGCCCTCATCCTGCTGTTCCCGCCTTTCCAGCCCTATCCGTCGATGGTGCGCGTGCCCCCGGAAGGCTTCGACGGCTTCTACTTCGTGTTCGGCGACAAGCGCCACCGGGCATTCTTCATGCCCTTCCTCTATCTCGAAATGATCCTGATTGCGATCAACCTGCTGATCGCCTGGCTGGTCTTCGGGCTGCTGCGCGGCACCGTATCCGCCGCAGACCGTCACCTGATCGAGGAATTGCACCACATCCCGCCGGAAGAGGCGAACGTCATCATGCATGTGATCGAGGACGTGGCCCACCCGCAGCCGGCACCGCAGCACGTGCTCGGGCGCAAGGAGGAGCGCCGCAAGCGCCAGGATCCGCGCTATCGCGGCCCGGAACGACGCAAGGGTGGCGACCGGCGTCACGAGAAGCCTAAAGCCTGAGCGGCAAATGCCGTAGAATCAGGCATCTGCGCTTCAATGCGAAGGATTCACATGCGCTGCCGTAGCCTCCTCACCCTGACTGCCCTGGCCGTTGTCCTGGCCGGCTGTGAGATTCCCGGGATGGGCGACGACCCGAGGATCGCCGAAGCCAAGGAAGCCGACGGCAAGGCCGTCGGCGGCGCCTGCCGGCACTCCGGCCGGGCGCTGGAAGACTGCTACGTCATGAACCCGAAGGCGCTCAGGTCTGCCGTATATGCGGGCTGGCGCGACATGGACGCCTACATGCGCGAGAACAACATCCGCCCTGTAGTGCCCGACCTGGTCGACGCCCCCACGGGCGGCGAGGAAGCGAAGCCGGCGGAGCCGCCCAAGGCCCCGGAAAACGAGAAGAAGGCCGGGGCAAAGCGCAGCGCAGCGCCGGAAGACCCGGAACCACCGCGGCCGCGCCGCTTCACCTGAGCAAAACCCGCATCGGCAGGGCCGATTCCGGTAGAATGCCGCGCACGCGCCCTGCCGGTTGGCGCTCACCTCAGGTAAATCCAAGGTAGTTCTGCTCATCCACACCTATCGCCTGAACCGGTACCCGCCCCCTCGTGGATGGCGGGCAGGCCGCTTCGGGAGATTCAATGAAGTTCGCTGACCTCGGGCTGTTGCCCGAACTGCTCCGGGCCGTCGAAGACGCCGGCTACACGGAGCCCACGCCCATCCAGGCACAGGCCATCCCGGTCATCCTTGCCGGCCGCGACGTCATGGGCGGCGCCCAGACCGGCACCGGCAAGACGGCCGGCTTCACGCTGCCGATGCTGCACCGGATCGCCCGCCACGCCAACACCAGTTCGTCGCCCGCGCGCCACCCGGTGCGCTGCCTGATCCTGACGCCAACGCGCGAACTGGCCATGCAGGTCCATGAAAGCGTCGTTACCTACGGCAAGCACCTGCCGCTGCGCTCGGTGTGCGTCTATGGCGGCGTGGACATCAAGCCGCAGACCGCCGAACTGCGCGAAGGCCGCGAAATCGTGGTCGCCACGCCCGGCCGCCTGCTCGACCACGTCCAGCAGAAGAGCGTCCATTTCAGCCAGGTCGAGTTCGTCATCCTCGACGAAGCCGACCGCATGCTCGACATGGGCTTCATCCCCGACATCCGGCGCATCCTGGCCATGCTGCCGAAGGAGCGCCAGAGCCTGCTGTTCTCCGCCACCTTCTCGGAAGAGATCAAGAAGCTCGCCGACACGATGCTGAAGAATCCCCAGCTCATCGAGGTCGCGCGCCGCAACACCGTTTCCGAGACCATCACCCACCGCATGTACCAGGTCGACGCCGACCGCAAGCGCCACCTGCTGCTGCACATGGTCAACGAAGCGCCCACCATGCAGGCGCTGGTCTTCGTCGGCACCAAGTTCGGCACCGCCCGACTCGCCACCTGGCTGGAGCGCCAGGGGGTCAACGCCGTCGCCATCCACGGCGACAAGAGCCAGCAGCAGCGCACCGAGGCACTCGAAGCCTTCAAGTCCGGCACGGCGCGCGTCATGGTCGCCACCGACGTCGCCGCCCGCGGCCTCGACATCGACGACCTGCCGCACGTCATCAACTACGAACTGCCGCACGTCGCCGAAGACTACGTGCACCGCATCGGCCGCACCGGCCGCGCCGGCAAGCTGGGCGACGCGACGTCGCTGGTCGCGCCGGAGGAGAAGTCGCGCCTCAACGACATCGAGCGCCTGATCAAGTTCAAGATCGAACAGATAGCGCTGCCCGAGTTCTCCACTAGCGCCGCCGTCGAAAGCGATCGCCGCGGCCGCAGCGGCAGCGGTGGCCATGGCCACTCCCATCGCGAGCGCGAGCGCCACGGCCCGAAGGCATCGGTGCAATTGCCGCCGCCGGCAGCCCATGTGCCGAAAGTCGCCGCCGACGGCTTCGACTTCCACAAACCCTACGAGGCGAAAGTAAGTCCCGACGACACGCCTGCCAAGGCTACCGACGGGCTGCCGCCCAAGCGGCCGCTGCGGCCGGTCGCCGCCCTGCTGGGTGGCTTCGGCAAGAAGTAGGCAGGCGGAGCCTTCAGACTAAGCCGAGACGAATCCGGGCACTTTGGCGGCCTTCGCATCAAAGGTCGCCGTTGCCCGGCATCCGGCTCGGCGGTTTTTTGCGCCAATCAGACAATCCGCAAGATCGGCGTTCGACTTCTTCCAGGAGAACAGCGCCTCCTCGATGGCCGGTTCGTCCTCAAACACGAGTTCGTGGGCATCGAGCAAGGCGGAGATCGCGGCAACGATTTCCGCCTTGGAGAGTCCATAGGCGCTGCGCAGCACCCATTCGGTTTCCAGCAAGACCAACTGGTTGATGTAGATGCCGTCAGGGTCGCTCGCGCCCTGGCGAATGATCCGCCGCGCGCGTTCGTATTGCCCCGGTTCGTCCCTGGTCAGGAAGCGAACCAGGACATTGGTATCGATACCGAGCACGACATTACTTCCAGGGCGTCATCCGATCAAGCGGCACCGGCTTTCTTCCGGTCCGGGCAAGCGAACCGGCCTGCTCCAAAACACTCCGATTCTTCAGCCGCACGACGACCGTGCCATCCGCCATCGCGGTGAATGTCATCTTGTCGCCGGCCTTCATCCCCAAAGCATCCCGAATCTCCTTCGGAATCGTGGTCTGGCCTTTACTTGTCAGCGTCGCGGCAGCGGTCATGTGCGGCTCCTGTTCCTTACAACATCCATCTTGGTAAGGACTGCAGTTTACTCCAACTGACGGGCGCGTGCCTGAGCAATGGGAAAGTCAGCCGTGGCGGTACGCCTGTATTCGGCGGCTACGTGCCCTGAAGAGACATTGTCGACATCATTCTCCAGTGACAGCCATCGGACGCATAGCGGCCGCCAAATGCAATTACGGATTTAGGCGCTCACGCAACTAGAACAAAAAGGTGTTGCCAGGTCTGCTGCCAATCGTGCCGCAGCGATTTTCTCTCCGCAGCGACAGCAGTCCCCATACGTGCCTGCGGCGGCGCGATCCAGCGCCGCCTCGGTCTTGCGGATTTCTGTACGCAGGCGTTCGGCGAGACTGGCCGCTATGGCTTGTTGCTGCATGGCGTCCATGCGCGAGAGGCGACCCTGCGTGGTCTGGTCGAGTTCCACCGTCGCGGCGGCTGCCGTGGTGCGCGTGAGTTCCTCGCGCAGCCCCGCCAGACGGGTTTCGAGCACCTGCTGTGGGTTGCTCATCGCATCAGCAGGGTCGGAATACCCGACGAGCCGAGCATGGTGTTGGTCATGCAGCCGAACAGCAGACTGCGCAGCGGCCAGTGCGCATAGGCGCCCATCACCAGCAGGTCGATGTCCCGCTCCTCGATCGTGCGGGCGATGACGCCGCCGACCTCGCCGGGAATCAGCAGGGGCACGACTTCGCGGCCGGCGGCGGCGAGCGTTTCGTGTGCCCAGGCCATTTGCTTCGGGTTGTCCTGACGCACCTGACCTGACATCAGCACATGAATCGTCTGCCCCGCGAACAGCGGGTTGGCGGCGACATACTCGACGCCCCGCCGCGTCAGACTGCCGCCGTCGAAGGCGATCATCGTCCGCTGCGGCGGACGGAAGCTGTCGGTGACGCTGAGGATCGGCGTGCGCAGGGCGCGCACCACACGCTCCACATTGCGACCGAGATTGCGTTTCGGCTGGGCGGTCTCCGAGGTTTCGCCGTGTCGGCCCCAGACGAACAGTTCAACTTCGGCTTCGAGGGCGACCAGTGTCTCATCCAGCTCGCCGTGGCGCTGCTTCATGTCGGGCGCGACGATGCCGGCGGCCAGCGCGCGTTCGCGCAGGCGGTTGAGGAAGAGCCGGCCGTTCTCGTGGGCAGCGTGCGCTTTTTGGGCATCCGCGTCGCTCAACTTTTTGAGCAGCATTTCCTGGGCATTGAAGCCAATGGCGCCGCTGTGATCCTCGCCTGAGCCGATTTCCGGGTGGCGGTCGATGACGTGCAGGAACTTGAGCGGTGCCTTGAGACGCTGCGCGGCCCAGATGGCGTAATCGGCGACGTAGTCGGCGAAGTGCGAGCGGTCGACGCAGGCGAGTACTTTCTTGTCCATTTCCATGTTCATGTGCTCATCAATGCATCAACTGTTCGACAGCGTCCGGCTTGTCATGCACGGCGAAGCGATCCACCAGCGTGGCGGTCGCCTCGTTCATGCCGATCACCTCGACCTCGGTATCCTCGCGGCGGAACTTGAGCACTACCTTGTCCAGCGCGCTGACGGCGGTGATGTCCCAGAAGTGCGCGCGGCTGACGTCGATGCGCACTTTCTCGACCACCTCCTTGAAGTCGAAGGCGGCGACGAAGCGATCGGACGAGGCGAAGAACACCTGGCCGAGCACGTGGTAGTGGCGCACGCGGCCTTCCTCCACGGCGCGCGAGGAGACGTGCAGCACCTTGCCCACCATGTCGGCGAAGAAGAAGCCGGAAAGCAGCACGCCGACCAACACGCCCTGCGCCAGATCGTGCGTGACGACGACCACGGCGACGGTGGCGAGCATCACCACGCGGTAGCTCTTCGGATGCTTTTGCAGGTCGCGGATCGAGGCCCAGTTGAAGGTGCCGATGGAGACCATGATCATTACGGCGACCAGCGCCGCCATCGGGATTCGCGATACCCAGTCGCCGAGGAACACCACCATCAGTAGCAGGAACACGCCCGCCGCCAGCGTCGATAGCCGGCCGCGCCCGCCCGACTTCACGTTGATCACCGACTGGCCGATCATCGCGCAGCCGGCCATGCCGCCGACGCAGCCGGAAGCGATGTTGCCGATGCCCTGGCCGACGCATTCGCGGTTCTTGTTGGAGGTCGAGTCGGTCAGTTCATCGACGATGGAGGCCGTCATCAATGATTCGAGCAGCCCGACTACCGCCAGCGTCGCCGATACCGGGAAGATGATCTTCAGCGTCTCCCAGTTCAGCGGCACTTCGGGCAGCAGGAACACCGGCAGGGCGTTCGGCAACTCGCCCATGTCGCCGACGGTGCGGATGTCGAGGCCGAGCGCGATGGCAACAACGGTCAGCAGCACGATGGCGACCAGCGGCGAGGGCACGGCTTTCGTCACAAGCGGGAACAGGTAGATGATGCCCAGGCCAGCGGCGACCATGACATAGACCACCCAGCTGACGTTGGTCAGTTCGGGCAACTGCGCCATGAAGATCAGGATGGCCAGCGCATTGACGAAGCCGACGATGACGGCGCGGCCGACGAAGCGCATCAGGGCGCCCAATTTGAACCAACCGGCGAGGATTTGCAGCACGCCGGTAAGGACGGTCGCGGCGAGCAGGTATTGCAGGCCATGCTCCTTGACCAGCATCACCATCAGCAGCGCCATTGCGCCGGTGGCAGCCGAGATCATACCCGGCCGGCCGCCCGTGAAGGCGGTGACGGCGGCGATGCAAAAGGAAGCATAAAGACCGACCTTGGGATCGACTCCGGCGATGATGGAAAAGGCGATGGCCTCGGGGATCAGCGCCAGCGCGACGACGAGGCCGGCGAGCAAATCGTTGCGGACATTGGATAGCCAGTCCCGGCGGAGGGTTTTTATGTTGATCATGTTGGGGATTTAATGATGACACCGACGCACCCTGCCTTCGGGCAGGCCGAAAACGCTTCAACCTTCAAGAGGCCAAAGCAGACGAGTCAACGTGGAATCAGGGCGGAGTCGGCCGCGAGGAAAGCGTGAGAGTCAAGACCGAAGGGTTTTGCGGGGGGAAATACTCCATGGGCGCATTTTAACAGACGGCCAAATACGGCAAGTTGGTCGTCTGCTGTCAAAGGTACTGCGGTCGCCCAATCTTGAGCTTGTGAAGGGCAACTCCAGCCATGTATCAGCCGGTTGCGCATGGCGACGATCTGCCGCCAGGGGATGCCGGGATGTGCCTCTCGGACCGCATCGGGAATGTGGGTGGCGGCTTCGCCAATCAGTTCCAGATTTCGAATGGTCGCGTCGTAGTTCAGCCCGCTGGCAACGAAGCGCTCCTGGTCCATTCCTTCGGTGTATGAGATCGCCCGCTCCGCACAGGCGATCATGTCGTCGATGTAGAAGCGCCACTCGCGGGGCGGCACGTCAGACATCGATGGCTTCCTTCTCGATGAAGGGTCTCAGTTCGGTACGCATGGCCTTTTCCGTGACGAGATCGACATTGCGTCCGAGCAGGTCTTCAAGGAAGAACTGAGCGCCGAAATAACGGTCGGAGGTTGCCGGGCCGTCGAAGCCGATGATGATGTCGACGTCGCTGTCGTCCCGCGCCGCATTGCGGGCAAACGAGCCGAACAGGGCAAGCCGCGACACGCCGAAGCGCTCGGCCAGCACCGCCTTGTTTGCGGTGAGCACCTGCAGGGCTTGCGATCTGTTCATTCTGGCAGGTGATACTGTCTCAGGCATGGACACGGCGATTCTACCTCCGTAAAGTCAGCCGTCGCAGGACGCCTCCAGCGGCATGCTCAAAGCAAAACGCCCGCAATCGTGGGCGTTTTGTCGTGAAGCGCATTGAAGGGCTCAGGCCCGCAGTGCAGTCAGCACCTCGTCCAAGGTCTTCTTGGCATCGCCGAACAACATGCGGTTGTTGTCCTTGTAGAAGAGCGGGTTGTCGACGCCGGCGTAGCCGGATGCCATGGAACGCTTCATCATGATCGAGGTCTTGGCCTTCCAGACTTCCAGCACCGGCATGCCGGCGATGGGGCTGGTCGGGTCTTCCTGGGCGGCCGGGTTCACGATGTCGTTGGCGCCGATCACCATGGAGACGTCGGTCTCCGGGAAGTCCGCGTTGATCTCGTCCATTTCCATCACGATGTCGTAGGGCACCTTGGCTTCCGCGAGCAGCACGTTCATGTGGCCGGGCATGCGGCCCGCGACCGGGTGGATGCCGAAGCGGACATTGACGCCCTTCTCGCGCAGGAACTGGGTGATCTCGAAGACTGCATGCTGCGCCTGGGCCACCGCCATGCCGTAGCCGGGCACGATCACGACGTTCTTGGCTTCCTTCAGCAGTTCCGCGGTCTCCAGGGCGCTGATGGCGGTGACCTCGCCTTGCGGCTCGCCGTCCTTCTTCTTGGCGGCCGTGCCGCCGCCGGTGCCGAAGCCGCCGGCGATGACGCTGATGAAGTTGCGGTTCATCGCCCGGCACATGATGTAGGAGAGGATCGCGCCGCTGGAGCCGACCAGGGCGCCGACCACGATCAAAAGGTCGTTGGACAGCATGAAGCCGGTGGCCGCCGCCGCCCAGCCCGAGTAGGAGTTGAGCATCGACACCACCACCGGCATGTCGGCCCCGCCGATGGCCATCACCATGTGAATGCCGAACAGCAGGCCGAGCACGGTCATCACGGTCAGCGCCGTGAGGCCGTCGGCCGGGCTGTGCGCCTGCAGGAAGGCGTAGCCGAAATAGAACACGGCCAGTGCGGCGATGCCGTTGATGGCATGGCGGCCGGGCAGCAATACCGGCTTGCCGCCGATCTTGCCGGACAGCTTGCCGAAGGCGATGATCGAACCGGAGAAGGTGACGGCGCCGATGTAGATGCCGACGTAGATCTCCAGTTCGTGGATAGACTTCTCCGCGCCGGTGAGGACGATCGAGGTGTCGACGTAGCTGGCGAAGCCGACAAGACACGCCGCCAGACCGACCAGACTGTGCATCAGCGCGACCAGTTCCGGCATCTGGGTCATCTGCACCTTCTTGGCGGCGAACAGGCCGACCGAACCGCCGATGACCATGGCGCCGACGATCCAGGGGATGCCGGCCATGGTGACGCGCGGACCGAAGATGGTGGCCAACACGGCGATGGCCATGCCGATCATGCCGTAGACGTTGCCACGCCGGGCGGTTTCGGGATTGGAGAGGCCGCCCAGCGAGAGGATGAAGAGAATGATGGCGGCGATGTAGGCGACGGTGGCGAGGCTGGAACTCATGGGCTTATTTCCTGAACATCGCCAGCATGCGGCGGGTGACGGCGAAGCCGCCGAACATGTTGATGGCCGTGAGCGCCAGGGCCAGCACGGCCATGCCCAGGATCAGGGTGGCCGGCCTGCCGGCTACGTCACTCGTCAGCGGCGGCGCGACCTGGATCAGGGCGCCGATGGCGATGATGCTGGAGATGGCGTTGGTGACGCTCATCAGCGGGGTGTGCAAGGACGGCGTGACGTTCCAGACCACCATGTAGCCGACGAAGCAGGCCAGCACGAAGACGGTGAAGTGGCTCAAGAATGCCGCCGGGGCGAAGGCGCCGATCAGCCAGAACAGTGCCCCTCCGCCCCCGAAGACGACGGCCATGGTGCTGCCGGCCATCGGTGCTCCGGCGCCGTGGCCGTGGCCCTTGGGCGCAGGGGGGGCAGCGGCAGCCGCCGGTTTGGGCGGCGGGGCGGCGGGCAGCTTGGGCGGCGGCGCCGGCCAGGTGATGGCGCCGTCCTTGATCACCGTGAGGCCACGGATGGCGTCGTCTTCCATGTTGACATCGATGGTGCCGTCGCCTTTTTCCTTCTGGGCCTTGCACAGCTCTTCGGTCAGGCGCAGCAGGTTGGTGGCGTACAGGGTCGAGGACTGCTTGGCCAGGCGACTGGTCAGGTCGGTGTAGCCGATGATGGTGACGCCGTGGCGGACGACCGCTTCGCCGGGGACAGTGAGTTCGCAGTTGCCACCCTGCTCGCCGGCCATGTCGACGATGACGCTGCCGGGCTTCATGCTCTGCACCATCTCGGCGGTGATGAGCTTGGGCGCAGGCTTGCCGGGAATGAGCGCCGTGGTGATGATGATGTCGGCGTCCCTGGCTTGGCTCGCGTACATCTCGCGCTGGGCCTGCTGGAAGCCTTCGGACATCACCTTGGCGTAACCGCCGCCGCCGGAGCCCTCTTCTTCGTAGTCGACTTTGACGAATTCGCCGCCCAGCGACTTGACCTGATCGGCGACCTCGGCGCGGGTGTCGTTGGCGCGCACGATGGCGCCGAGATTCGCCGCGGTGCCGATCGCCGCCAGGCCGGCAACGCCGGCGCCGGCAATGAAGACCTTGGCCGGCGGGATCTTGCCGGCGGCGGTGATCTGGCCGGCGAAGTAGCGGCCGAAGGCGTTGGCCGCCTCGATCACCGCCCGGTAGCCGCTGATGCCGGCCATGGACGTGAGGGCGTCCATCTTCTGGGCGCGGGAGAGTTGGCGCGGCAGGGCGTCGATGGCGAGCACCGTCACCTGGCGCGCAGCCAGGGCCTGCATGAGTTCGGGGTTCTGGGCCGGCCAGATGAAGCTGATCAGGGTGGTGCCGGCCTTGAGCAGCCCGACTTCGGCCAGACTGGGCGCGCGTACCTTGAAGACGATGTCGCTCCGGGCAAAGAGTTCCGCGGCGCTGGCGACCACATCGGCGCCGGCGGCACGGTAGGTGTCGTCGGCAAAATTGGCCGCATCCCCGGCGCCGCTTTCCACGGCCACCGAGAAGCCCAGCTTCTTCAGTTTTTCGACAACGTCCGGTACTGTGGCAACACGCTTCTCGCCGGCGAACGTCTCGCGGGGAACCCCAATGGTGAGTGGCATCGAAAAACCTCCAACAGGCTGTTGTTATAGTTGGACACAGAACCCGCCAATGCCCTCTGCAGCGGCGTAGCAGGGTAAGATCATACTGAAATTCCTAGGCAATTCCCTTAAAAACCACTTATGGCAGGACGCAAGAAGCGCTCAACCAAGACCGGCTTGCCGCCCGGCTCCCTCGTGCATCTCGGCGACCGCAAACTCGACCATGCGCGCGTGACGCTGGTCGACTACGGATCGGACGGACTGGAGGAAAAGCAGTTCGACACGCTGGCCGAATGCCAGGCCTGCACGCCGACGCAGCCTATCCAGTGGCTGAACGTCTATGGCCTGCACGAACCGGAAATCCTGGCGGAAGTCGGGCGGCGCTTCGATCTGCACCCCCTGGTCCTCGAGGACATCCTCAATACCGACCAGCGCCCCAAGCTGGACGAGTACGCCGACTACCTGTTCGTGGTTGCACGCTTCTTCGACTACGACGACAAGTCTATGAGCGTGACCTCGGAACAGGTCAGCGTCGTGATCGGCAGACAGTTCGTGCTGACTTTCCAGGAGAAGCCGACCGGCAACTTCAACCCGGTTCGCGACCGCCTGCGCCAGGACCGCGGCCCGATCCGCCGTGCCGGCGCGGACTACCTCGCCTATGCCTTGCTCGATACCATCGTCGACCGCTACTTCGCGGTGCTGGAAGGCCTGGGCGAACGGGTCGAGGAACTGGAGGAGGAACTGATGAAGAAGCCCAGCTCGCGCGTGCTGGGTACCTTGCACCACCTGCGCCGCGAGGCAACCATCCTGCGCCGCGCCGTCTGGCCGCTGCGCGAAGTGATCAACGGCCTGACGCGCAGCAACCGGTTCTTCAGCGCCGAGGTTCAGCCCTACCTGCGCGACATCTACGACCACACGGTGCACGTGATCGAGTCGCTGGAAACGATCCGCGACCTGATTGCCGGCCTGCTGGAGATCTACCTGTCGACGGTCAGCAATCGCGTCAACCGCGAAGTCCGCGTGCTGACGGTGATCGCGGTGATCTTCCTGCCCTCGTCACTGCTGGCCGGCATCTTCGGCATGAACTTCCGGCACATGCCGCTGCTCGACAACCCGAACGGCTTCTTCCTGGTCATCGGCCTGATGCTCGGCGTCGCCGCGACTCTGGCGCTGCTCTTCTGGCGGCGCAAGTGGCTCGGCTGATCAGCGGCGGCCGCTCGGCAGCGGCGGCAGCGGGTCGAGTTCCTTGATGCGGACGATCGCCAGCGAGCAGTTGTCGCCGCGCCCCTGGGCGCGCTTGCGGGCCGCATCGATCAGCCACTCCGCCGCCTTGCGCGGTGCCCACTCCTTCAGCATCCGGCCGAGTTCGGCATCCGAGAAGTAGGCCCACAAGCCGTCCGAGCAAAGCAGGAAGCAGTCGCCGGCGGCCAGGCTGTTGGTCTTGCCGTAGGCGATGCGCGGTGCCTCCTTGTCGCCGAGGCAGGAGACCAGGATGTTCTTGTTCGGGTGCTGTTCGGCCTGTGCTTCGGTCAGGAAGCCGCGCTGCACCAGATCCATCACGTAGGAGTGGTCGGTGCTGCGGCTGACCAGTTGGCCGTCGCGAAAGTGATAGATGCGCGAGTCGCCGCAGTGCGCCCAATCGGCGCGGCCGGGCTGGACGATCAGCAGGCAGGCGGTGCTGTGCGGGTCCTGCTCGCTGGTGTAGCGCGTCAGCCGAATGCCGTCGTGGGCGTCGTTGATCCCCGTTTGCAGCATGTCGCGCACGTGCTCGGGCGTCAGGCCGATGGCGCTGAAGCTGTTGTTGGCGGCATGCAGCACCTGCTCGGCCGCCAGTGCGCCCCCGGTGTGGCCGCCCATGCCGTCGGCCAGCGCGGCCAACAGCGCGCCCTTGGTCTTCGGATGGGAAAAGATCGCCACCCGATCCTGTTGCTCGGTGCGGTCGCCGATGTGTTGCGCGGTACAGGCTTCGATGGTCAGCGGCATGGGCGCGATTATAGGGTGCTGCGGATAAGGCTGGCCGCCTTCTCGCCGATCATCACGCAGGGCGCATTGGTGTTGCCCGCGATCAGCCGCGGCATGATCGAAGCATCGGCAACGCGCAAGCCGGCAACGCCGCGCACGCACAACTCCGCGTCGACCACCGACGCGGCGTCGATGCCCATGCGGCACGTCCCGGCCGGATGGTAGATGGTGTCGGCGCGGGCGCGGATCGCCTCCGCCAGGGCGGCGTCGCTGTCGTCGCGCGGCGCCTGCAGTTCGGCCTCGCGAACCGGCGCCAGGGCATCGCCGGCCATGATGCGGCGGGCAATGCGTACCCCCTTGACCAGCGCCGCCAGGTCGCCGGGCGCGGACAGGAAGCGCGGATCGATCCTCGGCCGCGCCAGCGGATCGGCGCTGGCAAGCGTGACTTCGCCACGGCTGGCCGGCCGCAACTGGCACACGTGCAGGCTCATGCCGTGGCCGAAGCGCCACTTGCGCGCATGGTCGTCGACCAGACCGATCACGAAATGCATCTGGATGTCGGGCAATGCGAGTGCCGGATCGGTCTTCAGGAAGCCGCCCGCCTCGGCGTAGTTGGTGGTCAGCATGCCGCGTCGGGTCGCCAGATAACGCACCGCCTCGCCGGCGACCTTCAGCGCGCCGCCCAGTGAAATGCCGATCAGGTCGAGGCTGCGCGACGCATACAAGGCCACGTAGTCGAGGTGATCCTGCAGGTTCCGCCCGACCTGCGGGGAATCATGGCGGACCGAAATGCCCAGCGAATGCAGGGCCGCGCCGGGTCCGATGCCCGAGAGCATCAGCAGCTGGGGTGACTGGAAGGCGCCGGCGCTGACGACGACTTCGCGACGCGCGCGCACGACCGCGCGGCGACCATCGCGCTGGAACTCGACGCCGACGGCGCGCCTGCCCTCGAAAAGCACGCGCGTCGCCTGCGCATCGGTGACCACGGCCAGGTTGTCCTGTCCGTGCAGGTAGGCGCGCGCAGCGCTGCAGCGCCGGCCATCCTTCTGCGTCACTTGATAGAAACCGATACCTTCCTGCATCGCGCCGTTGAAATCGTCGTTGCGCGGATAGCCGCAAGCCTGTGCCGCCTCGACGAAGCGCCGCGCGACGGGATTCGGCGAGCGCAGGTCGGCGACATTGAGCGGCCCGCCGACGCCATGCCAGTCGTCGGCGCCGCGCTCATTGTTTTCGGCGCGCTTGAAATACGGCAGCACCTCGCGCCACGACCAGCCGGGAACTTCCCAGCCGTCGTAGTCCTGCGGCACGCCACGCGTGTAGATCATGGCGTTGATGGCACTGCTGCCACCGAGCACGCGGCCGCGCGGCTGGTAGCCGCGCCGGCCGCCGAAGGCCTCCTGCGGCTCGGTCTTGAAAGCCCAGTTGCAGTGACGGGTGGGTACGGTGGCGACCACGCCCGCGGGCACATGCACGCAGGGACTCCAGTCGCGCGGGCCGGCCTCGAGCAAGGCCACGGTTGCGCCACGGTTCTCGGCCAGCCGGCCGGCCACGACGCAGCCCGCCGAACCGCCGCCGACCACCACATAGTCGAACTCGCCAGCCCGGCTATACTCAGCGCCATCACTCATCATCGGAGCTTCCCATGTTTCCTGGCCGCGGCTACAACGAACTCAAGGTGGGCGACAAGTTCGACTCGACCATGACGCTCACCGAGACGCACATCGTCCTCGGCGCCGGTCTGTTCGGCGACTTCAATCCCCTGCACGTCAACGAGAGCTTCGGCAAGGGCACCCGCTTCGGCGGCCGCATCGCCCACGGCTACCTGACCAGCAACGTCATGGCGGCACAGATGGGCATGATCACCCATGGCACTGCCATCGCCTATCTCGAGCACGCCATCCGGTTCAAGGAACCGGTGCGCGCGGGTGACACCCTGACGACCACCTGGACCGTCACTGCCAAGAGCGACAAGCCCAAGCATGACGGAGGCATCGTTTCGTTCGCGGGCGTTTGCGTGAATCAAGCGGGCACCAAGGTGGCCGAGGCGGAAGCCAAGCTGATGGTGAAGAACAACGGCTGAGCGGCCAATTCAGGGCACCGGCTTGCCGCCCGAACCGAAGACCCGCTTGGCGGCAATGACGATGACCAGCACCTCCTCGCCGGAGAGGTCGGGGAAACGCTCATGGAGGGCGCGAAACGCAAGGTGCTCGTGCGTCTGGCCTGCCCAGGAATTGGCCGGATCGAAGAAGGGTTCGAGGATGTCGTAGATCTCGACGAACCGCTCCCGCATCCTCGCATTGACCCGACGGTCTTCGCCGCCATCCGCTGTCGTCATGTCGGCTCCCCAGTATGCAAACGTTCTGCCAGCAATTCTATCCAGTGGCGTACCGGTAGGTCGCTGGCCTCCTGCAAATGCGTGATGCAGCCGATATTGGCGCTGGCGATCATGGCCGGCTTGCCGGCGTTCAGCGCGGCGAGCTTGTTCTGGCGCAACTGTCCGGCGATCTCGGCCTGCAGCACCGAGTAGGTTCCCGCCGAACCGCAGCACAGGTGGCTGTCGACGACTGGCGTCAGTTCGAAGCCCGCCAGGGTCAGCAGCCCTTCGGCCACGCCTTTCAGCTTCAGGCCGTGTTGCAGCGTGCAGGGCGAGTGGAAGGCGATGCGTTGAAAAGTCAGCCGTGGTGACGCGCCAAGCAGTTCCGCCAGCCGTTCGCCTTCCATTGCCACGACTTCGGAAACATCGCGCGCCAATGTCCCGACGCGCTCGGCCTTGGCGGCATAGCGCGCATCATCCCTTAGGAGGTGGCCGTAGTCCTTGACGTGCACGCCGCAGCCGGAGGCGGTGACGACGATGGCCTCGCAGCCTGCTTCGATGTGGGGCCACCAGGCGTCGATGTTGCGACGCGCGTCGTCGCGGCCGCCTTCGACGTCGTCGAGATGATGGCGCACGGCGCCGCAGCAGCCGGCCTCATTTTTCCCATTTCGCGCCTCGACCAGGCTGATGCCGAGCCTGTCCAGCACGCGCGCCGTGGCGGCGTTGATGCCGGGCAGCATCGCCGGCTGCACGCAGCCGGCCAGCGCCAGCATGCGCCGCTTGTGGGTCGCCGCCGGCCACGGGCCGGAATCCTGCCGGACCGGAACCTTGGCCTTGAGCATGCCGGGCAGCAGCGGCCGGAAGGCCTGGCCGAGCCTCATCGCCGGGCCGAACAGGCCGGGGCGGGGCAGCAGCGCCGTCAGCGCCTTGCGCATCACACCATCGATGCCGGTACGCGGCAGCTTCTGGGCAACGATCTCGCGGCCGATGTCGAGCAGGCGGCCGTAGCGCACGCCCGAGGGGCAGGTGGTTTCGCAGGAGCGGCAGGTCAGGCAGCGGTCGAGGTGCAGCCGGGTCTTCTCGGTCGGCTGGGCACCTTCGATCACCTGCTTGATGAGGTAGATGCGGCCGCGCGGGCCATCCAGTTCATCGCCGAACAACTGGTAGGTCGGACAGGTCGCCGTGCAGAAGCCGCAATGCACGCACTTCCTGAGGATGGCCTCGGCCTCGCGGCCGGCCTCGGCATGGCGCAGGAAATCGGCGAGGTGGGTTTCCATTGCGCCACTATACCGAGCCGGCGCGGCTGTTGTAGATCAACCCGCCGAGTTGCCGATAGGTGAGCAGCACCGCCACCGCCTCGGCGCGCAATACGCCCTCGACGACTTCGATGCCGCGGCGCCGCAATTCCCCTGACCAATCGGCGGGCTTCGGGCCCTCGTCGAAGCCTATCGCCTCGGCATCGGTGCCCGTCGCCGCGCAAACGACGCGGCGTACGCCCGACCAGCCGATCGCGCCCAGGCACATCGCGCAGGGCTCGCAACTGCCGACCAGTTCCACCGCAGGCAGCCCGTCCGCGCCGAGGTCGTGATCGCCGCGCGACTGCTGCGCGAAGCTCAATGCCAGCACCTCGGCATGCGCGGCGGAGCAGTGGCTGGCGACGACGAGGTTGGTCGCCGCCGCCACCAGCCGTCCGCTGTCGATCTCGAAAACAGCCGCGGCGAACGGCCCGCCGCTGCGCGTCTCGACGTTGCGCCGCGACAGCTCGACGACAAAGGCCATCCGCTCGGCCTCGCTCGCCAGCGGCGGGCATTCGGCGCAGGCCTGGGTAAGCCAATCGGGCAAATCGATGTGCAGGACGGCGTTCATGCGCGATCGACGTGCCGCTGCAGCCAGGCTTCGAGCAGCGCCAGGTGCCAGACCTTGGCGCCCTGCAGGCGCGTGTAATGATCCATCGGCGCGGCGAGCAGCTTGTCCACCATCTCGCGCCGGAGCAAGCCGCGTGACCTGCAGGCGTCGCTGTCGAGCACGCCGCGCATGAATTCGAGGAACTGGCCCTGCGGATACTTGAAGGCCGGAACCGGGAAGTAGCCCTTCGGCCGGTCGATCACGCTGTCCGGAATCAGGCCGCGCGCGATGGCCTTGAGCGGCCACTTGCCGCCCTCCTTCAGCTTGAGTTCAGGCGGCATGCTCATGGCCAGTTCGACCAGTTCGTGGTCGAGGAAGGGCACGCGCGCCTCCAGGCCCCAGGCCATGGTCATGTTGTCCACGCGCTTCACAGGATCGTCGACGATCAGCGTGGTCGCGTCGAAGCGCAGCACCCGGTCGAGAAAGCTGTCGGCGTCCGGCTCGGCCAGCCGTGCGGCGACCAGTTCGCCTGTCACGTCCGGCACCGCATAGGCATCCGTCACCGTCGCCAGATATTCGGCGTGGTCGCGGTCGAAGTAGTGGCGGCTGAACTTTTCGAGCGGCGTGCCGGACTCCGCGTCCATGTTCGGATACCAGAAGTAGCCGCCGAACACCTCGTCGGCCCCCTGCCCGCTCATCACCACCTTCACCGACTGCGAGACGCGTTGCGACAGCAGATAGAAAGCCGCGACGTCCTGGCTGACCATGGGCTCGGACATCTGGTCGACCACCTCGGGCAGCGCCGCCAGCACCTCGGCGTCGGGGATCATGTACTTGCGGTGGCAAGTGCGGAAGTGGTTGGCCACGGCGTCCGAGTAGATGAACTCGTTGCCGGATTCATCCCCTTTGTCGCCGAAGCCGATCGAGAAAGTCTGCACGTCGCGATGGCCGAGCTGGTCGAGCAGGCCGACCAGCAGGCTGGAATCGAGGCCGCCGGACAGCAGCACGCCGACCGGCACGTCGGCCGCCGTCTGCTGCCGCTCGACCGCGCCGAGCAGCGCGGCGCGCACCCGCGCCAGCCACGCCTGCTCGCCGAGCTGCGGCGTCGGCCGCTGCGCCTTGAGATGCCAGTAGGGACGCGTCTCGGTTCTGCCCACTACATCGACGAGCATCGCGTGGCCGGGCGCCAGCTTGCGCACGCCGTTCAGCAGCGTGCGCGGCGCCGGCACCACGGCGTGCAGCGTCAGGTGGTGGTGCAGCGCGACCGGATCGAGCGCGGTATCGATGCCGCCCGCCGCCAGCAGCGCGGGCAAGGTCGACGCGAAGCACAAGCGCTGGCCATTCTGCGCGTAGTAGAGCGGCTTGATGCCGGCGCGGTCCCGGCCGATGAACAGCGAACGCTCGGCCTCGTTCCACACCGCGAAGGCGAACATGCCGTTGAAGCGCTCGACGCAGTCATCGCCCCAGGCGTGGTAGGCCTTGAGGATGACCTCGGTGTCGCCCTCGGAAAAGAAGCGGTAGCCAAGCGCGACCAGTTCCCTGCGCAACTCGCGGTAGTTGTAGATGGTGCCGTTGAAGACCAGCGTCAGACCGAGCGCCTTGTCCACCATCGGCTGGTCGGAATGCGCCGAGAGGTCGATGATCGCCAGGCGGCGATGGCCGAAAGCCAGCGGGCCGTCGGTATAGACGCCCTCGTGGTCCGGCCCGCGCCGGGCCAGCCGCGCCATCATGCGCTGCAGGCCACCCAGATCCGGTTCGCCGCCGTCGAAACGCAATTCGCCGCAAATGCCGCACATGCTCTTCCGAAAAAGTCAGTGGTGGCGGTACGCCACCTCACAAAAAATTCTAACCTGTAGTAGCATTCTGAATCGTAATACTTTGACGATTTGGTAAGAATTATGCTCTCCACGATGACTTCGAAAGGACAGGTGACCATTCCCAAGCCGGCACGGGATGCGTTGCACCTCAGCCCAGGCGATCGGGTCGAATTCGTCCTGGGTGACGATGGGCGCCTGTTCCTGCTGTCGGCGACCCGGCCCGTTCGCAGCCTCAAGGGCATGCTGCCCAAGCCGGCCACTCCGGTTTCCCTGGAGGAAATGGACGCCGCGATCACGCAGGCCGTGCGTTCGTGATCGGCCTCGACACCAATGTACTGGTGCGCTACATCACCCAGGACGATCCGATCCAGTCCGCGCTGGCCAATAACTTCATCGAAGAGCATCTTTCCGGGGAGCGGCCGGGCATCATCGGTCACGTGGTGCTGTGCGAAGTCGGCTGGGTACTGGCCCGCGCCTACCGCTACTCCCGCGAGCAGGTTGCCGATACGCTCAACGCGCTGCTGACTTGCCGGGAATTCCAGGTGGAATCGCCCGACCTGGCGATTCTCGCCTTGCAGGACTTTCGTCGCGGCAATGCCGATTTCTCCGATTATCTTCTGGCGCGAACGCATCAACGGCTCGGCGCAGAATTCACCGTCACGTTCGACCGCAAAGCGGTTGATGGCGAGCAGTTCAAACTACTGGCTTAGCCCCGTTTAACGGAGGAATCATGGACAGCAACGAAGTCGAATACGCGGGATTCTGGGTGCGGCTGGGAGCGACGCTGATCGATACTGTGCTGGTCATGGCGATCACCTTCCCGCTGCTGATCGCCATCTACGGCTGGCAGTATTTCGATCCGCAGATCGGCAAGGGCGGCATGTTCGCCGGTCCCGCCGATTTCCTGATCTCCTGGGTCTTCCCCTTCGTCGCCGCCATCTGGTTCTGGCGCGCACGGCAGGCGACGCCGGGCAAGATGGCGCTGTCGCTGCACGTGGTCGATGCCGAAACGGGCGCGACGCTGTCGCTGCGCCAGAGCATAGGCCGCTACTTCGCCTATCTCGTATCGATCATCCCGCTCTTCCTCGGCTTCGTCTGGGTCGCCTTCGACCGCCGCAAGCAGGGCTGGCACGACAAGCTCGCCGGCAGTGTGGTGGTACGCACGAAGCGCAAGGGCGGCGAGCCTATCCCGCTGCCGCCTGCCCGGCCTACTTGATCGCCAGCAGTTCCACTTCGAATACCAGCGTCGCGTTGGGCGGGATGACGCCGCCGGCGCCGCGGGCGCCGTAGCCGAGGTTGGGCGGGATGGTCAGCTTGCGGGTGCCGCCGACCTTCATGCCCTGCACGCCTTCGTCCCAGCCGGCGATGACCTGGCGCGCGCCGAGGCCGAACTCGAAGGGGTCGTTGCGGTCCTTGCTCGAATCGAACTTCTTGCCGTCGGTCAGCCAGCCGGTGTAATGCACCGACACGAACTGGCCGGCTTTCGCTTCGGCGCCGTCGCCGACGGTGAGGTCTTCGATGATCAGGCCGCTGGCCGTGGTAATGGCGGGCATGAAGTTTCCTTTCTCAGAGGTTGGGATAAAGGCGGCCGGTATTGAAGACGCCGCGCGGGTCGAACGCGGCCTTGAGCCGCCGGTGGATATTCAGTATGGGCGCCGGCAGCGGCTGGAACACGCCCGCCGACTTGTCGGCGCCGCGGAACAGCACGGCGTGGCCGCCTGCCTTGGCCGCCACTTCACGCGCGGTCGCGGCATCGCCGCGCCACCAGCGCTGGCTGCCTCCCCACTCGATCAATTGCGCGCCGGGCAAGGCGAGCGGCGGCGCGTTCGAGGGTAGCGACAGGCGCATCAGGGTTTCGTCGCCGGCGAAGAAGGCATGGCGCTGCTCGCGCAGGCTGGTCCAGAAAGCCGCCGCATCCGTGACGCCGTCACCGCCCAGTCGCCGCATCGCGGCGGCGACCGCGGCTTCGGCCCCCGAGAGGCGCAGCGTCAGCGCGTCGTCGCACCAGCAACTGGCCGAGAGCGGCAGCGGCTGGCCGGCCCAGGCGTTCAAGGCGTCGAGCGCCTTTGCCTGCGGCAGGTCGAAGCGCAAGCTCGCTTCCGCAACGGGGCGTGGCAGCACCTTGAGCGAGACCTCGAGGATCAACCCAAGCGTGCCCAGGCTGCCGGCCATGAGGCGCGAAACGTCGTAACCGGCGACGTTCTTCATCACCGTGCCGCCAAAAGTCAGCCGTCGTGGTACGCCACTCAGGATGGTCACGCCAAGCACGTAGTCGCGCAACGCCCCCACCGAGGCGCGGCGCGGCCCGGAAAGGCCTGCCGCCACGGCGCCGCCAACGGTCCCAGCACCAAACGTCGGCGGCTCGAAGGCGAGGAACTGGTTCTGCGCGGCGAGCGCCGCCTCGATCTCGGCTAGCGGCGTGCCGCAGCGCGCGGTGATCACCAGTTCGGTCGGCTCATAGGCCACGATGCCGGCATGGCCTCGCGTATCGATGACTTCGCCGCGCCGGGCTTCACCGTAGAAGTCCTTGCTGCCGCCGCCGCGGATGCACAGGGGCTGGTCGGAACTCGCGGCCGTGATGCGCTCGACGAACTGCTCGCTCAGGTCGTTCATCAGAAACGCTCGATGTCCGGGAACTTGAGATCGCCGTGATGCACGTGCATGCGGCCGAACTCCGCGCAGCGGTGCAGCGAGGGCACCGCCTTGCCGGGGTTGAGCAGGCCTTGCGGATCGAAGGCCGCCTTGACGCCGTGGAAAGCCGTCAGCTCGTCGCTGTCGAATTGCACGCACATGCCGCGCAGCTTCTCGTAGCCGACGCCGTGTTCGCCGGTGATGGTGCCGCCGAGCGCGACCGACATCTCGAGGATGCGGGCGCCGAATTCCTCGGTGCGCTCGGTCTCGCCGGGCACATTGGCGTCGTAGAGGATCAACGGATGCAGGTTGCCGTCGCCGGCATGGAAGACGTTGATGCAGCGCAGGCCGTACTCCTTCTCCATCCCGGCGATGGCGACCAGGATCTCGCCCAGGCGCTTCCTCGGAATGGTGCCGTCCATGCAGTAGTAGTCGGGTGCCAGCGTGCCCGCCGCCGGGAAAGCCGCCTTGCGCCCGGCCCAGAACTTGAGCCGCTCGGCTTCGTCCGTGGACACGCGAATCCCGGTGGCGCCGCTACCCTCCAGCACCGCGCGCATGCGACCGATCTCTTCCTCGACCTCTTCCGGCGTACCGTCGGATTCGCAGAGCAGGATCGCCGCCGCATCGAGGTCGTAGCCCGCCTTGACGAAGGGTTCGACGGCCGCCGTGGTCGGCTTGTCCATCATTTCCAGGCCGGCCGGAATGATGCCGGCGGCGATGATCGCAGCCACGGCATCGCCCGCGTGAGTGATGTCGCCGAACGAGGCCATGATCACGCGCGCCGCCTCGGGCTTCGGCACCAGCTTCACGGTCACTTCGGTGACGACGGCGAGCAGGCCCTCGGAGCCGATCATCACTGCCAGCAGGTCGTAGCCCGGCGCGTCGAGGGCATGGTTGCCCAGCTCGATGGCATCGCCGGCCATGGTCACGCCCCGCACGCGCAACACGTTGTGCACCGTCAGGCCGTACTTGAGGCAATGCACGCCGCCGGCATTCTCGGCGATGTTGCCGCCGATGGTGCAGGCCAGTTGCGAACTCGGGTCGGGCGCGTAGTAGAGGCCGTGCGGCGCGGCGGCCTCGGAGATGGCAAGGTTGCGCACACCCGGCTCGACCACCGCCACGCGCGCGACCGGGTCCAGGTGCAGGATACGCTTCATCTTGGCCAGACTGAGCAGGACACCGTTGCCATGGGGCAGCGCGCCGCCCGACAGGCCCGTGCCGGCGCCGCGCGCGACCACCGGCACGCCAAGGCGACTGCAGGTCTTCAGCACCGCGATCACCTGCGTCTCGTTCTCGGCCAGCACCACGGCCAGCGGTACCTGGCGGTAGGCGGCGAGGCCGTCACACTCGTAGGGTTTGAGGTCCTCGAGTTCGTGGAGCAGGCTGGCCTTCGGCACCAGGCGCGACAGTTCGGCGATCAACGCGCCGCGGTCGACGTCGCTGAAATCCTGCTCGCGTTCGTGGGTATGGGCACGGCCGGTCATGCGGCCATTCTACAAGGCGAACGCCCGGCTGCCGCTACTTCGCTGCCGCGATCGGCACGATGTCCGGGAGCACCAGTTCCGGATCGCCGGGACACACCCGGCGCGGATACTCGCGGGTGGTATCGATGCAGCCGCCCTCCGCATAGACCCCGCGCGGATCGCGATAGCGCAGCATGCGCGCCACGATGTCCCGCTTGCGCTCCGGATCGGCCAGCGTCGCCCGGACGCGCTCGGCGACGACGTCTTCGTCCATCCATGGCTTGCCGCCCGGCTCGCAACGATACCCGTCGCGCCAGTGGAAGATTTCGAGGCACTTCGATTCGAGGGTGTATGGGCAGTCGCGCTTCCAGAAATTCGTGAACAGGCCGCCGCCGTGATAGAAGACCCAGGAGCCCTCGAAACCGGTCACGTCGGCGGAGCGCTCGTCGGGATTGCGGAACCAGAGACGGTCGCCGGGCACGTAGTAGCGGGGCGGCAGCGGAGCCTCCATCGAGCCGTACTCGTGCAGAAAGACGTCGTGGAAGCGGCCGGACATGATCGCGCAGTGGCGCCACTGGTCCTCGAGCCGCTGCAGCAGCGGCGCGTTGCAGGTCGCCAGCTCCATGGCGATGCCGAGCAGGATCACGTACTCGGTGGCGCGGTAGCAGGAAAACGAATAGAGGGTTCCCGACGCCTCGGGCTGCGTGGTGAGGCGCAGGGCTTCGACCATGGACTTGCCGGGCAGCAAGGTGAAGCCGCAGTTCTCGACGTAGGTCCAGTAATCCAACGGTCGTTCGGCCTTCGAGGTGTCGAAGCTGAGCGCCGTCTTGGCCGCCGCGGTGGCGATGTTGCGGCGTACGCGCAGGGTCGACTCGAAGCCGGCCAGGCTCGGGTATTCGAAGGTTACGGGGCCGCCGAGCAGGGCGAGGACGATCTCGCGCTCCTGGTCGACCGGATTGCCGGCCACGTCGAAGTTCAGGCGGGCGGCGATGTCCAGCGTATCCCAATCCGGAAGCCACGCGTGCCGGACATCGTCGCGCAGGCGAAAGGCGATCAAGCCGTCGACGGTGGATTCCAGGACATGGCGATCAAAGCCGAGCTCGGCGAGGCGGGCGCGAAAGCCGGTGCATATCGCCTCGGCATCGCCCGGCGTCGCCGGGCGAATTCGAACGCCCCCCGCATGCTGCTGGCCGATTTCCGCCATGCCTCCTCCCCTTTGACGCAATATGACGACATGCAGTGGACAACTGGCGGCTTGGGCTAGAATTCGGCATGTCTACAGCATCACCTGCCCGCCTGCCGGCGATCGACGCCGTCAAGGCCATCGCCTCGCAACTCATCGTCCTGCACCATCTGGCCTTCTACGGGCCAATGACCGACGTAGTATATCCATCGGCCGAGGTCGTCGTACGCTGGTTCCGCGACTTTGCGCTGCTGGCCGTGCCCGCCTTTCTGGTCGTCGGCGGCTTCTTCGCCGCGCGCATGCTGCTGCCGCGGCTCGGCGAGCTGCAGCTCCGTGCAACCCCGTCGCTGCTGTGGGGGCGCTATTCGCGCCTGATGCGCCCCTACGTGGTCGCATTGATCTGCGCCGTCGCCTGCGCCTGGGTAGCCCGACAGTTGATGCCGCATGTCGACACCCCGGCGACCCCGACGCTCCTTCAAGTCGTCGCCCACCTGTTCCTGCTTCAAGACATCCTCGGCCTGGATGCACTGTCCGCGGGCGTCTGGTACGTGGCCATCGATTTCCAGCTCTTCGTCCTGCTGGTTCTGCTGGTCGCGGCAACCGCGCCGCTGCGGCGCGCCAATCCGGTCGATCCCGCCGCACCCGTGGTGATCGCCAGCGGCTTCCTGATCGTGATGTCCCTCACCTGGATCAATCGCAATCCGGACCTGGAGATCTGGGCGCCCTACTTCTTTGGCGCCTATGGTCTGGGCATCCTGGCCGAGCGGCTGACGGCCCGTCCCGATCGCACTTTGGCCGTCGGGCTGATCGCCGGCCTGACGATCCTGGCCCTGGTCATCGAATGGCGCAGCCGCATCCTGATAGCGGGCCTGACCGCGGCGCTGCTGATCCTGAGCCGCGGCGGCCGCATCGCGCCGGCCTGGGCCGACAGCCCCATGGTTTCCTTCCTCGGCCGCATTTCCTACTCGCTGTTCCTGATTCACTATCCCGTCTGCATGCTGGTCGGCGCTGTGGTGGCGCGCCTCTGGCCGGCCAGCGCGGCGATGAATGCCTTCGGCATCGCGATTGCCTGGCTGACCAGCATCGCCGCCGCCGCGCTGCTGTATCGCTGGACGGAGCTGCCCGCCAGGTCGACTCGCTCGGCACCCGCCCTGGCGACGAAGGGCTAGCGACGCTACAGGGCCACCGGCGAGCAATCCGCGGCAAGGCCCGCGATACGGCCTTCGTCTTGGCGCAGGACGTCCTGCGCCACCCGGAGCCAGTGCCCGCGCCCCGCCGCCAACGCGTCCGCCAGCGCCGCAGCGTTGCCTTGCTCGTAGGCAGCGACCAGGCGGGGAAACAGGTCGCGCCGCAAGCCGTCGAAATTGGCGAACCAGAAATGCAGCGAGGCTGCATCGGCCTGTTCCAGCAAGGCCGGCAGCGTGACCAGGCAATCGGCCAGGTTGTCGCGCAGGGCACGCACGACCAGCTCGGCGCGGCGCGACGAGAAGGCGGCAATCATCTCTTCCCAACCGGACCCGAGCAGCTTGCCGGCCGCGTGTTCGCCACGCTCGTGGAGGATCAGCGTGCCGGTTTCGCGTTCGGCCATGCGCGCCAGCGCCGCCGCCGGGTCGGCATCGTAATCGTAGGCGGCCAACGCCCGCGCCATGGCGCCGGCCTGCCGCTTCACTCCCCAGGCCTCAGCCTTCTCCCACAACCACTGGCGGAGCGCCTCGCGGCGCACGATCACCGTGCCGCCTTGCAGCGCGGCCGGTATCGCCGTCAGGTCACGCGCATACTCGCAATCGCAGACGAGCACGCGCAGGCCGTCGTGGGTCTCGGTTCTCGCGAGACGACCGAGAAAGAAATGCGGCTTGCGAAAGCGGCCGATGCCGGCGCCATACACCAGTCCCTGCGGCAGCAGCGCCTCGTTCACCGCAACGGCGGCAAAGGCGTCGTGCCGCGCGCCGGCCACCGGCAGCGGCGCGAATTCCTCATCGACGACGCCCTCCCAGAGGGCCTCGCGTTCGGAAATCCAGCGCCCGATGTCCTCGCGCGGCAGTGTGGCGCCCGGCGGCATGTCGTGTTCCCATCGGTAGTACTCGCGCATTTCCAGCAGGTAGGTGCACAAGGTCATCTCGCGGGCATGGCGCGCGTCGGCGATATGGCAGTTCCGCTGCACCGCCTCGATCAAGGGTGCCATGCCGGCAATCATTTACGCCTCTTGCGCAACTGGAAGGCGGCAACGCCTTTGACGATCTCGGAGAACGGCAGTGCGGCGAGTTCGCCGTGGCGCTCGCGGCCCTTGACCACCAGCGCGCGCACCTGAGGCAGCGGCGCTTCGGCATCGAGCACCTGCTTGAGCCCTTGCAGGCCGCCGCACTGTATCTTCATCATCATGGCGTGCGGCAGGATGCGCTGGGTGCTGGTGAGGCGTAGCGCGAAGGCTGACTTTTCGCGCAGCAAAGCCGCCAACTGGCCGCAGTCGACCCGTGCGACCGGCGAGGTGCAGGCGATGATCTGGCGCTCGGCCAGTGCCAGGCCGGCCGACAGTTCACATGCGGCGCAACCGGAGAGCAGCGCCTTCTCGAACACGCAGGGCAGGCGATTGATATCGTCGCGCGCCATCCGGAAGGCATCGTCGTCCATCGCCGACCCGGCTGCCTACCAGTCGTCCCCGGTCAGGGGTTCGGCTTCGCGCACCTGGTTGAGGAGGTCTTCGGCCATCAATTCGTTGTCGGCGAAGATGACCTTGACCTGCGCACCGACCGGCAGGTCGGGCTCCTTGCGCAGGCGCTTGGCTTCCGTGGAGGCATCCTTGAAGACGTCGTACTGGGTGAGCTTCGCCAGTTGCTTGATCGGCCCGCTCTGGGTGACGCGGTAGAGGTAGTACGGCATGCGGACTCCGTTCAATCTGGATTAGTCGACGTAGCGCTTGCTCGCCTTGCGGCGGCCCGGCTTGCTCTTCTGGATGATGACGCCCTTGACGCAGGCAAGGTCGGGGATAACTGCGGCCGGATAGGCCGGATTCAAGGGCCGCAGTTCCCAGCACAAGCCGACCTTGGCCAGTTGGCGGAATATCCACTCGCCGTCCGTCTGTGCCAGGACATAGGAGCCGTCGACGGCCAGGCCTTCCGGCTCGATGATGACGATGTCGCCTTCGACGAACTCGGGCGCCATGCTGTCGCCGAGCACCATCAAGGCGAAGGCCTCGGCCTCGCTGCACGCGCTGCTGGCCGGCTCTTCCGCCGCGGCGATGGGAATGAATCTTTTCTCCTTCACGACAGCGAACATAGCACTGAGCGGGCACGCGCCGCCATCGGCAATCCTTATGGCGCCATACTCATGCTACCGGCGAAATAGACCATACGGCCGGAGCAGGCATGGATTACATACTCTTAACGCCAGATTAATACTGTTGACACGGACGAAAGTATTGCCTACAGTACTTTCGGCATACAGATCAACCTGGGGGCTGCCGCGGTTTGGTGTGTTGGGAACTGGGCCCAACGCAACGCCAAACCGCCGCGGCCCCCAACCATTTCTAGGCGCCGATCATCCTTCCGGGACGCCCGACGTGGTAGCCCTGCGCATATTCGATGCCGATCCGCTTCAATTCCGCCAGCACCTCGGCATCCTCGACATGTTCGGCAACGACCTGGATCTTCAGGTCGGCCGCCAGGCGCCAGATGGTCTGAACGAAAGCGCGGTCGCGCTCGCTGTTGAGGATGTTCACGACGAAATCGCCTTCGATCTTGACGAAGTCGACCGGCAGGCGGCGCAGGTACTGGAACGACGAGAAGCCTGAGCCGAAATCGTCGATCGCCAGCTTGAAGCCGTCGAGCTTGAGTTCATTCACCATCCGCTCGAGGATGGAGATATTGCGCACCGTATCGCGCTCCGTGATTTCGAAGACCACCTGCGCCGGTTCGATGCCGGCATTGGCGACGGTCCGCTTCAGCACCGTCAGGAAATCAGCGACGGCCAGCGCCCGCGGCGAGAGGTTGACGAACAGGTAGCCTGCAAAGCCGCTCCTGGCGAGTTCGCGCAGCGCCTGTTCCATGACCATGGTATCGAGGCGGTGGATGGCGCCGGCCTTTTCGGCATATTCGATGAAACGCGCCGCTTCCAGATGCGTGCCGTCCTGCTCCAGGCGTGACAGGACCTCATAGCCGGCCACGTAGTCTTGCCTGACATCGAGGATCGGCTGGAAAAAAGGCACGATGCGCCGTTCGTTGATGGCCTTGACCACCATCATCGTCGTCGCCGTCATGTCGCGGAAGACTTCCGCCACCTCCTGCTCGCCCGGCACGCCGACCTGGTGCTTGCCCGCCCCCTTGGCCTTGTACATCATGTTGTCGGCAAACAGGAAGAGATCCTTGGCGTTGTCCGCGTGCAGCGGATAGACGGCCAGGCCGATCGAGACGCTGCCGGCGATCCGACTGCCGTCCGGGGTGAATTGCTCGACGGCGGCCGCGGCGTCGAGCACGCGATTGGCGACGGCGGTGGCCGTTTCCGCGGTGATCTCGGGCAGCAGGGCGACGAACTCGTCGCCGCCGTAGCGGGCAAAGATATCGCCTGGCCGCAGCGTCCTCTTCATCGCCTTGGCCACGCCCTGCAGATACACATCGCCGGCCGCATGACCGAAGTTGTCGTTGATCAGCTTGAAGTTGTCGAGGTCGACCAGCAGCACGGCAAACTCGTAGCCATGGCGGGAAGCGCGCGCCACTTCGTACTCGAACAGTTCCCAGAACACGCGACGGTTGTAGAGGTCGGTGAGCGGGTCGCGCGTCGCGTAGTACTCCATGTCGCGCGTGTACTTGTGGATGGCCTTCACAGAACCGACGACATTGAGCATGGTGGACAGGATGCTGTCGGTGACCAGGCGCAGCGTTTCGTCCTCGATCATCTCGGAATGCACGCCGATGCCGACGATGCCGCCGATCTTCGGCCGATCGACCATCAGCGACTTGGTGTGCAGGACGAAGGTCTCCAGGTCCATGCTCAGGGGCTCGCCCTGGGCCGGGCAGTGGTGATGCACCGCGACGTCGGCACTGTGGTTGAAGCGGCCGTCGATATCGATCATGTGCCGCACCTCGGCCTCGACCATGGCGCGGGTGTCCTGGTCGGGAGGCCGCGACCAGAAGATCTCCACCTCGAGCATCTCGTCGCCGACCTGGAACACCGAGAACATGACGGGCGTGTGCATCACCTGATTGATGTCCTCGAGCAGCCGGGACACGTAGTCGCCCCAGTCGCGCACCACTTCCGACGTGATGACGAACTTCTCCAGCAGGCCAATCTCGAAATGCAGCACTTCCTTGTCGACCGCGACGCGGCGCAATTTGGCGACCAGGTCGCCGAGGTGGCCGAACAGCCGGTTCAGTTCGTCGAAGCCGAGGTCGTGGCGCTCGAACTCGAGCTTGCGCAGGTCGGAAACCGCCTCGACTTGCGTCACCGCCGCATCGACGACTTCGATCGACTGCTCCAGCCGCTGATTCACCCTCCAGACCACGGCGGCGGCCATGGCCATGGCCAGCGGCGCGATGGCGAGCAGCCAGAGCAGGAAGTCGCGGTTGGCCGTGGCGATCAGTGCCGCGAAGTCCTGGCGTACTTCGATGGCCCCCAGCGTCGCCCCCACCCGTGCGCTGACGTGGCAGCGCAGGCAGCGCTCGTCGGCGACCAGCGGCATCAGGTAGCGGACGCTGCTGCCCGACGTCTCGGTGGTTGCCGGGCCGCCGGCCAGCAGCCTGCCGAGCGATTCGTCGAGCGGCGGTTGCTTGATGTCGCCGTAGTCCCGCGCCACCACCGGGCCGCGATAGATCTCGACCTGGGTCGAGGTATCGCGGGCGGCGCCGCGTACGGCCTCGAGGAATTGTTCCGCTTGCCGGCGGTTCCAGCCGGTGCTCATCAATTCGTACATGCTGGCGAACGTAATGCGGGCGGTGGCAGCGGACGACTGCCGCGCGTCTTCGCGCACCGAGTGCTCGAGGATGCGGCTGATCGCGAAATAGCCGACGGCAAAGAACACGACGGCCACCAGCGCGGACGCCGACATGATGAAGCTGCGGATGCGCATTGCCCCTGATCTCCCCTGACGCGACACGGCTATTCTAGTTCAGAGCACCGTCGCGGCAATCCGATCCTCCGGCACTCCGGCTGAATTCAGGTCCGCGACCGCAGCCGCCACGAAGGCCTCGTCGCCGGCGACATAGATGTCGCACTCGGCGAGCCCGCGCATGCCGGCAAGCCGCTCGACCGCCGCGCGGCCGGCCGTCGCGGCATCGATTGCCTCGACCGGCAGGTAATCGAAGCCATCGAGTGCATCCGCCCAGGCCCGACACTGGTTGGCCAGGTACTGGCCGCCCGGCCGCGTCGCCGCCCAGCAGACGGTAATGGCAGGGAACACGTCGAGCGCCAGGGAATGCTCTACCAGGCTGCGCACCGGCGCGAAACCTGCGTCGCAACACAGGAATGCCAGCGCACGGCCGGATTCCGGTTTCAGCACGAAGTCGCCGTAGGGTCCCCAGACATCGACGGCATCGCCCGCGTGCACCGCGCCGGCGAACAGCCGCGCTGCAAAGCCGTCGCCGGCCTCGGCGTCGGCACGGGTGACGTGGAACAGGAGATTGCGATCGTCGCAGGGACAGGAAGCGAGCGGATAGTCGCCGCGAAAATCGACGCTGCCGCCGGCGTAGCCGAGCGTAACGCCCTGGCCAGCCATGAACCGCAGGCGATTGGTGCGGGGCGTCTGCAGGTGCAGCAGGAAGGTGTGGGCATCGAGCGGCGACACGCTCTTCACCTTGGCGACGATCTGCTGCTCGGGAATGTCGGCCGCCGATTGTGCCTCGACCATCTCGATCACCAGGTCGCTGACCGCCGTGTGCGAACAAAGCAGCTTGTAGTTTTGCGTCCGCTCTACCTCCGACAACGGATAGTCGGTATTACGGATCTGGCGTGTTTCGCCGGACACGACGCGCGCCTTGCACAAGCCGCAGTTGCCGTTGCCGCAGCCATATGCCGGCGCCAGGCCGGCGTGCAGCGCCGCTTCGAGGATCGTCTCCGAGCCCTCGACGAAGAATTCGTGTCCCGACGGCCGGACCGTCACCTGGGCCGTGATCACGCGCAATATCTCATCCATGACCGCCACCGTATCGTCCTTGTCCTGGCTGCCCAGCACCAAGGCCAGGCCATCGTCGAGCATCACGCCCAAATCGCGCCCCGCATCGCCCATCGCCGCGACGCGCTCGCTCAACCTGCCGAGCAACTCGTGGTAGCGCGCCAGGTGCCGGCGCACGCTGTCGAGCTCCTGGCTTTGCGCGAACAGTCGTTGCGCCAGCACCTCCTGCGACGGCAGCATCCGCTGCCGCACGCGCTTGCCGAAGGCTTGTTCCTTGATCCGGGTGACGTGCTCGAAGGCGCCGCTTACCTCGATCTCGATGTCGGGGAAGACGCGCAGCAGTTCTTCGCTGGTGACCATGCCGTCAAAGGCGGCCAATTCCCCGTTGCGGATCTTTTCCTGCAGCGAACCGCGCGTGACGCCGATCAGTTGCGCCGCCCGCGCCAGGCTCAGGAGCTGGGTCATGTTGTCCCCTCGTTTTACTTGGCTTTTCTGCCGGCAGCATAGCGCGTTTGCCGGATGTCGCAAGAACACCGCCGTCGATGCCAATGGCACTATACTGGCGCAAATTCGGTCGGTCGCCGCCACGGCGCCAACCGAGGCCGATGGGGAGCCACCTTGCATTCGGGACATTCACTCGCCACCGATCCGCGACTCGCGGTGGCGGAGTTGCATGAAGCCATCGCCCAGCCGAAGGCGGCGCTGGTGGCGTTCTTCTGCTCGAGCCACTTCGACCTCGACGAGCTTGCCGCTGCGATCAATGCGCACTTCAAGGGCATACCGGTGATCGGCTGCACCACGTCCGGCGAGATCGGTCCCGCCGGCTACCGTTCCGGCACGCTGGCCGGATTCAGCATCCCCGCGCGCAGCTTCACCGCCGCCACGACCTGCATCGATGGCCTGGCAGACTTCGACGAGGTCTGCGCGCGCGAAGCGACGACCGAACTGCTGCAAGCGGTGGACGGGCGAGCGGAGCGCAGCTTTGCCTTCCTCCTAGCCGACGGCCTTTGCGGCCGCGAAGAGCGCCTGACCTTCCTGCTGCAACGCGCCCTCGGCGACATTGCCGTGGTGGGCGGCTCGGCCGGCGACGACGGGCGCTTCGCCGCGACGCACGTATTCGCCAACGGCAGCTTCCGCGGCGACCGGGCGGTACTGGCCACGGTGACCACGTCGCGGCCATTCACCGTGTTTCGCTCCAGCCATTTCGTTGCCGCCGGCGAACCGCTGGTGGTTACCGATGCCGATCCGGCCCGCCGCCTGGTCCGCGAGATCAACGGTCGCCCCGCCGCCGTCGAGTATGCACGCGTCACCGGTCTGCCGCTCGACCAATTCGATTCGGCGCATTTCGCCGCCGCGCCGCTGGTCGTGCGCAACGACGGCAGCGACTACGTCCGCTCCGTCCGCTGCGCCAATCCGGACGGCAGCCTGACCCTCTACTGCGCCGTCGAGCGCGGTGTCGTCCTGCGCGTCGCGAAGGGGGCCGACATGCTCGCCAGTCGCCACCGGCTCTTCGAAGACATCCGTCAACACATAGGCAAGCCGCAGTTGACGCTCGGCTTCGACTGCATTCACTGCCAGCTCGAGGCCGATCGCACACAAGCCAGGCCGGCCATCGGCAAGCTGTTCGCCGACAACAACGTGGTCGGCTTCAGCACCTACGGCGAGCAGTTCGTCGGCATGCACGCGAACCAGACCTTCACCGGTGTCGCGATCGGACGCAAGAAGGCGCCATGACCGGAAACGAAGCCGAACTGCGCGGCGAGATCGCGCGCCTGGAGAAGATCATCGCTGCGCTGATCGACCGCGCCGAGGCGAGCGATGAACCGGGCCGCAGCGAATTCGGCATCTTTCGCACCACGGTGCTGCTCGAGGACCAGGTGCGCAACCGCACCCATGCGCTGAAGATTGCGCTCGGCCAGCTCGAGGAATCCAATCGCGCCCTGCGCGAATCGCGCGCCGAACTGCGCGCCATCTTCGACCTGATGCCGAATCCGCTGGCCATCACGACGCCGGGCGACGAAACCCTGCTCGGTGCCAGCCGCAGCTTCGCGGAGTTCTTCGGCGCCCAGCCAGAGGATCTGGCGGGACGGCGCACCGGCCCGGACGATCTCGGCATCTGGGCACACAGCGAGGATCGCGGCCGCTTCCTCGCGGCGCTCAACCACGGCGGCGGTACCGTCGCCGGCTTCCCGCTCGACGTTCGGCGTTCCGACGGCAGTACCGCCCACCTCGTGGTCTCCGGACGGCTGATCGAAGTCGAGAGCCGCAAGCTGCTGCTCAAGGAATTCCACGACGTCACCGATGCGACGCGCGAGGCCAACCAGTTGCGCCGCCTGGCGGAACACGATCCGCTGACCGGCCTGCCCAACCGCCTGCTGGTCTCCGACCGGCTGCGCCAGGCCCTTGCCGCCGCGCGGCGCGGCGGCTGGCAGATCGCCGTCTGCTATCTGGATCTCGACGGCTTCAAGGACGTCAATGACCGCTATGGCCACCGCGCCGGCGACCTGGTCCTGAAGGAAACGGCCCAGCGGCTCAACCGCGTGGTGCGCGCGAGCGACACCGTCGGCCGGCTGGGCGGTGACGAGTTCGCGCTGATCCTGCTCGACGTGGCGGGCGTCAAGGAGTGCGAAGAAGTCTTCGACCGCCTGTTGCAGGCCATGGCATCGCCCTATGCGGTCGACGGCCACCTGATCAGCGACGTCACGGTATCGATCGGCTACACCCTTTTCCCCGACGACGACGCGACGCCCGACGCGCTGCTCGGCCACGCCGACCAGGCGCTCTATCTGGCCAAGGGCGCGGGCAAGAACAGCTTCCACCGGCACTGAGGAAAGTCGGCCGCGGCGGTGCGCGGCTTGCCCTCATGTTGCCAGTGGTTGTCGCGCGCGCGCCTATCGGTTAGGGTTCGGCATGGCCGAACATCAGGAACGCTTCTGGCCGCTTGCGCTCGCGGCGGCCGCCATCATGCTGATCACCATGGGCATCCGCCAGTCCATGGGCTTGTTCGTCGCGCCGATTGATTCGACCACCGGACTGGGCATCGCCGGCATCAGCTTCGCGCTGGCCATCGCGCAACTGATGTGGGGCGCGATCCAGCCGGTCGCCGGTGCGGTGGCCGACCGCTGGGGTACCGGCCGCGTGCTGGCGGCCGGCATCGTCATCCTCGCCGCTGGCTGCGCGCTGGCGCCGCTGCTGCCCGGCCAGTTCGGGCTGGTGCTCTCGATCGGCATCCTGAGCGCGGTCGGCTCCGGCATCGGCAGCTTCTCGGTGCTGTTCGGCGCGGTCGCTCAGCAGTTGCCGGCCCATCGCCAGGGCCTCGCCTCGGGCTTCATCAATGCCGGCGGTTCCTTCGGACAATTCGTCTTCGCCCCCATCGTGCAGCGGTTGATCGCCGCCTTCGGCTGGGCAGGCGCCTTCTGGTCGCTCGCCGTCGCGGCGCTCGCCGCACTGCCGCTGATCGGCAAAGTCAGTCATGGCAGCACGCCCCATCTGCATGCCGCGACGCCACCCGGCGGCCTCAAGGGCGCCATTGCCGACGCCTTCAAGGACGACAGCTACCTGCTGCTGCACGCCGGCTTCTTCACCTGCGGCTTCCATATCGCCTTCCTCGTCACCCACCTGCCCGGCGAGGTCAACCTGTGCGGCCTGCCGCCGACGGTGGCCAGTTGGTCGCTGGCGATCATCGGCCTGGCCAATATCGTCGGCAGCATCATGGCCGGCATCTGGGTCGGCCGCTATCGCAGCAAGCTCGTGCTGTTCTGGATGTACGCGTCCCGCGCCGTTATGGTGCTGATCTACCTGGCCATGCCGCGCACCGACCTCACCTTCTACGTCTTCGCCGCCGCGCTCGGCTTCACTTGGCTGGCCACCGTGCCGCCGACCGCACGCCTGGTCGGCAAGCTGTACGGCACCCGCTATCTGGCCACGCTGTTCGGCCTCGTGCTGTTCACCCACCAGATTGGGGGCTTCTTCGGCGCCTGGCTCGGCGGCGTCGCCTTCGCCCAGGGCGGCGACTACTCGTGGATGTGGTATGCCGACGCCGCACTCGCCGCCGCCGCCGCCATCCTCAACCTGCCGATCCGCGAGGCGCGCATGGCGCCGACCCCCGCCGCCGCCTGAATTCCGCGCTTGTAACAGATGAGACATGAATGTATCATCTGTTACATGACAACCAAAAGCAACTGGCTGCTGCTGATCGCCACGCTACCGACCAAACCGGCCGCGGCGCGCATGCGTCTGTGGCGCGGCGCCAAGGCGGCGGGCTGCGCGGCCTTGCGCGACGGTGCCTGGCTGCTGCCGGCCTCGGGCGCGAGAGTGCTGGCGCGACTGGCTGAAAACGTCGTCGCCGCCGGTGGCAGCGCCGAGATACTGACGGTGGTCA
This sequence comes from Rhodocyclales bacterium, assembly GCA_016235765.1. Taxonomy (GTDB): domain Bacteria; phylum Pseudomonadota; class Gammaproteobacteria; order Burkholderiales; family Rhodocyclaceae; genus Fen-999. Next base: position 4,843 of record JACRIZ010000058.1, on the reverse strand, counting down.
CGGAGAACGAGCAGACGACACGCTTCGCCGCCCTGTTCGACCGCGACGGCGAACCGCGGGCCGGCACCGCCGAAATCCGGCGTCTCGCCGCGGCTGACTTTTCCGGCCGCACCTGGGCGACGCGCAAGCACCTCTGGGTAGACCGCATGGCCAGCGCCTGGCTGATCCGCCGTTTCATCGATCGCAAGGCGAAGTTCCTCTGGCTCGACAATCCGAAGAAGTGCCCGAAAGGCGCGCTCGGTTTTGACTTCGACGGTGCCACGTTCACGCACGTCGGCAGCCGCGTGAGCTTCGAAGTGCTGGCCGCGACCTTCGGCCTCGACGCCGACCCCGCCATCGCGCGCATAGCGACCATCGTCCACTACCTCGATGTCGGCGGCGAAGCGGTCGCCGAGGCGGCGGGCATCGAAGCGGTGCTGACCGGCCTGCGCGCTGCGGCAAGCGACGACGACATACTGCTGGCCGAGGCGAGCCGCGTTTTCGACGGCCTTTACCACGCCTACCGCAAGGAGAGCGGCGATGAATGAACGGCCCGAAGCGCCCACCCTCGGCGAAGCCTTCAAGTACTGGCTGAAACTCGGCTTCATCAGCTTCGGCGGTCCGGCCGGACAGATTTCGATGATGCACCAGGAGTTGGTCGAGAAGCGCCGCTGGATTTCCGAGCACCGCTTCCTGCATGCGCTCAACTACTGCATGCTGCTGCCGGGTCCGGAGGCCATCCAGCTCGCCATCTACATCGCCTGGCTGCTGCACGGCACGATCGGCGCCATCGTTGCCGGCGTGCTGTTCTTCCTGCCGGCCTTCGTGCTGCTCTCGGCGCTCGCCGCGGTCTATCTCGCCTTCGGCGACGTGCCGCTGGTGCAAGGCATCTTCTACGGCATCAAGCCGGCCGTGCTGGCCGTGGTGCTGTTCGCCGCTTGGCGCATCGGCTCGAAAGCGATCAAGAACGAGGTGCTCGCCGTGATCGCCGCGCTGGCCTTCATCGGCATCTTCTTCCTGAAGATCGACTTCCCGTGGATCGTGCTGGCGGCTGGCATTCTCGGTGCCATCGGCGGCAAGTTCGCACCGGCGAAGTTCAAGAGCGGCGGCGGCCACGGCGCATCGAACAAGGCCTACGGCCCCGCGCTGATCGACGACGACACGCCGCCGCCCGCGCACGCCAAATTCTCGTGGGGCAAACTGGTCGTCACCACCGCGATCTTCGTCGCCATCTGGGCGGCAGCGATCGCGCTGCTGGCCGGCACGCAGACGCTGTTCGACATGGGCGAGTTCTTCACTGGCGCGGCCTTCCTCACCATCGGCGGCGCCTACGCCGTGCTGCCCTACGTCTACCAGGGCGCGGTCGAACACTACGGCTGGCTCACCGGTCCGCAGATGATCGACGGCCTGGCGCTCGGCGAAACCACGCCCGGCCCGCTGATCATGATCGTCACCTGGGTCGGCTACATGGGCGCAGGCCTGGCCGGCGCCACGGTCGCCACCTTCTTCACCTTCCTGCCCAGTTTCCTGCTGATCCTCGCCGGCGGGCCGCTGGTGGAGGCGACGCGCGGCGAACTGAAATTCACCGCGCCGCTCACCGCCATCACTGCGGCCGTCGTCGGCGTGATCATGAACCTGGCGGTGTTTTTCGCCTGGCATACCTTCTGGCCGCAGGCGACCGAAGCGGCGCCGTTCACCGGGCCGTTCGAATGGCTGCCCGTGGTCGTCGCCATCGCCGCCTTTGTCGCGCTGTGGAAGTACAAGGCCGACATCATGAAGGTCATCGGCGCCTGCGCGCTGCTGGGGCTGGCGCTGTCGTTCGTGAGGTAAGCAAACATGAAATGGGTCACCCGCGAACGCCCGAAGATCGACCGCATCGCCTGCCCCTGGCTGGTGGCGCGCTTCGTCGATGAGGCCCCGGAGTTCCTCTACGTCCCCGGCGGCGAGGTGATGAAGGTCGCCTCCGAGACGGGCGCCATTCCCTACGACGTGCCCGGCGTCGAACTCGGCCACCACGGCGACCGGTGCAGTTTCGACGCCTTCATCGCCAAATACCAACTGCGCGATGCCGCGCTCGACGGGCTGGCGCTGATCGTCCGCGGCGCCGACTGCGGCGCGCCGCAACTGGCGAAAGAAGCCGCCGGCCTGCTGGCCATCTCGAAAGGGCTGTCGCTCAACTTTGCCGACGACCACGAGATGCTCCGGCACGGCATGGTGATCTACGACGCGCTCTACGCCTGGTGCGCAGATACCCCACTGAAGAAGGTCGCGCGTCTCCTTGGACTGAAGTGATCGTCCCGGCCGGCGTTTCCCCCGAAGCGCGCCTGCTGCTGGTCGGCCGCGCCCTGCGGGCCTTCACCGACGGCTACGTCGCCATCCTGTTGCCGGCCTATCTGCTGGCGCTGGGCTTCGGCAAGTGGGGGGTCGGTCTGATCAGCACCGCCACGCTGCTCGGCTCGGCGTTGATGACGCTGGCCGTCGGCCACTGGGGACATCGCCATCCGCAACGCCGCCTGCTGCTGGTCGCCGCCTGCCTGATGGCGGCCACCGGTGCATTCACGGCAGGGCTTTCGGACTTCCTGCCGCTGCTGCTGGTCGCCTTCTTCGGCACCATGAATCCCAGCTCCGGCGACGTCAGCGTGTTTCTGCCGCTGGAGCACGCGCGCCTGGCCGATGCCGCGCGGGATGAGACGCGTACCGCCCTGTTTGCCCGCTATACCTTCACCGGCGCCCTGTGCGCGGCGATCGGCGCGCTGGCCGCCGCCGTCCCGGACATCCTGACGCAGGCCGGCGTCGCGTCGCTCGAAGCCCTGCGCGCGATGTTCATGCTGTACTGCGCAACGGGCGTCGCGATCTTCTTCCTCTATCGCCGACTGCCCGAACCACAGGCGCACGAACAGGCGACACCACCCGCCCCGCTCGGCCCATCGCGCAGCATCGTCGTCCGGCTGGCCGCGCTGTTTTCGCTCGATGCCTTTGCCGGCGGGCTGGTGCTCAACACGCTGCTGGCCTTGTGGCTGTTCGAGCGCTTCGGGCTCTCGCTCGCCGCCGCCGGCCATTTCTTCTTCTGGGCCGGCCTGCTTACCGCCGCGTCGCAACTGGCCGCACCATGGGTCGCCCGACGCATCGGCCTGCTCAACACCATGGTGTTCACCCACATCCCTGCCAACGTCAGCATGATCCTCGCCGCACTGGCACCGAGTCTGGAATGGGCGCTGGCGTTCCTGCTGCTGCGCAGCCTGCTCTCGCAGATGGACGTGCCGACGCGCTCTGCCTTCGTCATGGCCGTCGTCACCCCCGCGGAACGTGCCGCGGCAGCCAGCTTCACGGCGGTGCCACGCAGCCTCGCCGCGGCGGCCAGTCCGACGCTCGGCGGTGCGCTGTTCGCAGTCGGCTGGCTCGCGGCGCCGCTGGTGGCCTGCGGCGTGCTCAAGATCGCCTACGACCTGGCGATCTGGCGGGCGTTCCGAAAGGTGAAGTCAGCGCCACCGCGACAATAGTGCCGAGCAGCGCCGGGTCGGCCTCTGGATTGATTTTACGTCAGCCGAAGAACTGAATGGCATAGCCAGCGGCAAGCCCGATCATCACCAGCGCCAGCCCCCTCTTCAGCGCGCGCTGCGGCACATGCTTCTGCGCCCGCGCGCCGAAGTACATGCCGATGGCGCCCCCTGCGCCGAACAGCAGGCCGAGGGCCCAATCCGGTTGCGAAACCACGCCCGCCGGCCCCGGCAACCAGGCATAGATGGCGACGCCGAACACGGACGTGCTCAGCGCGGCGAAGAGCGCGGCACCTGCCACCGCATGAACCGGCAGACCGAACATCGCAACCAGGAAGGGCGCGATGATGGCGCCGCCGCCGACACCGTAGCTACCGCCGATCGCGCCGACAACCATGGCGAGCAGCAGCACACGGCGCGGATCGAAGCGGAAGCGCTGGCCGGAAAACTCGAACGCCGCCGAGCGCGCGGTAAACGCCTTCGCGACCAGCGGTCCAGTCGGCTTCGGCCTCTTGCCGCCGGCGCGCGGTTCCCTGAGCAGCCGCGTCGCCAGGTAGGCCAGCACCAGGCCGACGAACAGCTTGAAGCCGCGCGGGTCCTGTATCCAATACACCCGCAGCCACCAGCCGATCAGCAGGCCGGGCAAGGTGCCGACTGCGATGGTGCCGGCCAGCGGCCAGTGCATGCGGCCCTCGCGGACGAAACGCCAGACGCCGCTCGGAATCGCGACCAGGTTGAAGACCAGATTGGTCGCCGACACCGACGGCGTCACGTAGCCGAGCACGCTCATCTGGAAAGGCAGCAGCAGGAAGGCGCCCGAAATTCCGGCCATGGCGCCGAAGAACGCGAGCACGAAGCCGACCAGCAGCGGCAGCCAGAGCGGGACGGTGATGCCGGCGGTTTCGAAGAACACGATGCCGCCTCAAAAGTCAGCCATGGCGGTACGCCGAGGCAGGTTCAGCACCGCGCGCAATCCGCCCCCGGCTCTGTTCTCCAGATGCAGGTCGCCGCCGTGCAGCCGGGCAGCATCGCGGGCGATGGCAAGGCCGAGACCGACGCCCCCCGTGGTGCGGCTGCGCGAAGTCTCCAGCCGCACGTAGGGCTCGACGACGCGCGCCAGATCGGCATCGGCAATGCCGGGGCCATCGTCATCGACGAAGATGCGCAGCACGTCCGGCCGGTCGTCCACCGAGACCCGCGCCGCCTGGCCGTACTTCACTGCGTTGTCGACGAGGTTGGCAAGCGCGCGCTTGAGCGCACTCACGCGGCCGACGTACGGCGCAAGCGCGGCTTCGGCCAACACCACCGGCCGCCCCAGCGCCTGTTCGTCGGCAACCAGACTGTGCAGCAGCGCATCGACATCGATG
>JACRIZ010000057.1 GCA_016235765.1 Rhodocyclales bacterium | reverse complement strand
CACCTCGACCGTGTTCATGGTCGAGTTCCAGGCCATGTTGGCCATGAAGATCATCAGCGTGTCGATCTTGTACGGGTCGCCGCGCCAGGCATTGGTGATGGCGTTGTGCATCAGGCCATGCACCGACAGCGGGTACTCCCAGGAGAAGCCTTTGTCGAGCCGCACCGGGCCACCGTTCTCGTCGACGAACAGGTCGTCCGGATCGGCCGGCCAGCCGAGCGCCATGCCGTCGAGCGGCCGGTTGGGCTGCACCGCCTTCGGATGGTTGGGCGTGCGCGCACAGGGCGGAATCGGCCGCGGGAACGGCACCTTGTGGCGGAAGCCGCCGGGGCGGTCGATGGTGCCGAGCAGCGACATCAGGATACCCAGCGCGCGGATGCTCTGGAAGCCGTTCGAATGCGCCGCCAGGCCGCGCATGGCGTGGAAGGCGACCGGATTGCCGGTCACGGTGTCGTGCTCGACGCCCCAGGAATCGGTCCAGGCGATCGGCAGTTCGATGCGCTGGTCGCGGGCCGTCACGCCCATTTCGTAGGCGAGGCGGCGGATGGTGTCGGCGGGCACACCGGTAACGCCTTCGGCCCACTCCGGCGTGTAGCTGTCGACGCGCTCCTTGAGCAATTGGAAGGACGGCTTGACCGGCGTGCCGTCGGCCAATTTGAATTCACCGAACAGGAAGGGATCGGCGCCCGGCTTGTGGGTCACCACCGGCTTGTCGGTGTTGCGGTCCCACCAGAGCTTGTCCTGCGGGTCGTAGCAGGCCTCTTCCTCGGGCACCTCGGTGCGCAGGAACATGCCGAACTCGTCGCTCTTCTCGTCGGCGTTAACCAACTGGCCGGCATTGGTGTAGCGGACCAGGAAGTCGCGGTCGTAGAGGCCCTTGGCAACGATCTCGTGCAGGAAGGCGAGCAGCAGCGCACCGTCGGTGCCCGGCCGGATCGGCACCCATTCGTCGGCGATGGCCGAGTAACCGGTGCGTATCGGATTGATGGAAACGAAGCGGCCGCCGTCGCGCTTGAATTTGGCGATCGCCATCTTGAGCGGATTGGAGTGATGGTCCTCGGCAGTGCCGATCATCACGAACAGCTTGGCGCGATCGAGGTCGGGGCCGCCGAATTCCCAGAACGAGCCGCCGATCGTGTAGATCATGCCGGCGGCCATATTGACGGAACAGAAGCCGCCGTGCGCCGCGTAGTTGGGCGTGCCGAACTGGCGTGCAAACAGACCGGTCAACGCCTGCATCTGGTCGCGGCCGGTAAACAGCGCGAACTTCTTCGGGTCGGTGGAGCGGATGTTGCCGAGCCGTTCGGCCAACGTCGAGAAGGCCTCCTCCCACGAAATCGGCTCGAACTCGCCGGCGCCGCGTTCGGCGCCTGCCTTCCTGCGCAATGGCTTGGTCAGGCGGGCAGGCGAGTACTGCTTCATAATGCCCGACGAACCCTTGGCACAGATCACGCCCTTGTTGAGCGGATGGTCGGGGTTGCCGTCGATATAGCGGACCTCCCCGTCGCGCATGTGCACGCGGATGCCGCAGCGGCAGGCACACATGTAACAGGTGGTCTTCTTGATTTCCTCTACTGCGGGCATGGGCGTCTTTTATGGGGTTAATTAGGATTTTGCGATATTCTCGCAGCCATTGATCTGGATCAACAACCTGAACATTTTGATTCGCCGATAAGCCATGACACCAGCCATTCCCGATTTCACCGACAGCGAGCTCAAGCTGACCAACCAGACGCTGCTCGAACGCTACGGCCGCATGGTCGCACTGCAGGCCGCCGATGCGGAAGTGCAGTTGGAACCCGACAGTGAAGACCTTACGACTTGTCCCGTCATCTACTGGGAAGAGCGCGGCGCCCACTTCGTGGTCTTCAAGCTCGGCGCCAGTCGCTTCAAGGCCCAGTTCTTCTACAGCGACACCACGCAGTATGGCACCGGCAAGGAGAGCTTTGACAACGTCGGCGACTGCGTCATCACCCTCCTGCAGGTGCAGGCCGACCACGAGCAGCAGATGCAAGGCATCCGCTCGGGCATGACGCGACTCGACATGAAGGAAGACAGCGGCGACGGCTACACCGGCCCGCTGGTGATCTGATGAAGGTCTGCATCGTCTCGGACAGCCACGATCGCGGCCCGCTGCTGGCCAAGGCCGTGGAGGCCGCCAAGGCCGAGGGCGCCGAAGCCGTCATCCATTGCGGCGACATCATCGGCGGCAATACGCTGAAGGCCTCGATCAAGCTCGGCCTGCCGATCCACGCCGTGCACGGCAACAACCTCGGCGACCCGGTGGCGATCGCGCGCATGGCCTGCCACTCCGACGGCCTACTCAACTACCACGGCCACGACGCGATGATCACGCTCGGCCATCGGCGCATCTTCATCACGCATTACCCGCACTACGGTCATGCCATGGCCTGCACCGGCGACTACGACCTGGTCTGCTGCGGCCACAGCCACACGCCGGAAATCCGCCAGCAGGACAACATCATGGGCGGCAAGACCTGGCTGGTCAATCCCGGCACCGTCGCCGGGCTGGGCGCACCCGAGGCGACCTGGATCTTCGGCGACCTGTCATCACTGACTTTCGAGCTGCGCCCGACGCCGGTCTGAGCGCAGCGGCGCGAATAGTCGCAGCGACCACCGGAATAGGACATGGGGAAAGGGAATTTCCCCGCGAATAAGCGTCACGCCTTGCCCTTGGCCGCTCTAGGTTTGCCGCTCTTGTCTTCCGTCGTCACGAACCCGATAGGCTGCTTGGGCGGTTCAGGTGGCTGCGCCATCAGTTGGCGCAGCGCCTCGAATACCTGTTTCAACTGTGCCCGCGTATTGCCCGCGAAAGTCTCATGCTGCAGGGACAGCAACTCCGTCTTCTGTTCCAGGGCATCGAGCTTGGCAGCCAGTTCCTTGGTGCTGGTAAGAGCTTCGCGCAGGCGCACGAAGGCGCGCACCACGTAGACGCCCATTTCCACCGCCTGAGGCGAAGCCAGCACATTGGAGGCCTGGATGGCACCGTGCTCGGTGAAGGCAACAGGCAGCACCTTGGAAAACTTGAGCTTGGCGAGGTGGTCGCAATTTGCGACCACCTCCGCTTTCTCTTCGGCGGTCAGTTGAAACATGAAGTCGGCCGGAAAACGTTCGGCGTTGCGTTTCACCTGCTCATTGAGGCGCTTCGTCGGCACCCCGTAGAGTGCTGCCAAATCGGCGTCGATCATCACTTTCTGGCCGCGAATGACCAGGATGCGACTCTCGATGCGCAGCACAGGCACCTGGCTGTCGGCCGCCACTCTCAGTGCCCCGCCTGCGCCAGCAATTTGGCCGGCACCGGCAGCATTGAGGCCGACAGCCGCTTGGACAGCGTCACCTTCAATTCCAAAGTCGTCATGTTGTTTTTCCTTATGGCTGGCCTGTTGCCAAGCCTCGTCGTTGAGAATATCGTATCGCATTGCGGAACTCGATACGCCAATTCCGCTTGCGCCGATGAGTGGCGTGCCACCACGGCTGACTTTCGAGTTACGGCCAACGCCGGCTGGGATGCACCCCTGCATTCTCTAGGTCTATTTACCGATAGAAAGATTTTTCCCGGGCGATTGACCCTGCGCAAGCCGGGACTCGCGGGTGCCAGTTAGAATCGCGGCCGTTCGTTCGAACACTCTTTCCCGGAGGCTAGCTGTGACAGCTTCAATCGCAACCAATCAGACGATTCTGGTCGTGGGCGGCGGCATCAGCGGCATGACTGCCGCGCTCGAGGCAGCCGAATGCGGCAAACAGGTCATCCTGGTCGAGAAGACCCCGACGCTCGGCGGCCGTACCGCCCAGCTTTATCGCTACTTCCCCAAGATGTGCCATCCGACCTGCGGGCTGGAAATCAACCTGCGGCGACTCAAGGGCAACCCGAACGTGAAGGTGATGACGATGACCGAGGTCACCGCCGTCGCCGGTGCCCGCGGCAACTACAACGTCACCCTCAAGGTGGCGCCGCGCTACGTCAATGAAAACTGCACGGCCTGCGGCGATTGCGGCGCTGCCGTCAAGACGGAAGTCGCCGACGCCTTCAACTACGGGCTGGGCAAGGTCAAGGCGGCCTACCTGCCGCACCTGATGGCCTACCCGCAGCGCTACGTGATCGATCCTTCGATCGTCGCCACCGCCGACGGCGAGGCCGCCAAGAGCGCCTGCAAGTATGGCGCCGTCGACCTGGGCATGAAGGAGGAATCGCTGCAGATCAACGTCGGCGCCGTCGTCTGGGCGACCGGCTGGCGTCCCTTCGATGCGAACAAGATCCAGCCTTACGGCTACGACCGCTACGCCAACGTGATCACCAGCGTCGAGTTCGAGCGCCTGGCCGATCCGCACGGCCCGACGGGCGGCAAGTTGCTGCGCCCCTCAGACGGCAAGGAGGCGAAGAACATCGCCTTCATCCAGTGCGCCGGCTCGCGCGACGAGAACTACCTGCGCCACTGTTCGCGCATCTGCTGCATGGCGACCCTCAAGCAAACCCAATACGTGCGTGAAGCCTTCGGCGAAGATGCCAAGTCGACGGTCTATTACATCGACATCCGCGCCATCGACCGCTTCGAGGACTTCTACGCCAAGGTCTGGCAGGACAAGACGGTCAGCTTCGTCAAGTCCAAGGTCGCCCGCATCGCCGAGAACGCCGCCAACGGCAACCCGGTCCTGCACGGCGTGAATACCGAGGGCTACCACCGCTACGCCACGGAGCACGATCTGGTCGTCCTGGCCGTCGGCATGGAGCCCGAGGTCAAGGGCGTCAAGCTGCCTGACGACATCGTGCTCGATTCCTCGAACTTCATCGAGGGCTCGAAGGATGGCGGCATGTTCGGCGCCGGCGCGGCCAGCAGCCCGCTCGACGTGAACCGCGCGGTGCAAAGCGCCACCGCGGCCTCGCTGAAGGCCATCCAGGTGATCCACAAGTCTGCTTCGACGGAGGCCGCGTAACCATGGCCGAAATGAAAACTGCTGCCTACATCTGCACCGGCTGCGGCATCGGCGACGTGCTCGATGTCAAGGGCCTGGAAGGCGCCGCCAAGAAGGACGGCAAGATGGCGGAGGTCAAGACCCACGCCTTCCTGTGCAATGCCGAAGGCGTCCAGTTGATCAAGGACGACATCGCCAACAACGGCGTCACCCACGTCTGCATCGCCGCCTGTTCGCGGCGCGCCAAGACCGAGGCCTTCAACTTCCCCGGCATCGCCATCTCGCGCGCCAACCTGCGCGAAGGCGTCATCTGGATCGTCGCCCAAGGCGCCGATCATGACGAGATCCGCCAGGAAATGGCCGAAGACTACGTCCGCATGGGCTGCGCCGAGGTCAAGAAGATGGTGGTGCCCGGCGGCAACGTCAAGGAATCCTCCAGCAAGCGCATCCTGGTCGTCGGCGGCGGCATGTCCGGCATGACTGCAGCGCTCGCGGCGGCCGATGCCGGTTACGAGGTCGTGCTCGTCGAGAAGGCCGGCCAACTGGGCGGCTTCGCCCGCAACCTGCTCAAGCGCGTCCCCTTCAGCGGTCCCTACGCCGAGCCGCAAGCGACCGGCGTCGAGGAAATGGCGGCGAAGATCGGCGCCAATCCGCGCATCAAGCTGCACCTGAATTCCACCGTCGCCGAAACAGCCGGCGCGCCCGGCCGCTTCGCCGTCAAGGTCGCCCAGGAATCCGGCGCGATCAGCGAGGAACTGGTCGGCGCCATCGTCCAGGCGACCGGTTTTACGCCCTACGACGTCAACAAGCTGACCGAACTCGGCGGCGGCCAGGCCAACGTGGTCGACCAGGCGGGCCTCGAAGCCATGGCCAAGGCGGCCAACGGCGGCGCCATCAAGCGCGCCGACGGCAAGGAAGTGAAGAGCGTGGTGTTCGTACAGTGCGCCGGACAACGCGGCTCGGGCGGCAACGGCAACGGCCAGCATCTCGACTACTGCTCCGGCCACTGCTGCGCCACCAGCATCAAGCAGGCGATGTACTTCAAGGACGCCAATCCGGACGTCGACACCGTCGTGATGTACTCGGACCTGCGCGTACCCGGCATGGGTGAGGACTTCTACCGCAGCGCCCAGCAGAAGGGCGTGATCTTTACCAAGGGCAAGGTCACTAAGGTCGCCGGCGGTCTCAGTGGCGAAATGAGGTGCAAGGTCGACTTCAAGGACCTGATCCTCGACGAGGACACCTCGGTCGATGCCGATCTGGTGGTGCTGGCCACCGGCCAGGTGCCGAACGCCGGCGTCAATCTCGACGAGTGGACCTCCGTGGTGACGCTGGCCGACGGTGGCGACGAGGCGGCCAAGGCCAAGACGGTGGAAATGAAGAAGGGCTCGGTCCTGAAGCTCGAGTACCGCCAGGGCCCGGACATGCCGCAGTTCAAGTACGGCTTCGCCGACTCGCACTTCATCTGCTTCCCCTACGAAACGCGCCGCACCGGCATCTACGCCGCCGGCCCGGTGCGCCGGCCGATGGACATGCTGCAGGCCCAGGAAGATGCCACCGGCGCCGCGCTGAAGGCGATCCAGGCCGTCGAGAACGTCGAGAAGGGACGCGCCGCGCATCCGCGCGCCGGCGACCTGTCGTTCCCGAAGGCCCGCCTGGAAGGCTGCACGCAATGCAAGCGCTGCACGGTCGAGTGCCCGTTCGGCGCCATCGACGAGGATGAGAAGCGCTTCCCGAAGTTCAACGAGGAACGCTGCCGCCGCTGCGGCACCTGCATGGGCGCCTGCCCGGTGCGCGTCATCTCCTTCGAGAACTACTCGGTCGATACCGTCGGCAGCCAGCTCAAGGCGGTCAATGTGCCCGACCAGTTCGAGGAAAAGCCCCGCATCCTGCTGCTCGCCTGCGAAAACGACGCCTACCCGGCGCTCGACATGGCCGGCATCCAGCGCCTCTCCTACTCCGCCTACGTGCGCGCCATCCCGGTGCGCTGCCTGGGTTCGGTCAATACCATCTGGATCACCGACGCGCTGTACTCGGGCTACGACGGGGTGATGATGATGGGCTGCAAGAAGTGCGATGACTACCAGTGCCACTTCGTCAAGGGCTCCGAACTCGCCAGCTACCGCATGAGCAAGATCGGCGACACGCTGAAACAGATGGGCCTGGAGGAAGAGCGCGTGATCACCCACGAAGTGGCGATCACCGACCATGAGCGCGTCGCCAAGCTCATCAACGACTACACAGCCCAGATCCAAGAGATCGGTCTGTCGCCGATGAAATTCTGAGGATGGGAACCATGAGCGATCTCAACACTCAAGCCGTGGCGCGCTACAAGAACAACTTCCTCAAGGAAGTCGAAGAGCGCGTCGAGGATGGCCACTGGGTCAAGATGTGCATGCAGTGCGGCGTCTGCGCCGGCTCCTGCCCGCTGGGCCCGGCGTGGCAACATTCGCCGCAGAAGATCTTCATGATGATCCGCGCCGGCAAGCGCGAGGAAGTCCTGAGTTCCGATTCGATGTGGATGTGCACCTCCTGCTACAACTGCATCGTCCGCTGCCCGCGCAAGCTGCCGATCACCCACATCATGCACGGTCTGGCCAACTATGCGCACCGGCTGGACATGGCGCCCAAGGGCCAGCCGACCCGCGAAATCGCCCGCCTGTTCTGGAACAACCTGGTCAAGACCGGCCGGGTCAACGAGTTGAAGTTCTCGCTGGCCATGTACTTCAAGGACGGCGTCGTGCAGGGGGTCAAGAACGCCATGGCCATGCAGGGCATCGGCCTGGGCCTGATGAAGGCCAAGCGCCTGAACCCCATGGAAATCGTCGGCGGCCACACCTGCAAGGGCAAGGCCGACATCCAGAAGATCGTCGCCAAGGCGCGCGAAATCGAAGACCGCCGCCGCGGCCTCGCCTGAACGGAGTCACCAGAATGGCCAAGAAACAATACGCGTTCTACCCCGGCTGCTCTTCCCAGAAGGGCGCCTCGGCGGCGAACTTCCTCACCTCCCTGCAGGTGATGACGCAGAAGCTCGACATCCAGTTGAACGAGATTCCCGACTGGAACTGCTGCGGCGCCTCGATCGGCTACGGCGAAGGCGGCGAGTTGCCGCGCCTGGTGATCAATGCCCGCAACCTGGCGATCGCCGAGAAGGAACTACCCGGCCAGGACATGGTGTCGGGCTGCCCGGCCTGCTGGCTGGCCACGCGCGAGACGCACGAGCGCCTCGCCGAGCACAGCAGCCTGCTGGCCGAGACCAACGAGGCGCTCAGGGAAGCCGGCCTGAACCTGAACAATACGGTGCGTGCCCGCCACATGACCGAGGTGCTGATCGAGGACATCGGCTGGGAAGGCATGAAGGCGCCGGTCATCAAGCCGCTCGAGGGCCTGAAGATCGCCGGTTACGTGGGCTGCCAGACCAACCGGCCGTTCGGCATCGCCGGCGAGTCCTTCGAGAACCCGAAGTACCTCGACAAGATGATCGAGACCGTCGGCGCCGATGCGGTGAAGTACGACCAGAAGGTGACCTGCTGCGGCGGCGCCCTGGCCTTCTCCGAGCCGGAGAAGTCGCAGAAGCAGATCCGCGACATCGTCGAATCCGCCTACGACAGCGGCGCCGACATGATCGTCACGCCCTGCCAACTGTGCCAGGCCAACGTCGAGATCTACCAGTCGGAAATCAACAAGAAGCAGGGCACCAAGTTCAGCATGCCCGTCGTGTATTACACGCAGTTGATGTCGATCGCCTACGGCGGCTCGGCGGCCGAAGCGGGCCTGAACGGTCAACTGATCAAGGCGGACAAGCTGGAAAAGATCGCCGGAAAATAAGAAGGCATCGCTCAGGGAAACGGCCGGGGACACTCCCCGGCCTTTTTTTTTGGCGAATGCGGCCGACTTGCCCCCCTATTCTTTAGTGCTACCACTTAAGAAGTATGGATAATGCGACCGGCCGGCATATTCCGGCCGGTTGACCCGCGGGTAGGCAAAGTGCCGCTGTCGAAGACATTCTGGCTTTCGCTATTGTCGGCATTGCTGCTGACGGGTAGCGTTTGCGCGCGCGAACGCGAGCCCCATCGCCCGCCGCCCCTGGAATCGGCCCCGCAGGACAAATACGGCGACCTGGTCCGCATGGGCCACGCCATCATCACCGACACGCCGAACAAGGCCGGCCGCTATAGCGGCAACCGGCTCTCCTGTTCCAACTGCCACCTGGACGCCGGCCGCAAGCCTGACGCGGCGCCGCTCTGGGCCGCCTTCGTCGCCTACCCTGCCTGGCGCACCAAGACCGACCGCGTCGACACGTTCGACGAACGGGTACAGCAGTGCTTTCGCTACTCGCTGAACGGCATCCCGCCCGCCTTCGGCTCCATCGAACTGACCGCGATCGCCGCCTATGCGCACTTCCTCGCCCGTGGCCTGCCGGTCGGGCCCGAATCGAAAGGCCGCGGCTTCCCCCTGCTCGGCAAGACCGGGCTCGATCCGAACCGGGATCGCGGCCGCGTCGTGTACCGGCAACACTGCCAGAACTGCCACGGCGAGGACGGCGGCGGCCTGCCCGGCATGCCGCCGCTGTGGGGATTCGGCAGCTACAACAAGGGCGCCGGCATGGCCAACGTGAACACGGCCGCCGCCTTCGTCAAGGCCAACATGCCGCTCGGCAATGCCATCCTCTCGGATCAGGAGGCGCTCGATGTCGCCGCCTACATCAACGCCCAGCTCCGCCCGCCCGATCCGCGCCACGGCCTGCTGAGCATCTTCAGATGATCGCCGCCGCCCCCCTGCGCAGGGTCTTCGGCGACTTCGCGGCGAGCCGACGCGACTGGGTGCCCGGCCTGCTTGCGGCACTGCTCACCCTGCCGCAGGCGATCGCCCTGGCCACCCTGGCCGGCATGCCGGTCGAGAACGGCCTCTACCTCTCGTTGCTGCCGGCCCTGGCGGCCACCCTGATCGGCCACTCGCGGGTTGCCCTGTCGGGCCCCAACACCGCCGCCAGCATCCTGCTCTATGCCTCGGCCGCCACCTTCGCCACGCCGGGCAGCGCCGGCTACGTGAACCAGGTGCTGCTGACCACCTTCTTCGCCGCCATCTTCCAGTTCGCCTTCTACTTCCTGCGCGTCGGCCGGCTGTTCCTCGACCTGCCGCTGTCGGTCACGCAGGGCATCATTGCCGGCACCGGCGCGCTGATCCTGTCGCAGCAAGTGGGACCGCTGCTCGGCGTGGTCATCAATGGCCAGGGGCCGGTCGAATCCCTCGGCCAGGCGCTGGCCTACGACGCCAAGAACGCCTGGCCGCTGGCGGTCGGCGGTGTCGGCGTCGCCGCCGGACTCTGGTCGAAGCGGCACCGGCTCGGCCGCTACCACCTGCTGATCGCGCTGGCCGCGGGCTGGCTGTCTGCCGACCTGTGCGACCTGTTGTTCGGCAGCGCCACCACCGCCATCGACCGCCTCGGCCGGATGAACCTGACGCTGCACTTCCTGAGCGTGCCAAGCGTCGACTGGACCGAACTGGTCGCCCTGTTCGCCGCCGTCAGCAACGGGATGGCCGTGGCCGCGGTCGGCTCCCTGCAGGCCGCGATCATGGCGCGCACGACTTCGGTAATGGTACGCGAGCGCCTGAACGTCAATCGCGACATCCTCGGCCAGGGAGCCATGAACCTGATCGCCACCTTTACTTCCGGGCTGGCCGGCGCCACCAGTTTCAACCGCACGCTGGCCAATATCGAAACCGGCGCGCGCAGCCGCGCCGCCGGCGTGATCGGCGTCGTCGTGCTCGCCATCGCCCTCAGCGTGGCGCAGGAATGGCTGGCGCGGATTCCGCTTGCCGCCGTCTGCGGCGTGCTGGTGCTGGTCGGCCTGTCGCTGCTGGGCAGCCTGCGCTCGATCGACCGCAAGCATCCGCGCCGCGCCATCGAAATGCTGGCCACCATCGCCTCGGCCATTTTCCTCGGCCTCTTCTATGCCGTACTGGTCGGCGCCTGCCTGACGCTCTATCATCGCGCGCTGGACCGTGAGGAGTCGGATCGCTAGCAATGGGGCCTACATCAACAAGCGCACCGCCCACCGTCTTCGTCGTCGATGACGAGGAAGGCATGCGCGGCGCGCTGCGGCGCACGCTCAGCCAGGGCGGCCTGGCGGTGCAGGCCTTCGCCTCCGGTCAGGACTTCCTGGCCGGCTACCGGCCCACGCCGGCAGCTTGCCTGCTGCTGGACATGAAGATGCCGGGCATGACCGGGCTGGAATTGCAGGCGCTCCTCAACGAACGCTGCATCGACCTGCCGGTGATCTTCCTAACCGGCGCTGCCGACGTGCCCGCCGCGGTGCAGGCGATGAAGGCCGGCGCGCAGGACTTCCTCGAGAAGCCCTTTGACAACGAGGTGCTGGTCGCGCGCGTCCGCCAGTGCATCGCGGCCCATGCGCAACGGCATCTCGCGACGGGCGACAACGACCGCTACGAGAACGGCCGCGCCCTGCTCACCCCGCGCGAGGCCGAGGTGATGCAACTGATGCTCACCGGCAAGACCAGCAAGACGATCGCCAGGGAACTCGGCGTCAGCAACCGCACGGTGGACATCCATCGCGGCCGGGTGATGGAGAAGATGCAGGCGGCTACGCTGGCGGAGCTGGTGCGCATGGAACTTTCCCGACGCACCAGCCCGCACTGAGCAGCGCCCCCTACATGTGCATCCGCAGCCAAAGCCAGCGAATCAAGACCAGCAGCACACCACCCGGCAGGACCGTAGCGGCCAGGTAGAAGAGATAGAGCGCCATGTGTTGGCGGTGATCGACTGTCCTGGCGGTTTGCTGCAGGTAGGCGCGCATTTCCTGGCTCCCGTGTCTTGTTGCTTTGCCTCGCTTTGATTGCAGATTAGGGAAACGGCCGGCCAAAGGAAATCCGTACGGATACCTATGGCGTCAGGAAAACACTCGATACCCGGAGAAATCGCCCGGAAAGGCCCGTCAATCCGCACTCACTGGCGACTGGGGCGCGGGTAGACTTTCCCCCATTAGATATATGGCTAATGGAGGAGAAATGAGATATCGGGACAGTTTCGCGCGGAGCGCCGAATGCGTTCGCTTGGCCCTGCCGCTGATGGCGAAGCAGGACGCGGCCATGCACCCGATCAGTTTCTCGGTCTGGTATGAGCACGTTGCCGGCATGAATGCGGCACTCAGCGCGCAACTGGACCGGGTGCTTTCGACAGGGCCCACCCTGACCGACGACGCGACTTGCGAGCTGTATCGCAAGTACATCGCCAACATGGACGAGCAATCGGCGCAACAGGTCGCGGCCGGGTTCCAGCGTGTGCTATCCGAAATATCCGAATCCGCGACCCAGGCCGGCAAGCAGGCCTCGCGTTTTGGCAGTGCGCTGGAGGAATGGTCCGACCTGCTCGCGACCCACCCGGGACAAGACCTTCAAACGGGGGCTACCGGTATCCTCGACGATACCCGCAAGATGCAATCGGCGATCACCGCACTGAACGAGCGCCTCGACAGTAGCCAAGTGGAAATCGAGCGCCTGCAGGCAGAGATCGTCCGTGCCCGCGAGGATGCACTATCCGACGGGCTGACCGGACTGGCGAATCGGCGCCGCTTCGACACGGCCCTGGTGTCCTGCCTGGCCGAGATCGCCGACCAACCGAGCGGGCCGAGCCTGCTGATGGCGGACATCGATCACTTCAAGAAGATCAACGACAGCTACGGGCATCTGTTTGGCGACAAGGTCATCCGCTCGATTGCGCAGATCCTCAAGGACAACGTCCGGGGCAACGACCTGGCCGCCCGATACGGTGGCGAGGAATTCGTCATCCTGTTGCCCGACACGCCGCTGACCGGCGCGCACGCAGTCGCGGAAAAAATCCGCAATACCGTCGCCGGTTGCCGAATCCTTCGTACCGGCAGCAATGAAGCCATCGCCGCGATCAGCATTTCCATCGGTGTCGCGCACTATTGCGTCAGCGAATCGCCGACGGACTTCGTCAATCGGGCGGATGCTGCCCTCTACACGTCGAAAGCACAGGGTCGCAACCGCGTGACCGTGGCGACGGCCATGTAACGGTCGGGAAATCGGCGCGCCGGCCTGGCGACGAAGGTCCGTACGCATACCTATATCCAACGTACTATCTGCAATCTATCCTGGGAATGTCAGCCACACACAAGGGAGGCTGAACATGACGTACGAGGTCGCCTGGGAAGGACGCGGAGCGGTCAAGCGCTTCTTCGGCCATGTCACCGAAGACGACATGCTGCAGTCGGTGCTCGAAACCGAGAGCGACCGTCGCTTCGACGACCTGCGCTACGTCATCAACGATTTCACCGACATCACCGGCAGCTCGGTCACGCTGCCGACCATCGAGGACATCGCAATCGCCGATATTGGCGCATCGCACAGCAATCCATCGATTCGCATTGCCGTGGTGACCACCGATCCCGACATCGAGGCGCTCGTGAACCACTACGCCAACTCGCCGCTGAACGCCTACGAGACCCGGATCTTCTCGTCCATGGAGGCAGCGCGAGTCTGGCTGGGGCCGACCTGTCCCCCGCTCAGCCCCTGAACCCAGGCCGTTTCAGTCGTAATCGACCGACTTGTGCTTCGTCGACACCAGCTTGCCCTGCGACAGCGACATCAACAGCACGGCGATCAGTTCGTGCATGATGATGGTGTGACGATTGCCGGACGCCTGCATGTACTCGCGCAACTGTTCGCGCACTTTGGCGACGCCAGTGACGTCGATGACGATATCGACCGCATCGCCGAGCCGGACCAGGGTCATGAAGTCGTTGCTGGTCGGCACATGATGCTCGCGGGCCAGCTTGATGCCCGGCATCTGGTCGTTCAGGTCGGCAACGCCAAGCACTTTGACGAACGGCGCTGCCAGCAACTGGCGCAGCAAGGGCGTACCGGTCTCGCCGGCGCCAATCAGGATGATGCGGATTGATTCCATTTGAACATTCTCCATTGACCCGTCAGAGCGACCAGTCTACTCGTCTCTAGTCGCAGGCCGATACACCGGTCCGTTGGCGTTCCGCCACGGCTGACTTTCGCGCCGCTCGCTTCCTAGTTCGCCGTCAGCCGCCGATAGATGTCCGCGATCTTGGTCGGCAGCTTGCCGACTTCGTCGAGCACGGTGTAGGCCGCGGGGCCATACATCCGCTTGAGGTAGTCGGCGCCGTGGCGGTCGATGGTGACGCAGTAGCTGCGGACGCCCTGGCGGCGCGCTTCCTGCAAGGCCTGGCGGGTGTCTTCGATGCCGTAGGTGCCGCGGTACTCGTCGCCGAAGTCGTCGGGGCGGCCGTCGGAAAGCGTGACCAGCAGCTTGTGGCGCACCGGGCGTTCGGCGAGCAGCTTGGTCAGGTGGCGGATGGCAACGCCCATGCGCGTGTAGTCCTTGGCCTCGATGCCGGCGATGCGGCGGCGCACGGCCTCGTCGTAGCGGTCGCCGAAGGCCTTGATGCGGTAGATGTCGCAGCGCGTGCGCGTCCAGCCCGAGAAGCCGTAGATGGCGTAGTCGTCGCCGAGCGCCTCGATGGCCTCGCAGAGCATGATCAGCGATTCGCGCTCGGCATCGTTCACCCAGCCCTTGGTCGAGCCGCTCATGTCGACCATGAACATCGCCGCCATGCTGCGCTCGTTGCGGATGCGGCGGCAGAACAGGCGCGGCGACGGCTCGATGCCGCTGCGCCTGTCGATGTGGGCATCCACTTGCGCGTCGAGGTCGATCTCCTCGCCTTCCGGCTGGCGGCCGAGCACGCGGTCCTCGCCGCGCACGGCCTCGAAGCGGCGGCGGATCTGGCTGATCAGGGCGCGGTGGCGATTGCCGATTTCGGCAACGTAGTCGGGGTCGCCCGGCGCGACTGCCATTTCGTAGACGTGGCACCAGCCTTTCCGGTAGGCGCTGCGGTGATAGTCCCACTCGTCGTAGCGCCAGTCGGCGGCACGGTCGCCGACCAGATCCGGCCCCGGTCCTTCTTTGTCGGTCGGCAACCAGCCGCCCGGCCCGGCGGGGCTCAGCACCTCCGGCGGCAGTTCGCCCAGGTCCTGCACCAGCGACTGCGCGGCAGCCTGCGCCTCGGGCGGCAGTGCCACCACTTCGCCGTCGATTCGCACCTCCAGCGCGCCATCGTCGCCGGGCGCGACGTCGAGCGCCGCCTCGCCGCCCTGTTTGCGCCCGCCCGCCCCCTTGAGCGCGGCCAGGGCGTTCCTCAGCACTTTCGTTTCCTTGCCGATGCGCTCGCCGCGCACGCGCCGCGCCGCGGTGGGATCGAGCGTGCCGGCAAGAGTCAGCCACGGTGGTACGCCACCGGCGGCGACAAATTCGGGCAGTAGGGCCAGACTGTCATGCACCGTCGCACCCGGCGACTGCAGGCGCGGCAGCACGGGCACCAACGCCGCCGGCCAGGGACCGCGCAGCTCGGCCATCTCGCGGGCCAGCCCGGGCAACTCGGCGGCGATGCGCGCGTCGAGGCGCACGGCTTCGAGCAGCGCGAGCCATTCCAGGGCCTGCTGCCGATCCGGCAGCGGCGCGATCGTAGCATCGATGTCGGCGGCGAAGGTGCCGTAGCGCGTCTGCGCCCAGAGGTGGGCGGCCGTCGCCTTGTAAAGCCGTCGGTTGCCGTCCGCATCCGGCATCGCCGCGAGCAGTTCAGGCAGGAAGATGGCGTCGGTGTCGGTCCAGGCGGCATTGCCCGAGCCAACGCAGCGCACGGCGAGCGGCCGGCCGGACAGTCCCTGGACGAATCGCGTGAGGCGGCCTTCGACCTCGGCCAGGCGGGCAAACGGCGCCCCGCTGCGCTCGGTGGCGAACGCTTCCAGCTTGCGCAAGCTTTCCATCGCCGGCCGCAGGCCCTGCCGGTCATAGCTGTCCAGCGCCGCCAGCACCCAGGCCTCGAAGCCGTCGGCGTCGAGCAGCTCGAGCGCCTTGGGCGCCGAGGACACGATCAGGTGGCCGATCTCGGCACAAGTCTGCGCCGTGACGCCTGCCCAGTGCAGGACGAGATCCTGCTGGGCGCGGCTGAGCGGCTCCAGCCCGGTCGCCAGGCGCGTGATGGAGCGGTGCGAGGGCGAGGCGAACAGGACGCGGTCGAGCCGCTCCTCGAGTTCGTGTTCGAACAGCTTCCTAGAAGACGGCTCGGACAAGATCGTCCAGCGTTTCGGTCATGTCCGGATCGTCGGTCAGCGCACGGGCGATCGCGGCGTTGGCGGCCTCGCCCGGCGTCCGGCCGGCACTGACTATTTGCGCGGCGTGCACCAGCAGGCGCGTGCTGGCGCCTTCGTCGAGGCCCTGGCCCTTGAGGTTGCGGGTCAGCTCGCCGAGCTTGACCAGCTTCTTCGCCAGGTCGAGGTCGACGCCGCCTTCCGCCGCGACGATCCGGGCTTCGAGGTCAGGCGCCGGGTAGTCGAACTCCATGGCGACGAAGCGCTGCCGGGTGCTCGGCTTGATCTCCTTGAGGATGCTCTGGTAGCCGGGGTTGTAGGAGATGACCAGCATGAAGTCAGGTGGCGCGGGCAGCAGTTCGCCGCGCTTGTCGACCGTGAGCACGCGCCGGCTGTCGGCCAGCGGGTGGATCACCACCGTGGTGTCCTTGCGCGCCTCGACGATCTCGTCGAGGTAGCAGATCGCGCCGGCGCGCACCGCGGCAGTCAATGGGCCGTCCATCCAGACGGTTTCGTTGCCGACGATCAGGTAGCGGCCCAGCAGGTCGGCGGTGGTCAGGTCGTCATGGCAGGCGACAGTGACCAGCGGGCGCTTGAGCTTCCAGGCCATGTACTCGACGAAGCGCGTCTTGCCGCAGCCGGTCGGGCCCTTGAGCAGCACGGGCAGGCGGCGCGCGGCGGCCGCCTCGAACAGGCCGACCTCCTCGCCGACGGGCTGGTAGTAGGGCTCGTCGGTGATGCCCGGGAGTTGCAGCGAGAGCATGTCCATCGCGCCAGGCCGCCTCAGTCCCGGCTGCAACTGCCTTCGTTCTCGACGCACTCGTCGGTATCTTCGTACATGCCTTCTTCGAGCTTGGCCAGGCGTTCGGCGGCCTCGCGCTCGATCTGCATTTGTCGCGCGCGCCACTTCTCGACGCGCTCCTTGGCGGCGGCCTCGTCCAGCGCGATGGTGTTCTCGCCGAACAGCACCTGCTTGAGGAAGCGGAAGGCGAATTGCATCAGTTCGACGTCGTCGGCCATCAGCATGGCCTTCTCTTCGGCGGGCAGCTTGAACAGCTTGCCGAAGGCCTCGCTCTCGACGAAGTCGTGGAAGGTATCGATGTCGTAGCAGGCCATGAAGAACAACTGCCGGCTCTTCAGCGAGGGCGCACCGATGGCCGGCCCGGCCGACTTCTTCTTCAGGATCAGTTGGCGCCAGCCGCGGGCCAGTTCGTCGTATTCCTCGACACCCTGCTCCTTGCGATAGTCGGCGATGGTGACGCGCCGCGCCACCTCGTGGCCCTTGCAGTGGTCTTCCTTGACCAGGGCATAGGACTCGGTGTCCGTATATTCGTCCTGCTTGCGCATCGACAGCAGCGCCACCGGGTAGTAGCGGCAGGCGGTCGGACGGTCTTCGTAGACACTGCAGCCCTCGGCCTTCATGAAGCGGCAGGCGGTGCCGTTGTCGACCGGGCGGAACTTGACGCCGGCGATGCCGTCCTTTTCCATCTCGTGCGGCACCGTGTATTCCCGCAGGAATTCGGTGGAGCTGATGCCCAGCCGCTTCTTCATGCGGATGATGTCGTAGGGCGTCAGCGAAATGTCGATGTTGGAACAGCAGGCGTTCCAGCAGCCGATGCCCTTGTGGCAGGAGAACTGGATGACGTGCTCGGGGCCGACCATCTTGGGAACGACGGGGCTGCCGGGGATGGCGACTTCAGGCTTGGACATGGAAAGACCTCTGCGGACTGCGGGGGAATTGCGGACCAACAAGTGAAACAGGCCGGCGGTCTTGCGACCACCGGCCTGAGTTTACCAGCCTGCTACGCGATTAGTGCGGCGCGGCGGCCTTGAACAGCTTCGACTTGTCGACCAGATCGACGTGCTT
>JACRIZ010000055.1 GCA_016235765.1 Rhodocyclales bacterium | reverse complement strand
CTGGTCGTGGTAGAGGTGGTCGATGCGGTCGGTGTTGAAGAGCGAGGTGCGGCGTTTGATGCCGTGCACTTCGTAGCCCTTGTCGAGCAGAAGTTCGGCGAGGTAGGCGCCGTCCTGGCCGGTGACGCCGGTGATAAGGGCAACCTTAGTCATCGCATATGCCTTCCATATCTATCCTCGAACCGCACGATATCGTCCTCGCCGACGTAGTCGCCGCTCTGCACTTCGATCATCACGCAATCGATCACGCCAGGGTTCGACAGACGGTGCTGCGTACCCGCTGGAATGTAGGTCGATTGATCGGGTTGGATGAAGATTTCCCGATCGCCATTGACGACACGCGCCATACCGGAGACGACCACCCAGTGCTCGCTGCGGTGATGGTGCATCTGCAGCGACAACGAGGCGCCGGGCTTGACCTCGATGCGCTTGATCTTGAAACGCGGGCCTTCCTCCAACACGGTATAGGTGCCCCAGGGCCGCGAAACGGTGCGATGCAGGCGATAGGCCTGGTGGCCGTTCTGCTTGAGCTGCTGCACGACTTTCTTCACGTCCTGGCACTTGTCCCGATGCGCAACCAGCACAGCGTCCGCGGTGTCGACAATGATCAGGTCGTCGACACCGACTACGGCAACGAGGTGGTCCTCACTCTGCACGAAGGTGTTCCGGCTGTCGACGATCAACGCGTCACCCAGGCTGCGGTTGCCGTTGTCGTCCGGGGCGACGAGGTCACGCAGGGCGTTCCATGAGCCAATATCGCTCCAGCCAAGGACGCAGGGCACGACGGCGACGTTGCCAGCCTTCTCCATGACTGCATAGTCGATGGAGATGTCCCGCTGGGCGGCAAAGGTCACCGGATCCAGCTCGATCATGGTCGCGCCGGACTCGAGCCTGTCGCGCGTGGCATCCCAGCAAGCGCGTGCGGCCTGCAGGACTGCCGGGCAGGTGCTTTCCATTGCCGCAAGCAGCGTGCCGGCCTGGAAACAGAACATCCCGGAATTCCAGTAGAAGTTGCCGGCCGCGACGTATTCGGCGGCTTTGGCGGCATCGGGCTTCTCGACAAAGCGGCGGGCCGTCCTGCCGGAGCCGGCTTCATCTCCCGCTTCGATATAGCCGAAGCCGGTCTCGGGCGCGGTCGGCTGGATGCCGAAGGTGACGAGCAGTCCTTGTTCAGCCATTCTCCCGGCAGCAGCGACGGCGGAGGAAAAGGCGGCGAGGTCCGAAATCAGGTGGTCGGCCGGCAAGACAAGAAGTTGGGCTTCCGGACCATGGCTGGCCGCGACCCGCAACGCTGCCAACGCCACCGCTGGCGCAGTATTGCGGCCGCAGGGTTCGAGCAGAAATGCCGGATTGGCACTCGTATTGCACCCCAGGTATTCGTCGCGGGTCCTGAAGTAGTAGTCGCGGTTGGTGACGGTCAGAATCTCGGTCACTCCGTCAAGAGCCGCCGCGCGCAAGAAGGTCTTTTGCAGCAGACTCTGGCCGTCCGGCAGCTGAATGAAAGGCTTCGGGTGCGCCTCGCGAGATACCGGCCAAAGGCGGGTGCCGGCACCGCCGGAGAGGATCACTGGAATCAGCATGGTGGGCTCGGCCGCCTAACCATTGTTCCGAGCCCCAGAACCAACTTCCCTCTTGAGCAACTCGATCTCCCTCTTCAGTGCCTCGTACTCGGCAAGCTTGCGCTTCAGGAAGCCGGTTGTCAGGCCAGCCTTTTGGCGGATACCTGCTGGAGTCAGGCAATAGGCATAGGCAGCCTTGTTCTTGCTGTTTCGAAAGTTGTGAACCTTGATGAGCCCTTTGTCGAGCATGGCCTTGAGACAGTAGTTGGTCTTGCCCAGACTGAGCCCCAGCGCAACGGCAAGTGCACGCTGACTCAGTTCCGGATTGGCTTCAAGCAGCCGGAAAACACGGAGACGAACCTCGTCTGGAGAGGTCTGGATCAAGACGGCAACATGCGTTCAATAGTTGAACGCAGTATGCCATGACGAGAAGATTGTGAATAGACGTTACCGAAACTATCCAGGAAAACAAGAAGTGCCGCTCTGGCAATGTCGCATGCGATCTCCTTATGGCTGTAAGCCCCCCCCGCATGCGGGTCGGGTGGGGCAAGGTGGTGAAAAGCCGGCAGTTCTATCGACTTGCCTGCAATTCATCAAGGCCTGCCTCAAACCATATCCCAAGGCCTTGCTGGGCCTGCTCAAGGTGATGGCGCGTGCGCGCCACGCCTCGCGCTGGGCGCGCGAATGGGCGCTGGTCCGCCACGACCTCGATGTCGACGAAATCACGGTCGCAACGCTCCTGTACGACGTGGCCGAGACACTGATGTGGTGCTTCGCGCCCACCCTGGCCCTGCAGGTGCGCGACATGCAGGTGAAGGATCGGGTCCTGCGCAGCCAGGTCGCCCAGCAGACGATCTACAACATCACGCTGCCGACGCTGCAACTGGAGCTGATCGGCGGCCGACAAGGTCCCGAAGTCCGGCTAGAATAGCCGCCCCGCCGCCCTCGTAGCGCAGTGGATAGAGCGACCGCCTCCTAAGCGGTAGGTCGCAGGTTCGATTCCTGCCTTGGGCGCCGGACAACCCGCCTTACTTGACGCGCGTCAGATGGGGGCGTCCGGATGGTGGTGTCGGCTCGTCGGGCCCTTCCGTGGCCGGCTCGTCTGCAGGGGGCACAGGCACGGCGGGCTCGGTGCCGGCGATCTCGAAGGACATCCCCTGACCGTTCTCCTTGGCGAAGATGGCCGCCACCGCGTCGATCGGCACGACGACAGGAAAGGCCACTCCGTTGAAGCGCGCCTGGAAGGTGATCTCTTCGTTGCCGAGCAGCAACTGGTTGGTCGCGTCGGGCCCGATATTGAGAACGATCTGGCCGTCCCGGACGAATTCGCGCGGCACGCGCGTCGCCTGGCCAACGATGACCGTCAGATAGGGAGTCAGCCCCTGATCGACGCACCATTCGAAAATGGCGCGCACGAAATAGGGCTTGGTGGAAACCATGACGCTTCGATCCGGCAAGGCGGGCGTCGCCGACACAAGGTCAGCGGCGCATCACCTTCTCGGAGGGCGTCAGCGCATCGATGAATCCCTGGCGCGAGAAAATTCGCTCGGCGTATTTCATGAGCGGCGCAGCCGCCTTGGGCAATTCGATGCCGTAGTGATCGAGACGCCACAGCAGCGGCGCGATTGCCACGTCAAGCATCGAAAAATCGTCACCCAGCATGTGCTTCTGCTTGCCGAACATGGGTGCCAGTTCCGTCAACCGGTCACGCACGTGAGCGCGCGCCTTGTCGGCGGCCTTGGCGTTCTTCTCGAGCGGATCGATGTAGCTGAACAGCTCCTGCTCCATGGTGAACAGCAACTGACGCGCACGCGCACGGGTTTGCGGGTCCGGCGGCATCAGTTGCGGGTGCGGAAAGCGCTCGTCGATGTACTCGTTGATGATGTTTGCTTCGTACAGCACCAGGTCGCGATCGACCAGAACCGGCACGCGGTTGTACGGGTTGATGACCGCAATGTCTTCCGGCTTGTTGAAGAGATCGACGTCGATCACCTGGAAATCCATCTGCTTCTCGTACAGGACGATCCGGCAGCGATGGCTGAACGGGCAGGTAGTACCCGAGTACAAATTCATCATGGCACTCGTACCCCAGGAATAATCGGCATCACGGACCACCTTGCGGACGAGTGGCGCGCTCATTTCTCGATGCCCCATATGCAGCATTGTCGTAGACAAGATTAGTGGATGTCTTTCCAGAATTCGCGCTTGAGCGCGAAGGAGAGAACGAAGAGAAGGGCCAGGACGATCAGTACGGCAACGCCCAGGTTCTTGCGGAACTGGCCCACCGGTTCGCCCATGTAGTTCAGGAAGCCGACCAGGTCGCCAACCATCGCATCGTATTCTTCGGGGCTCAGCTTGCCGGGTTTGACGAGCTTGAGGTGGTGATCCTCGCCCATCACCTGCTCGCCCTGCAATTCCCACAGGACATGCGGCATGCCGACGTTGGCGAACACGGTGTTGTTCCAGCCGGTCGGGCGCGCACTATCGCGATAGAAGGTACGCAGGTAGGTGTACAACCAGTCGGGACCGGAACCGAATTCGGAAGCGCGGGCGCGGGCAATGACGGTCAGATCGGGCGGCGCAGCGCCGAACCACTGCTTGGCTTCGGCGCGCTGCATCGAAACCTTCATCGGCTCGCCCACCTTGTCGGCGGTGAACAGCAGGTTTTCGCGCACCAGATCATCCGACAGACCGATGTCCTTCAGGCGGTTGTAACGCATGTAGGAGGCGGAATGGCAGTTCAGGCAGTAGTTGACGAACACCTTGGCGCCATTTTGCAGCGCGGCCATGTCGCCGGAACGGTCCGGGGCCTTGTCGAGGTGCAGTTCCGCACCGGCGGCAAACGCCAGGACCGGTGCCAAGAGGAGCGAGACGAACAGCTTTTTCATTTGAAAGTCACCCTATCCGGTTCGGGTTGGCACTTGTCGAGCTTCGACCAGATCGGCATGCCCAGGAAGAAGGCAAAGTAGATCACGGTGCAGATCTGCGAAACCAGGGTACGGCCCGGCGTCGGCGCCAGCACGCCCAGGTAGCCAAGGATGAAGAAGCAGACCACCCAGATCGCCAGGAACCACTTGAAGATCGGACCGCGATAGCGAATCGACTTCACCGGGCTGCGATCCAGCCAGGGCAGGAAGGCGAAGATCACCACGCCGGCGCCCATCGCCACCACGCCCCAGAACTTGGCATCGATGCCGAACAGCGGATAGGTCACCGCGCGCAGCAGCGAATAGTACGGGGTGAAGTACCAGACCGGCGCAATGTGCGGCGGCGTCACCAGCGGATCGGCCGGAACGAAATTGTTGTACTCGAGGAAATAGCCGCCGCCCTCGGGCATGAAGAACACGATGACCGAGAACGCCATCAGGAAGCCGACCACGCCGACGATGTCCTTCACCGTGTAGTACGGATGGAAGGGGATGCCGTCGAGCGGAATGCCGCGCTCGTCCTTCTTCTTCTTGATCTCGACGCCGTCCGGGTTGTTCGAGCCGACTTCGTGCAGCGCCAGGATGTGGGCGACGACCAGGCCGAGCAGGACCAGCGGAATGGCGATCACGTGGAACGAGAACATGCGGTTCAGCGTCGCATCGCCGATCACGAAGTCACCGCGAATCCAGGTCGCCAGTTCGTTGCCGACCAGCGGGATTGCGGAGAACAGGTTCAGGATCACCTGCGCGCCCCAGTACGACATCTGCCCCCACGGCAACAGGTAGCCGGCAAAGGCTTCCGCCATCAGGGCCAGGAAGATCATCACGCCGAAGATCCAGATCAGTTCGCGCGGCATGCGGTAGGAGCCGTAGATCACGCCGCGGAACATGTGCAGGTAGACGACGATGAAGAAGGCCGAGGCGCCCGTGGAGTGCATGTAGCGGATCAGCCAGCCCCAGGGAACGTCGCGCATGATGTACTCGACGCTGGCGAAGGCGACCGGCACGCCGGAGGCGTTCAGCGAGGCGTCCGGCTTGTAGTGCATCACCAGGAAGATGCCGGTGACGATCTGGAGGACGAGCACCAGCAAGGCCAGGGACCCGAAGAAGTACCAGAAGTTGAAGTTCTTGGGCGCGTAGTACTCGGACAGGTGCGCCTTCCACATCGACGTCATCGGGAAGCGGGCGTCGATCCATTCGGTCACGTTGCCGACCATGGTGCCGTCGGATTTGAATTTTTCGTAGTTGCTGGCAGCCATGCCTTACGCTCCCTTGGTGTCTTCGCCAATGACGATCTTGGCGTCGCTGAGATACCGGTGCGGCGGAACCTCCAGGTTGTCCGGCGCCGGCTTGCCCGTGTAGACGCGACCGGCCAGATCGAAGGTGGAGCCGTGGCAAGGGCAGAGGAAACCGCCCGCCCAGTCGGCATCGATACCGGACTCGGCGCCGGTCTGGAACTTCTCGGTCGGCGAGCAGCCCAGGTGGGTGCAAATGCCTACGGCAACCATGATCTCGGGTTTGATGGAGCGGAAATCGTTCTTGCAGTAGTCAGGCTGCATCTGCTTCTCGGACTTCGGGTCGGCCAGCTTGGCGTCGAGCTTGGCCAGGCCGTCCAGCATTTCCTTGGTCCGGTGGATGATCCACACCGGCTTGCCGCGCCACTCGACCGTCATCATCTCGCCGGGGGCGAGCTTGCTGATGTCGGCCTCGACCGGAGCGCCGGCAGACTTCGCGCGCTCGGAAGGAAGCATGCTGGCGACAAAGGGCACGACGGCGACAACGCCTGCCGCTCCGCCGGCCGCCGCGGTGGCAACCAGCAGGCGCCGGCGCCCGCAATCCACTTTTCCGTCACAACTCATGGTGTTATCCCTGAATATGGAGAAGGCAATCCCGTAAAGCCGCAGGATTATACCGGACTTGGAAGGGCGATTAAAGCCCAATTCAGCGAAAACTTATGGACTTCTCGCACCATATTGGTGCAAGCAGTCCATCAGTAGTCGCGACGCTCCAGCAGGGCCTGGGCGACGGTCGCCGCGTCCGAATACTCCAGTTCGCCACCGACCGGCAGGCCACGCGCAATGCGACTGACCTTGATGCCGCGCGCGTGCAGCATTTCCGAAATGTAGTGGGCAGTGGCCTCGCCTTCGTTGGTGAAGTTCGTTGCCAACACCACCTCCTTGACGGCGCCATCGGTCGCCCGGGCCAGCAGGCGATCGAAGCCCAGTTCCTTGGGCCCAATGCCGTCCAGCGGGCTGAGCCGGCCCATCAGGACGTAATAGAGCCCGTTGAAGGCATGCGTCTGCTCCATGGTATTGAGATCGACCGGCATCTCGACGATGCACAGCAGCGAGGAATCGCGCCGCGTCGAGCGGCAGCGATCGCAGACCTCGTCTTCCGTGAAGGTATTGCATCGGTTGCAACGGCGCAGGGTCTTGAGCGCGTGATCGAGCGCGGCAGACAGCCGTTCCGCGCCGCGCGGGTCCCTTTGCAGCAGATGGTAAGCCATGCGCTGGGCCGACTTCGGGCCGACACCCGGCAGGCAGCGCAAGGCCTCGATCAGTTCATCGAGGCTGGACGGCTGCGTCATCAGAACGGCAGCTTCATGCCGGGCGGCAGGTTCAGGCCGGCAGTGAAGCCACCCATCTTCTCCTGCGTCGTCTGCTCAGCGCGGCGATTGGCGTCATTCACCGCCGCGGCGATCAAATCCTCGAGCATTTCCTTGTCGTCCATCACCGAAGGATCGATGACGACGCGCTTGATGTCGTGCTTGCAGGTCATCACTACCTTGACCATGCCGGCGCCCGACTGGCCATCGACCTCCAGGTTGGCCAGTTCTTCCTGCGCCTTCAGCATGTTCTGCTGCATCTGCTGGGCCTGTTTCATCAGGTTGGCCATGCCGCCCTTGTTGAACATTTCAGTGACTCCTCATACAGGTTTGATCGTCGATTCGTCGATGCTGGCGTCGAAGATATCCATGACGTCGCGCACGAACGGGTCGCCCTCGATGGCGGCAACGGCCTTCTCCTGACGCTCGCGCTTCTCGTTGCGCGTACGCTCGGCAGGAGTTTCGCGCTCGGCTTCGCCAAGCACGACATTCAGTTTCACCGGCCGGCCCAGGCGCGCCTGCAGCGCCTCCTGCAGCTTCTCCTGCGGCGCCCGGGTATTGAGCAGCGATTTGTGGACCGGCGGCAGGCGCAATGTCACCTGCGCTTCGCCCATTTCGACCAGTTCGCAGTGCTGCGCCAACTGCCGCGGCAGACCGGACAGTGGCAAGCCCGCCACCAGGCCGTGCCAGTCGTCGGTGGCAGCCGGCTTTGCGGCCGGCGTAGGGCGCACCGGAGTGGAGGCCGGAACGGAGACTGGAGTCCTTGCCGGCGTAGCGGCGAGCGGCGCGCCCGCCTCCGGCCGGAAGGCAAACAAGCGCAGCAGGCTCATGGCGAAGCCGGCGTACTCGTCGGGCGCCAGGCCTATTTCGTCGCGGCCGTGGATGGCAATCTGGTAGCAAAGCTGCAGGAACTCGGCATCGAAGGCGGCGGCATAGGGCGCCAGGCGCACCCGCTCGGCATCGTCGGCCAGCGCCTGCGGCGCGAATTGCACCAGGGCGATGCGATGGAACAGAGTCGCCAGTTCCTGCAGGGCCGAATCGAAGGACAGGCTGCGCTCGTCCATGGCGTCGGCGACGTCGAGCATCGCCTGCACGTTGCCGTCCTTGAGGCCGTCGAGGATCGAGAACAGGTAATCGTCCCCCACCGTCCCCAGCATGTCGCGCACGCCGGCCTCCTCGACCTTGCCGGCGCCATGGGCGATGGCCTGGTCGAGCAGCGAAAGGGCGTCGCGCATGCTGCCGGCGGCGGCCTTGGCCAAATGGCGCAGCGCCGCCGGTTCGAAGGGCACGCCCTCCTCGCCCAGGACGTGGCTCAGGTGGTCGACGATATGGCCCGGCGGCATCTGCTTGAGGTTGAACTGCAGGCAGCGCGACAGCACCGTGACGGGAATCTTCTGCGGATCGGTGGTGGCGAGGATGAACTTGACGTGCTCGGGCGGTTCTTCGAGCGTCTTCAGCATGGCGTTGAAGGCGTGGCCGGAGAGCTGGTGCACTTCGTCGATCACGTAAACCTTGAAACGGCCGCGCGTCGGCGCATAGGTCGCCTTTTCCAGCAGGCTGGTCATGTCCTCGACGCCCCGGTTCGACGCGGCATCGAGCTCGATGTAGTCGACGAATCGGCCGCCGTCGATTTCCAGGCAGGACGAACAGACGCCACAGGGCGTGGCGGTGATGCCGGTTTCGCAGTTGAGCGCCTTGGCGACGATGCGTGCCAGCGTGGTCTTGCCGACGCCGCGCGTACCCGTGAAGAGATAGGCGTGGTGCAGGCGCTGCTGTTCCAGCGCGTGCGTCAGGGCCTTGACGACATGCTCCTGCCCCACCAGCGTGGCGAAAGACTTCGGGCGCCACTTGCGGGCGAGAACCTGATAGCTCATGACCGGATTCTAGCAAAGCAAACGGGGCGCCCCTTGCGGGAACGCCCCGTTCATCCGGTAATGCGGCTGGATCAGCCCTTGGACGGCGCCACCGCTGCTCCGGCAGGCCCCTGCGGCCAGCCGCGGCCCATGTAGCCACGGTGCCCGCCCTGCCCCATACGCGCGGCATGGATGTCGGCGACCCGCTTCTGGTCGGGCGACAGCGAGTCGTAGAGTTGGCGGAAGGAAGCATTCACCGATTCCATCACCGCGACGCGCTCCTTCATGATCTCGGTGCGCTGCGCCATGCGATCCGGCGCGCTGAGGCTCAAGTCCTGGGCGGTGCCGCGCATGGCCTCCATGCCCTTGCCGGCCTCGGCCTTCACCTTGTCGGCGAACGCCTGCCAGAGCGGTTCCTGCGCGGCGGTCAGCTTCAGGTCAGTCTTCAATTGCGTCAGACGCTGATCGGCACGTACCGCCGGATCGAAGTTGGCACGCTGCATGGTGCCCATCATGCGGCCGTCGCAACCTCCCGGCCCGCCCATGCCGGGCTGGGCAAACGCCAGCGCACCCGCGCCCATGACGCCGGCAGCAGCGATGGCAGCGAAAAGCTTGGTGCTCGATTTCATTTCAATCTCCTTTAGGTGCCAAGTCGGCAACGACATTTCAGCGCGGTCGCGTAACCGGTCTGTGTCCGGCAGCCCCGATTTGTAAGGGGATATTGCCGCGGCAGGAGGGAATTCGAGGATGGTGGGGGGGGGGTGGCGAGCCTGACCCCCGGCACTTGCGGACATCGGCTGTGGCTGCTTCCTTCCGGACCTGACCAGGTTCACCGCGCCACAATGCGGGGAGACCCGCCACGGCGCATTCTAACCCAGAAGGAAGTCGCGGACGATGCCGATCTGGTCGTCCGCCATCAGCACCGGTGCGTGGCCGACGTTCTGGATTTCGGCCAGGCGCGCACGCGGTCCGCGCTCGCCCATCTCCCTTGCGGTCGCAACGGTCAGCAGGTCGGACTGCGCACCGCGTACCAGCAGCGTCGGACAGGTCACCGCGTCGTAACGGGGCCAAAGCTCGACGTCCTTGCCGCTGCCCATGTCCAGCCGGAACGGCTCGGCGATGCCGGGATCGTAGGCCATCGCGTAACCGCCCTCGGCGAAGGGACGCAAGGTATGGATGGTCAGGTGCCGCCATTGGGCGTCGGTCAGCGCACCGAACGGCGCCGAGACGAAGCGGACATAGGCCTCGGCCTCCTCGATCGTTGCGAAGCGCGGCGCCCGGCCGAGGAACTCGCCGATGCGGACGATCGATCCGGCGGTGACGACCGGGCCGACGTCGTTAAGCACCAGGCGGGAAATCGGCGTGCCCTGCTGCGCCGCCAGCGCCATGCCGATCAGGCCACCCATCGAGGTGCCGAGCCAGTGCACCGTCTGTGCGTCCAGACGGGCCAGCAGGGTCACCATGTCCGCACAATATTGCGGAATCCGGTAGTGATTCTTGTCGCGTAGCCAGGCGCTGCGACCGCGGCCGACCACGTCGGGACAAACCACGCGGTATTGGTCGGCCAGCGCCTGCGCCAGGAAATCGAAGTCGCGGCCGCAACGGGTCAGGCCGTGCGCACAAACGAGCAGGCGCGGATTGTCCGGCTCGCCCCACTCGACATAGGCCATGTCGTGGAAGCCGGCCGGGCTCAGGCATTGGACGGTGCGCTGTCGCATTTCTGTCATGGCACCAGTCTATCAGCGGCCGTGCCAGTAGCGGCGGCGCTGCGACCGCTCGGATTCGACGGCCATCCCGCCGCCTCCCAGGCGCACAGCCAGCGCGCCCCCGCGGTCGGTACGATGCAGTTCGACGCCGCGTGCCGCATAGCGATCGACGACTTCCGCGGCGGGATGCCCGAAGCGGTTGCGGTAGCCGGCCGAGAAGAAAGTCAGCCACGGTGACACGCCGTCGATGAACTCCGGCGACGAGGAACTGCGGCTGCCGTGATGCGGCGGCACCAGTACGTCGGTGACGAGCGCGGCGCCATGTCGCGCCACCAGCTCCGCCTCCATCTTCGCCTCGATGTCGCCGGTGAGCAGCAGGGAACCGGTCGCCGTCGAGACCTTCAGGACGCAGGACAGGTCATTGCTCTTCGCGGCCCGCTCGTAGTCGACCACGGTCGGGTGCAGAACCTCGAACGCCACACCATCCCAATCCCAGCGCTGGCCGTCCAGGCAGCGGCGTTGCGGTGTCGTGCCGCTGCGTAGCGGATGGGCATCGGCCAGCGAACTCGCCAGAAGCTCCGTCGGCACCGCAGCGAGAACCGCGCCGGCGCCCCCCTCGTGGTCCTTGTCCTGGTGGCTGACCATCAGCATGTCGAGCCGGCGCACGCCGAGTGCGCGCAGGTAGGGCACGATGACGCGATCGCCCGCGTCGGCATCGGCGGAATACGCGGGGCCGGCGTCGTATAGCAGGTCGTGGCCGGCGGTCTGCACATGGACCGCGAGGCCCTGGCCGACATCCAGCACCCGCACCAGGGCCGAACCCGCTGCCGGACGGGGCGCTTCGACGAGCACCAAGGGCAGCATGGCAACGGCACCCAGCCAGCGGGCCGGGACACCACGCGGCAGCATCAGCCAGCCGACGCCGAGCACGCCCAGTGCCACGGTCCAACCGGGCGGCGCCTGCTGCTGCCAGACGGCCCAGTTCGACGCCGCCAGCCAGGACAGCCATTGCATCAGGGCTTCGGCCAGCCAGTGCGCCAGCCAGAGCAGCGGGTCGGTGAGGGGCAGCGTTCCCAGCAGCGCCAGCGGCGTGATCACCAGGCTGACCAAGGGAATCGCGACGGCATTGGCGAGCGGCGATACCAGCGAGAACTGCTGGAACAGGGCCAGCAGCGCCGGAATCATGCCCAGCGTAATCACCCATTGCGCACGGCCCCAGGTCGCCAGCCAGTGCATAGCCCGCAGCCGCCCGACCCCGACGTAGAACAGCAGTCCGACCGCGCCGAACGACAGCCAGAAGCCGGCGGCGAGGACGGCCCAGGGGTCGAACAGCAGCACGATGAGCAGCGCCAATGCCAGGACGCGACTGGCTGCCAGGTTGCGGCCGGTCCACATGGCAGCCGCAACCACCGCCAGCATATACAGCGTCCGCTGGGCCGGCACCTCGAAACCTGCCAGCAGCGCGTAAGCGAACGCCGCCAGCAAGCCGGCGGCCGCCATGGCCTTCTGGAGCGGCAAGCGCAGTGCCAGGCGCGGCATTCGTCGCCAGCCCAGGCCGACCAGCCAGGCCGCCAACCCCGCCACCATGGTGACGTGCAGCCCGGAGACGCTGAGCAGGTGCGTGACGCCGGTGCGCGCGAAGAGCCGCCAGTAGGCCGGATCGATGGCCCGCTGGTCGCCGATCGCCAGGGCTGTCAGGATGCCGCCGTACGGGGCGTCCGCGAACGTGCGTTGAAAGCGCTCGCGTACCGACTGCCGGAGACGCTCGACCAGATAGCCGGGCGCAAGAACCAAGGCGTCGATGCGAGCATTGCCGTCAGCCTTGCGAACGTAGCCGGTGGCACGAATACCCCGCTCGAACAACCAGGCCTCGAAATCGAAACCGTACGGATTCAGGCTGCCGTGCGGCCGCTTGAGCCGCACTGTCAGGTGCCAGCGCTCCCCCGCGCGCAATGAGGGCGCGACATGGAGGTCGTCGTCGTCCTGGTCGCGCCGCCCCTGATACCAGGCCAAGCCTATCCTCGATGGCACCTCGGCCGACGCCTGTTCGACGTCGAACTCGAAGCGCAAGCCACGCTCGAAAGCCTGGGGCAGGCCGGCCACGACGCCGACGACCGCGACGTCGCGGCCTTCGCCGGCTTCCGGCAGCGCGTCGGCCAGGCGGTGCTGCGCCCGCCAGCCGGCCCAACTGGCCCCCAGCAGCAGGGCACCCAGCATGAGCAGGACAAAGCCAGCCACGGCGACGCGCCGCCCGAGGACCAGAAGGGCCGCGCCGGCGACCGCCATCGACAGCAGGATCTCGCCCGCGGGCAGGCTGGATTGCCATTGGAGCCAGGCAATGCCGGCGGCGAAAGACAGTGTGGCGGCCCTCATGCTTCCCGCATTATGCGGCAGGCATCGCAACCGGTCGAACTAGCTTTCCGTCTTCCAGAGTTCCGGTATGAAGCGCACGACGCGGTTTCGGCCGCGCTCCTTCGCCGTGTAAAGCGCCGCATCGGCGAACTTGACCGCTTCCCAGAAGTCGCTGCTGTCGGCCGGGAAATCGGCCACGCCGATGGAAATCGTCTTTTGCAGCGTCCCGCCGGGCAGCGGGATCTTGCGCGCCTCGACCGCCGCCCGCACCTTTTCCGCCGCGATCATGCCGCCGTCGCCGGTGGTATCGACCAGGAAGGCGAGGAATTCCTCGCCGCCGTAGCGTACCAGGATGTCCGACTTGCGCAGGGTTTCCTTGAGTACGCCGGCCACGGCAATGAGTACCTTGTCGCCGGCATCGTGGCCATAGGTGTCGTTGACCTTCTTGAAGTGGTCGACGTCGAACATCAGCACCGCCAGGTGTGTTCCCTTGCGGATCACCGACGCCTGCAGCGTTTCGACATAGGCCTCGATAAAACGCCGGTTGTAGAGCCCCGTCATGGCGTCCTGCAAACTCGATTCGCGCAGGCTCTCCATCAGCCGCTTGGCTTCCAGCACCGGAGCCGTTTCGCGCAGATAGACGCGCAGGAAAGGCACCAGGGCGCGAATCAACTGCGCCGTCTCGTCTGTCGCCACCAATTGCACGATGCAGCCCGCGTTGCCGGACTGCATCATGGGCAGGCAGATATGGCGCTTGCCGGATCCGTCGCAGTCGCCCCGGAACATCGGGCAGATCTTGGGCTCGACCACTCCGTCCACGGCATGCCCGGTACGCCGCGCCCGGCAGGCATCCGAGCGGACGAGGATCTCCTGGTCGCACCAGTGCGGCTCGCCGTCGACCACGCCGTCGACGACCATCGCCGTCATGCGGTTCTTGCTGTTGGCAACCTCGTAGATCGAAAACTGGTCAATGTCGAAGGCATCGCGAATGACGCGCGACAGGCGCAGGTAGATCTGCTGCTTGGTTTCGTCTTCCTCGATCGCCTGCTTGAACTTGCCGGCATCGACCAGCCCCTCGACCATCTCCAGGGTCGACAGCAGCATGTTGCGGCTGCGCGGCAGGTCGTAGGACATCAACTGCTCGACCTTGGCATTGATGGTGTTGATGTCGAACGACAGCGTCTCCATCAGCCGATTGACGCCCGCCGCGATATCGTGCGCAACGCCGTCTTCCGGCGTCGGCAGGCGCGTGCTGAAATCGCCGCCCGCCGCGCGCTTGACCGCCGTCTGGACGTTGAGCGCCACCTCTGCCATCGGCTGGTACTGGCGGCGCATCAGGTAAAGCGCCGCCACGGCGAAGAAGCCGGCGATGCCGACCAGGACGAACACCCAGTTGAGCGCCAGGTTGCGTGTTTCTGCCAGCGAGATTCGAATGGTGACGGCGCCGAGCACTTCGCCCTCGGCCACCTGGTGGCAGGTCAGGCAGGCGGGCTGGCTGCCGCGCGCGGCCACATAGGGGATGGTCGCGCGCAGCATCGGACCGTCGCGATCGGTCGTCGAGACATACTCGGCCTTGCCGCTGGCCAGGACGGCATCGTCGATGTCGTCGTGCCCCGTCTCGCCTTCGAAGCCCTTGCCGAACTGGCGCACGACGCCGGGGCCGCGGACTACCCGCACTTCGGCCAAACCTGCGCCATGCGCGACGCGACCGAGCAGTTGGGCGCGCTTGTCGATGGTGCCGTTGGCCATGGACTCCGTGAGGCTGACGCGAACGATTTCCGCAGCCGTCCGCGCCCGTTCCTTGGCGCCCAGCAGCGAGAACTCCCGGAAGGAGTAGAGCGCGGTGGCGACGATCGTCGCCAGCAGCAGAATGGCCAGACCGGCAAACACCAGCGAGGTGCGTGCCTTGTTGCCTGCCTTGAGCATTGCCATGACCATAGTAGTAGAGCGGCATTATGCCCGATAAAGTCCGGCAGGCACGTTCCGCTAGAATTCGACCGATGCGCAAGCGCCTGCGGAAACTCCTGCCCGACCACGAGGCCATTCGCGCCAACCGCTGGCTGGCGCCTTTCCAGTCGACGCTGCTGCATCCCCGCCTCTGGCACCTGAACCGCCACTCGGCCGCGGGAGCGGTGGCTGCCGGCCTTTTTTGCGGTCTCATACCCGGCCCGTTCCAGATGCTGGGTGCGGCAATCTGTGCCGTCGCCTTCCGCGTCAACCTGCCCCTTGCCTTGCTGGCGACCTTTTACACCAATCCGCTGACTATCGTGCCGCTCTATGTCGCAGCCTTCGCCCTGGGCAAGTTCTCGCTCGGGCTGGTCGGCGCGGAATCCGGCGGGCGTTTCGTCGCTCCACCCGACTATGGCGAAGCCGGCCTGCTTGGCTGGATCGCTTCGCTGATCGACTGGACCGTGCAACTCGGCCGGCCCCTGGCGATCGGCCTGATCCTGCTGGCCGGCCTGCTGGCCGGCATCGGCTATTTCGCCACGCGCTTCGCCTGGCGCCTGCATCTCGTCTACGCCTGGCGCCAGCGCGCCGCGCGCCGACAACACTCCAAGGAAACCGCATGATCCCCTACTGTCTCGTCAGGCCCTTCGCCTTCGCCCTCGATCCGGAGACCGCGCATGAACTGACCATCGGCAGCATGGCAGCGCTCGGCAGGATCGGTCTTGTTCCGCCCTACCGCCCGCCGCACGCGGCGCCGGTTTCGGTCATGGGGCTGGAATTCCCGAACCGCGTCGGGCTGGCGGCCGGGCTCGACAAGAACGGCGAGGCGATCGACGCACTGGCCGGCTGGGGCTTCGGCTTCGTCGAAATCGGCACCGTCACGCCGCGTCCGCAGCCGGGCAATCCCAAGCCGCGGCTGTTCCGCCTGCCCGAGGCGCAGGGCATCATCAATCGAATGGGCTTCAATAACCACGGCGTAGATGCGCTGATCCGGAATGTCCAGGCGGCGCGCTACAAGGGCATCCTCGGCATCAACATCGGCAAGAACTTCGACACGCCCATCGAGAAGGCGGCCGACGACTACCTCGCCTGCCTCGACAAGGTCTACGCCCATTCCGGCTATGTCGCGGTCAACATCTCCAGCCCCAACACCCAAAACCTGCGCCAACTGCAGGGCGAGTCGGAACTCGACGCACTGCTCGGCGCGCTCAAGGCCCGCCAGGCGGAACTGGCGCAACGCCACGGCAAGTACGTGCCGCTGGCGCTGAAGATCGCCCCCGACCTCGACGACACGCAGATCGGCAACATCGCCGACGCCCTGCGCCGCCACCGCATCGACGCCGTCATCGCCACCAACACGACCCTGTCGCGCGAAGGCGTCGAACACCTGCCGCACGGTGACGAGGCCGGCGGCCTGTCCGGCGCGCCGCTGTTCGAGAAGTCCACCGGCGTGCTGCGACGGCTGACTTCTGCGCTGGCCGGCGAGCTACCCGTCATCGCTGCGGGCGGCATCACCGACGGCGCCAAGGCCCTGGCCAAGCTGGAGGCCGGCGCAGCGCTGGTGCAGCTCTATTCCGGCTTGATCTATCGCGGTCCCGATCTGGTGCGCGAGTGCGCGCAAGCCTGCACCAAATTCAGGGTTGTCTAATACTCCGCAAATGCCCATAATTCGCGGGTTTCTCCGCACCGGCTGATGTCGGCGGAAGCACCCAATCCATGGCCAGCTACCTTTTCATCGTCCTCGGCGCCGTTCTCGTCAATAACGTCGTCTTCGTCCGCATCCTCGGGCTGTGCCCCTTCATGGGCGTCTCGAAGAAGCTCGAGACGGCCACCGGCATGGGCGCCGCGACGACCTTCGTCCTGACCATGGCCTGCGGCGCCAGTTACGTCATCGACAGTTGGCTGTTGATCCCGAACCACCTGGAGTACCTGCGGACGCTGTCCTTCATCGTCACCATCGCGGCCATCGTCCAGTTGACGGAACTGGTGATCCAGAAAACCAGCCCGGTGCTGCACCAGGTGTTGGGCATCTACCTGCCGCTGATCACCACCAACTGCGCCGTGCTCGGCGTACCGCTGCTCAACGTCGGCTTGAAACACAATATGGTCGAGTCGATGCTGTTCGGCTTCGGCTCGGCCGTCGGCTTCACGCTGGCCCTGATCCTGTTCGCCGGCATCCGCGAACGACTGGAGGGCGCCGACGTGCCGGTCTATTTCCGCGGCACGGCCATCGCCATGATCACCACCGCCATCATGAGCCTGGCCTTCATGGGCTTCGCCGGCCTCGACAAGTACAAGTAGAAATCGACGATGCTCGAAGCGCTCCTGGTCATGGCCCTCGGCTCCGTCATCCTCGGCGGGGCACTCGGCTATGCGTCGGTCAAGTTCCGCGTCGAAGGCGACCCGCTGGTCGAGAAAATCGATGCCATCCTGCCGCAGACGCAGTGCGGACAATGCGGCTTCCCCGGCTGCAAGCCCTACGCGGAAGCCATTGCCAAGGGCGAAGCCGACATCAACTGCTGCCCGCCGGGCGGCGAGGACGGCATCCACAAGCTGGCCGACCTGCTCGGCCGCGAGTTCAAGCCGCTTTCCGGCGAACACGGCGTCGAGAAGCCGAAGAGCACTGCCGTCATCGACGAGAACGTCTGCATCGGCTGCACACTGTGCATCCAGGCCTGCCCGGTCGATGCCATCGTCGGCGCCGCCAAGCAGATGCACACCGTCGTCGCCAGCCAATGCACCGGTTGCGAGCTCTGTCTCGCGCCCTGTCCGGTGAACTGCATCGACATGGTGCCGATCCCCGAAACCATCGACAACTGGAAGTGGAAATATCCAGTGTTCGCCGTGCAGAAGGCGGCCTGACGTGAACATGCGCCCACTGTTCGGCTTCACCGGCGGCGTCAAGCCGGCCAGCCACAAGACCGAATCCAACCAGGGCGGCATCGTCGTCGCACCGCTGCCGCCGGTGCTGACGGTGCCATTGCGCCAGAACGCCGGCCTCGCCTCGCGGCCGCTGGTCCAGGCCGGCGACAGGGTCCTGAAAGGCCAGGCCATCGCCGGCCCCGGCGGCTCGATTTC
Organism: Rhodocyclales bacterium; assembly: GCA_016235765.1. GTDB lineage: Bacteria > Pseudomonadota > Gammaproteobacteria > Burkholderiales > Rhodocyclaceae > Fen-999. Next base: position 31,827 of record JACRIZ010000055.1, on the reverse strand, counting down.
GGTCGCTATCCATGCTCCCACCTCGGGCACCGTACGCGGCATCGAGACCCATCCGATTCCCCATCCGTCCGGCCTGCTGGCGCCTTGCGTGGTCATCGAGGCCGATGGCGAAGATCGCTGGATCGAGCGAACACCGGTCGATCCCTATGCGCTGCCGGTCGAAGAATTGCGCACCCGCCTGCGCGACGCCGGCGTGGTCGGCCTGGGCGGCGCCGCCTTCCCGAGTTTCGTCAAGACCCAGCACGGCCCGACCCAGCGCATCGAGACGCTGATCCTGAATGGTGCCGAGTGCGAGCCCTTCATCACCTGCGACGACCTGCTGATGCGCACGCAGGCCGGGCAGATCCTCGACGGTGCCGCCGTCCTTGCCCATATCGCCGGCGCGCAACGCATCGTGGTCGGCATCGAGGACAACAAACCCGAGGCGGTCGCCGCCATGACGGCGGCGGCGCAGCGCGCCGGCCTCCTGGTCGAGGTGGTCGCCGTGCCGACCCGCTATCCGGCCGGCGGCGAAAAGCAGTTGATCCGCGTGTTGACCGGCATCGAGGTGCCTTTCGGCAAGCTGCCGCCCGACTATGGCGTGCAGTGCTTCAACGTCGCCACTGCCTACGCCACCGCCCGTGCGCTGCTGCATGGCGAGCCGATGATTTCCCGGCTGGTCACCGTCACCGGCAACGTCGAGCGGCCAGGCAACTTCGAGGTGCGCATCGGCACGCCGATTGCCGATTTGCTCAAACTGGCCGAACCGAAGGCCGACACCGACCGCAACCTGATGGGCGGACCGATGATGGGCTTCGCCCTGCCGACGCTCGACGCGCCGGTGATCAAGGCCACCAACTGCATCCTGGCCGGTTCGAAGGCCATGTTCCCGGCGCCCGGCCCGGAGATGCCCTGCATCCGCTGCGGCAGTTGCGCGCGTGCCTGCCCCATGGACTTGCAGCCCTTCGAGATGTACTGGTTCTCGCGCGCCAAGATCCTCGGCAAGGCGCAGGAATACCACTTGTTCGATTGCATCGAGTGCGGCTGCTGCACCTACGTCTGCCCGTCGCGCATCCCGCTGGTGGACTACTTCCGCTTTGCCAAGAGCGAGATTCGCGCCCGGGAAAAGGAGAATGAAGCCGCCGACGCCGCCCGCCAGCGCTACGAATTCCGCCTCGAGCGCGAAGAACGCGAAAAGCAGGAGAAGGCCGCCAAGCTCGCCGCCAAGGCCGCCGAGACCAAGGCCAAGCTGGCGCAGGCCGGCGATGCCGACGACAAGAAGGCGCTGATCGCCGCCGCCGTGGCGCGCGCCCAGGAACAGAAGGCGGAGGAGAAGCCCGGTGTCGAATAACTCGCCTTTCCTGCGCCAGCCGGCCAGCGTCCAGGTCGTGATGTTGAAGGTGCTGGCCGCGCTGCTGCCGGGTATCGCCGTTTACATCCATTTCTTCGGTTGGGCGGTGGTCGTCCAGATTGCCATCGCCTCGGTCACCGCCCTGGTCGCGGAGACGGTCATGCTGGCGATCCGCAAGAAGGCGCTCAAGCCTTTCCTCACCGACGGCAGCGCGCTCGTCACCGCCTGGCTGGTCGCGCTGACGCTGCCGCCCATCGCCCCCTGGTGGCTGGCCGTGCTTGGGGTCCTGATCGCCATCGTCGTCGCCAAGCACCTCTACGGCGGCTTGGGCCAGAACCCGTTCAACCCGGCCATGGTCGCCTTCTGCGCCTTGATCGTCGCCTATCCGCAACTGATGTCCCAGTGGCCGGCGGTCGGCTTCACCGACTTCGGCGCGCAGATGCAGGCGGTCTTCGGCCACCGCGACCTCGACGCCGTCGTGATGGCCACGCCGCTCGATGCGCTACGCACCGCCCTGCACACGCCGGAAGCGCGCGCCACCGTATCGGGCGTGCTCGGCAGCCATGCCACCTTCGGCAACATCGGCGGCCGGGGCTGGGAATGGATCGCGCTCGGCTACCTGCTCGGCGGTCTCTGGCTCGTCCAGCAGCGCGTCATCACCTGGCACATACCGGCCGCTTTCCTGGGCACGCTCGGCCTCGCTTCCCTGCTGGCGAGCCTCGCCAGCCCCGACCAATACGCGGGACCCGCCTTCCACGTGCTGACCGGCGGGGCCATGCTCGGCGCCTTCTTCATCGCCACCGATCCAGTCTCCGGCTCGACCACGCCGCGCGGCAAGCTGATCTTCGCCGCCGGCCTGGCGCTGCTGACCTGGATCATCCGCGTCTTCGGCGCCTATCCGGATGGCATTGCCTTCGCCACGCTGCTGATGAACATCTGCGTGCCCTTGATCGACATGTCCACGCAGCCGGCCGTATTCGGCCACAAGGGGAAGCAGCCATGAAGGAGTCGCTGCGCATCTCCGTCAGTTCGGCGGTCGTCCTGGTCCTGTTCACGCTGGTGTTTACCGGCCTGATGGCGGCGACCTACCAGGCCACCAAACCGATCCTGGCCGCCAGCGCCGCCGCAGAAAAGCTGAAGCTGATCAACGAGATCCTGCCGCCGGGCAGCTACGACAACGACCTGCTCGCCGACGGCATTCAACTGCCGCCGCTCAAGGAACTCGGCGCGACCGACACGACGCTGCTCTACCGCGCCCGCAAGAATGGCCAGCCGTTCGCCCTGGTGCTCGAGGCCGCCGCGCCCGACGGCTACGCGGGGCGCGTCGGCCTGGTGCTGGCGGTCACCGCCGACGGCCGCATGACCGCGGTGCGCGTGACCAGCCACAAGGAAACGCCCGGACTAGGCGACTACATCGACCCGAAGAAGGACAAGAACAAGACCAGCCCCTGGATCGCGCAATTCAACGGCCGGGGTTACGACCTGGCCCTGGGCGGCCGCTGGAAGGTGAAAAAGGACGGCGGGGAATTCGCCTATCGTACCGGGGCTACGATCTCGGCTCGCGCGGTCGCCAACGCCTCCGGGAAAGCGGTGGCCTGGGCTGCCGAGCACCGCGAGAAGCTGTTCGCGCTGCCGATCGACGGGAAGTGGGAGAACTGACATGAGCGCCTACCGCGAAATCGCCAATGCCGGCCTCTGGAAGCAGAACGTCATCCTCACGCAGATGCTGGGCCTGTGTCCGCTGCTTGCGACCAGCACCAGCATGGTGAACGCCGTCAGTCTCGGCCTCGCGACCATCGTCGTCATGGCGCTTGCCAACCTGGCCATTTCAGCCCTGCGCAGTTTCATCCCCTACGAGATCCGCATCCCCGTCTTCATCCTGATCATCGCTGCGCTGGTCACGGTGGTCGACCTCGCCTTCAACGCCTGGCTGCACGACCTCTATCTTGTCCTCGGCATCTTCATTCCGCTGATCGTCACCAACTGCATCGTGCTGGCCCGCGTCGAAGCCTTCGCTGCCAAGAATCCCATCGGCGCCTCGACGGTGGACGGCATCATGATGGGCGTCGGTTTCGTCTGGGTGATCGGCCTGCTCGGCCTGATCCGCGAATTCGTCGGCCAGGGCACCCTCTTCTCGGGCATCGAGATGATCGTGCCCAGCCTGAGCGCGATCCAGGTGCTGCCCGAGGACTATCCGGGCTTCCTGGTCGTCATGCTGCCGCCGGGCGCCTTCTTTGTCCTCGGCCTGATGATCGCCGGCCGCAACTGGCTCGACGCCCGGGCCAACGAGCGCGCCAAGGCGCAACTGCTCCGGCACACCCAGGCGCAAGCCTGATCGGCGAGGCGGCTACAATGCCGCCATGATCCACGCCACTGCCCTTTACCGCACCGCCGGCATTCGCGCCCTCGAAGCGCGCCACGCCGACGCGCGGCCGCCGCTGATGGAGCGCGCCGGCGCGGCGGTTGCAGCAACGGCCTGCGAAATGCTCGGCGCGAGCAAGGGACCCATCCTGATCGTCGCCGGCCCCGGCAACAACGGTGGTGACGGCCTGGTTGCGGCGCGCCTCCTCCGTGAACTGGGCTACGATGTCACGGTGGTACGCGCCGCCAGCGAGGACGTCCCCGATCGCGATTGGCGCCTCGCCATCGACGCCCTGTTCGGCATCGGCCTGACGCGGCCGGTCGAAGGCCCGTTCGCCGCCGCCGTCGCGCTCATCAACGCACTGCCCTGCCCGGTGCTGGCCATCGACATCCCGAGCGGCCTGTGCGCGGACACCGGCCGCGTACTCGGCACCGCGGTGAAGGCCGCGCGCACCATCAGTTTCATCGCCGGCAAACCGGGCCTCTACACGCTGGACGGCCCCGACCATTGCGGCGAGGTCCTTGTCGATGCGATCGGCGTCGACGTCGGCGAACCGGAAGGCCGCCTGGTTTCGCCCGGCCTCTGCCACGCCAGCCTGCAGCCCCGCCGCCGCAATACGCACAAGGGCGACTACGGCAGCGTCGGCATCGTCGGCGGCGCGCCGGGCATGGCCGGCGCGGCCCTGCTGGCAGGCCGCGCGGCACTGAACCTCGGCGCCGGCCGCGTCCATGTCGGCATGCTCGAGCGCCTCGCGGTCGACCCGCAGCAGCCGGAACTCATGCTGCGCGCGGCGGACGACGTGTTCGGCCTTGCCACGCTTCTCGCCGTCGGCCCCGGCCTCGGCCAGTCGAACGAGGCGGGCGAACTGCTGCGCCGGGCGCTGGACAGCGCGCTGCCGCTGGTCCTCGATGCCGACGCGCTCAACCTCCTGGCCGCACGGCCGGTGTTGCTGAAGAAAGTCAGCCGTGGTGATGCGCCTCGAGTGCTGACGCCACACCCCGCCGAGGCCGCGCGGCTGCTCGGTACGACCACCGAGGCCGTGCAGGCCGACCGGCTCGCCGCCGCACTCGAACTCGCGCGCCGTCATCGCGCCTTCGTCGTGCTCAAGGGCTGCGGCACGATCGTCGCCACGCCGGAAGGGCAATGGTTCATCAACACCACCGGCAACGCCGGCCTGGCTTCGGCGGGCAGCGGCGACGTATTGACCGGCATGATCGCCGCGCTGCTGGCCCAGCGCTGGCCGCCGCTGGAAGCTACGCTTGCGGCAGTGCAGTTGCACGGCGCCGCCGCCGATGCGCTGGTTGCGACCGGCAGCGGGCCGATGGGCCTGACCGCCGGCGAAACCATCGCCACCGCCAGAGCGCTGCTGAATCGCTGGATCGCCGATGCATAGTCACCACCCGCTGCGGGCGGTGACCTTGATGCTGGCGGCCATGCTCTGTTTCGCGCTGCTCGATGCCACTTCCAAGCACCTCTCGCAGACCTTCAACGTGCCGCTGCTGGTCTGGGCACGGTACGCCGTCCATCTGGTGTTGATGGTGGTGTTGCTCGGCCCGGGCCACGGCCTGGGCCTGGTCCGCACGCAGCGGCCGGTTGCACAATTTGCGCGCGGCCTGCTGCTGGTCGCCGTCACCGGCTTCGCCATGGCGGCATTCCAGATCATGCCGCTCGCCGAAACCACGGCGCTGATCTTCGTCACACCGCTGATCGTCGCCCTTCTGGCCGGGCCGATGCTCGGCGAAATGGTCGGTCTGCCGCGCTGGATTGCGGCCCTGGTCGGCTTTGGCGGCATGGTGCTGATCGCCCGGCCGGGCAGCGCGCTGGCACCTGCCGGCATCGCCTACACCATGATTGCCGCGGTCTGCTACGCCTTCTACCAGATCCAGACGCGCAAGATGACCGCGACCGAGAAACCCCTCACCATGGTCTTCTACACGGCACTGGCGGGGACCGCCGCGATGTCGCTGGCGCTGCCGTGGATCTGGCAGGGTCCGGTACCGACGGCGCTGGAAGCGCTGATGATCTGCTCGCTGGCACTCTATGGCGGCACGGGCCATTTCCTGCTTACCCACGCCTTCCGCCACGCACCGGCTTCGACGCTGGCGCCGTTTCTCTACGCCCAGTTGATCTGGGCCTCGCTGCTCGGCTGGCTGTTCTACGACCAGTGGCCGGACGCACTCTCGATCGCCGGCATGGTCACCATCGTCGCGGGCGGCATCACCGTGGCGCTGGTCGAACGATCCGCCGCCGGTAGAATCGAGGCCGAAAGGGGTTAGCCATGGATTTCGCACTTCATCTCGCGGCGGAAATCGACCGCAACGTATCGGCCGCGCTGGTCGAAGACATCGGCGGCGGCGACCTGACGGCGCTGCTGACGCCGGGCGGGCGCCCATCGATGGGCACCGTGATCAGCCGCGAGGAGGCAGTACTGGCCGGCCAGGCCTGGTTCGACGCCTGCTTCCAGCAACTCGATCCGGCCGCCGAGATCGAATGGATGGCCAACGACGGCGAGCGCATCGCCCCCGGCCAGACCCTCTGCGAAATCCGCGCCGACACCCGCGCGCTGCTCACCGCCGAACGTGCCGCACTGAATTTCCTGCAGTTGCTGTCGGGTACCGCCACGACCACCCGCCGCTACGTCGACGCCATCGCCGGGACCCGCTCCCGCATCGTCGACACCCGCAAGACGCTGCCGGGACTGCGGCTGGCGCAGAAATATGCGGTGCGCTGCGGCGGCGGCAGCAACCATCGCCTCGGCCTCTACGACGGCATCCTGATCAAGGAGAACCACATCATCGCCGCGGGCGGCATTCCGCAGGCGCTCGACCAGGCCCGGCAACTGGCCAGCGGCGGCATCTTCATCCAGGTCGAAGTGGAGACGCTGGAACAACTCGCCGAGGCACTCGATTGCGGCGCCACCATGGTCCTGCTCGACAACATGGATCTGGCGCAGATGCGCGAGGCCGTCGCCATCAACGCGGCACGTGCGGAACTCGAGGCCTCGGGTGGCGTACGCCTCGAAACGGTGCGCGCCATTGCCGAAACGGGGGTGGACCGCATCTCGATCGGGGGCCTGACCAAGGACGTGCGCGCCATCGACCTGTCCCTGCGTCATACCGAACAGTAGCCAAACCGGTTACAATCCGCGCCTCAAGCGGAGAGGTGGATGAGTGGTTTAAGTCGCACGCCTGGAAAGCGTGTTTAGGTTCATAGCCTAACGCGGGTTCGAATCCCGCCCTCTCCGCCAGACAATGACTGAAACGACGACAAGAAAGCGAGATTGACGACATGCTGTTCATCCTCTACTACATCGTCGCCATTACCGTTCTGGTCCTGCACTTTACCGGCTTCCTGGCCAGGCACAACCTGGAGTGGCTGGTACTGGCGCTGGCCGTGACCGTATTCCCCGCGGTTATCTACCTCTAACGGCAGAATTTGACGATACAGGCCTTCACGGCCTCGACGTCCGCGTCCATTATCTCGACACGCTGAGGCAAGTCCTCGATGCCGACGAAGTCGGCGGGCCGCAACGGATCGCGGCCGAGCGCCTCCTGGATCGTCTCCGCGAACTTCACCGGCTGCGCCGTTTCCAGCACCACCATCGGAATGCCCGGTTCGCGATGCTCGCGCGCCACCTTGACGGCATCGGCCGTATGGGTGTCGATCATCGTGTGGTAGCGCTGCCAGACGTCGCGGATGGTCGCCAGACGGTCGGCGTGGCTGCTGCGGCCAGAGACGAAACCGAAGCCGGGCAGGCGCGCCTTGAAGGGCGTGCCGCCGAGGTCGAAGCTGCTGCCGGATTCCACCTTGGCCCACAAGTCGCGCACGACTGCGGGATCGCGGCCGACCAGGTCGAACACGAAGCGTTCGAAGTTCGAGGCCTTTGAAATGTCCATTGAGGGACTCGAGGTCACGTAGGTCTCGGCCGTCTTGCGCGGCCGGTAGATGCCGGTGCGGAAGAATTCGTCGAGCACGTCGTTCTCGTTGGTGGCCAACACCAGGCGACGGATCGGCAGGCCCATCATGCGCGCGATGTGGCCGGCGCAGATGTTGCCGAAGTTGCCGGAAGGCACGCAGAAGGACACCTGCTGCTCGTTCGACTGCGTCGCCTCGAACCAGCCCTTGAAGTAGTAGATCACCTGCGCCGCGACGCGCGCCCAGTTGATCGAATTCACCGCGCCGATCTTGTACTTCGCCTTGAAAGCGGCATCGTTGGACACCGCCTTGACGATGTCCTGGCAGTCGTCGAACATGCCGCGGATGGCGATGTTGTGGATGTTCGAGTCGGGCAGCGAGTACATTTGCGCGCGCTGGAAGGCCGACATCCTGCCGTCGGGCGACAGCATGAAGACGCGCACGCCGTGCTTGCCGCGCATCGCGTACTCGGCCGCCGAACCGGTATCGCCCGAGGTGGCGCCGAGGATGTTGATCTCCTCGCCGCGCTTGTCCAGCACGTACTCGAACAGGTTGCCGAGCAGTTGCATCGCCATGTCCTTGAAGGCGAGCGTTGGGCCGTTGGATAGTTCGAGCAGGTGGAAGCCGGGCTCCAGCGTGGTCAGCGGCGTGATGTCGCCGGCGTCCCGGCCGGGACGGCAGTGGCTGTACGCCCGCGCCGTGTAGGTGCGGTCGACGATAGCCTTGAGGTCGCAGGCCGGGATGTCGGTGATGAACTTCTGCAGGATGCGCAGCGCCAGCGCGGCGTAAGGCAGCTCACGCCACTCGGCCAGTTCGGCAGCCGTTACCTGCGGGTACCGCTCGGGCAGATACAGGCCGCCGTCGGGCGCCAGGCCGCCGAGCAGGATGTCGCAGAATTCCGGCCGGTCGTCGTTGCCCCGCGTCGAAACGTAACGCATCAGCCCAGTTCCTCGAGGCGCAGCCGGATCACCTTGCGCTTCACCACCGGCAACGACTCGATCCTGGCGATGGCCGCATCGGCCGCCTTCTCATGGCAGACGTGGGTCAGGATGATGATGTCGGTCTCGCCCTCGCCCTCCTCGGGCTCGCGCTGGAGCATGGCATCGATCGAAATCTGCTGGTCGGCCAGGATGCGCGTGATGTCGGCCAGCACGCCGGGCTTGTCCACGACGCGCAGGCGCAGGTAATAGCTGGTCTGCACCTCGGCCATCGGCAGCACGGGAATGTCGGCCACGGCATTGGGCCGGAAGGCCAGATGCGGCACGCGATGCTCGGGGTCGGCCGTGTGCATGCGCGTCACGTCGACCAGGTCGGCGATCACGGCGCTGGCGGTCGGCTCGGCGCCCGCGCCCTTGCCATAGTAGAGCGTCGCGCCGACCGCGTCGCCCTTGACCAGCACGGCGTTCATAGCGCCCTCGACGTTGGCCAGCAGGCGCCTGGCCGGGATCAGCGTCGGATGTACGCGCAGTTCGATGCCGTGGTCGGCGCGGCGCGTGATGCCCAGGAGCTTGATGCGGTAGCCGAGCTGTTCGGCGTACTTGATGTCCTCGGCCTCGAGCTTGCTGATGCCCTCGATGTGGGCCTTGTCGAACTGCATCGGGATGCCGAAGGCGATCGCCGACATGATGGTCAGCTTGTGCGCCGCATCAACACCTTCGATGTCGAAGGTCGGATCGGCCTCGGCGTAGCCCAGCCGCTGCGCTTCCTTGAGTACGGTGTCGAAGGCCAGGCCCTTGTCGCGCATCTCGGAGAGGATGAAGTTGGTGGTGCCGTTGATGATGCCGGCGATCCACTCGATGCGGTTGGCCGTCAATCCTTCCCGCAGCGCCTTGATGATCGGGATGCCGCCGGCCACCGCCGCCTCGAAGGCCACCATGACGCCCTTCTCCTGGGCAGCCGCAAAGATCTCGTTGCCATGCACGGCGAGCAGCGCCTTGTTGGCGGTGACCACGTGCTTGCCGTTTTCGATCGCCTTCATGACCAGTTCCCTGGCCACGCCGTAGCCGCCGATCAGTTCGACGACGATGTCGACGTTCGGGTCGCAGACCACGGAGAAGGCGTCATCGGTCAGTCGGCAGCCGCCGCCCGTGACGTTGCGCGCCAGCGCCAGGTTCTTGTCGGCGACCACCGAAATCTGGATCGGCCGGCCGGCACGGCGCGTGATCTCTTCCTGGTTGCGCGTCAGCACCGTCCAGGTGCCGCCGCCGACGGTGCCGATGCCGAGCAGCCCTACGTTGATGGGTTTCATTTCGCTGTTCTCGATTCTCTTCTTCTAGTTGCCGTGACGCCGCCGGTAGGTTTCCAGGAAGTGGGCGATGCGGCCGATGGCCTCGCGCAGGTCGTCCTCGTGCGGCAGGAAGACCAGCCGGAAGTGGTCCGGATTCGGCCAGTTGAAGCCCGTGCCCTGCACCAGCAGGACGCGCTGGTCCTCCAGCAATTCGAGGATGAACTGCCGGTCGTCCTCGATCGGATAGACGGTCGGATCGAGGCGCGGGAACATGTAGAGCGCCGCCTTGGGCTTGACGCAGGTAACGCCGGGAATGGCGGTGATCAACTGGTGCGCCAGGTCGCGCTGGCGGCGCATGCGCCCGCCTTCCGCGACCAGGTCGTCGATGCTCTGGTAGCCGCCGAGCGCCGTCTGGATCGCGTACTGGCCGGGCACGTTGGCGCACAGCCGCATCGAGGCCAGCATATTGAGCCCTTCGATGTAGTCGGTCGCCAGCTTCTTGTCGCCCGACACCACCATCCACCCGGCCCGGTAGCCGCAGCAGCGGTAGTTCTTCGACAGGCCGTTGAAGGTGATGGTCAGCACGTCTTCGGACAGCGCAGCGATCGAGGTGTGGGTGGCGCCCTCGTAGAGCACCTTGTCGTACACCTCGTCGGCGTAGATGATCAGGCCGTGCTTGCGCGCCAGCGCGACGACCTTCTGCAGCACCTCGGGCGGATAGAGCGCCCCGGTCGGGTTGTTCGGGTTGATGATGACGATGGCGCGCGTGTTCGGCGTGATCTTGCGCTCGATGTCGTCGAAGTCGGGCTGCCACTCGCTGGCCTCGTCGCACAGGTAATGCACCGGCGTGCCGCCTGACAGGCTGATCGCCGCGGTCCATAGCGGATAGTCGGGGGCCGGCACCAGCACCTCGTCGCCGGCGTTCAGCAGCGCATTCATCGCCATGACGATCAGCTCGGATACGCCGTTGCCGAGGTAGATGTCGTCGAGCGCGACGCCCTTGATGTGCTTTTCCTGGGTGTAGTGCATCACGGCCTTGCGCGCCGAGAAGATGCCCTTGGAATCGGTGTAGCCCGCCGAGGCCGGCAGGTTGAGGATCATGTCCTGCTGGATTTCCTCGGGCGCATCGAAGCCGAACGAGGCGAGGTTGCCGATGTTCAGCTTGATGATCTTGTGGCCCTCCTCCTCCATCTGCCTGGCGCGATCGAGGACCGGACCACGGATGTCGTAGCAGACGTTGGCGAGCTTGGCGGACTTCGATACCGGTTGCATATGCGCTTCCATGCGCGGCGGCCGGCAATCGGCAAACCGCTGTTGGGGAAAAGGTATAATCCTACAGAAGCCCATGCAATGCCGCAATCGAGACGGCGACGCCCCATGCCGAAGCGCTCCGTGAAATTCCTCGCCGCCATCTTCGCCTTCGCCCTGGTCTGGTTCGGCACGCTGGACTACCGCCGGCTGGTCAAGCCGGACGAGGGCCGCTACGCCGAGATCGCCCGCGAGATGGCCGTCAGCGGCGATTGGCTGACGCCGCGCCTGAACGGCCTCAAGTACTTCGAAAAGCCGCCGCTGCAGTACTGGGCGACCGCCGCGGCCTACGACGCCTTCGGCGAAAACGAGTGGACTGCGCGTCTGTGGACCGGTCTGACCGGCTTCCTCGGCATTCTGCTGGCCGGCTTCACGGCCCGACGGCTGTTCGGCCCGACTGCCGGGCTGGTCGCCGCGGCCACGTTGGCCAGCAGCCTGCTCTACCTGCTGATGGGACACTTCAGCAGCCTGGACATGGGCCTCGCCTTCTTCCTCGAAGTCGCCATGTGCGGTTTCCTGCTCGCCCAGGAAGGCAAGCGCCACTGGATGCTGCTCGCCTGGGCCGGGTTGGCGCTGGCGGTACTTTCCAAGGGCATCGTCGCCCTGGTGCTCACCGGCGGCACTGTCGTCCTCTACTCGCTGCTGACGCGCGACTGGTCGCCCTGGCGCCGCTTCGAGTTCCTGCGCGGCCTGCCGCTGTTCCTGCTGATCGCCGCGCCCTGGTTCATCGCCGTCTCGGATGCCAACCCGGAGTTCGCCCGCTTCTTCTTCATCCACGAGCACTTCGAGCGCTTTCTGACCAAGGTGCATAACCGCTACCAGCCGGCCTGGTACTTCATCCCCATCCTGCTGCTCGGCACGCTGCCCTGGACGACGCTGGCGGTGCAGGCTGCCGCCCAGGCCTGGCCGCGGCGGGCGATGCCCGAGTTCCAGGCGCGCCGCTTTCTGCTGCTTTGGTGTCTCGTCGTGTTCGGCTTCTTCAGCATCTCCAGTTCCAAGCTGCCTTCCTACATCCTGCCGATCTTCCCGGCGCTGGCCCTGCTGCTGGCCGATGCCCTGAACCGGGTGTCGCGGCGGGCGCTGCTCGGCCACATCGCCCTGATCGCGCTGATCGCGTCGGTGGCCACCGTCCTGGCGCCGCGCGTCGCCCTGCGCGCCGACGAGGCCACCCCGCTCGACATGATCGGCGCCTATGCCGACTGGTTGACCGTCGCGGCAGCGATATGGCTGGCCGGCTCCCTGGTCGCCCTGATCCTCGCCTGGCGCGACCGCAAAACGGCCGCCGTGCTGGCCCTGGCGGCCGCCGCGATGGTCGCCGGCCTCGGCGTGCTGCTGGGCCACGAAAGCCTGAGCCGCTCGAATTCGTCCTACCACATCGCCCTGCAGGTCAAGCCGCAACTGCCCGCCGGCGTACCCTTCTACAGCGTGCGCATGTACGACCAGACCTTGACCTTCTATCTCCAGCGCACCATGACATTGGTCGAGTACAAGGACGAGATGGCCTTCGGCATCGCCCAGGAGCCGGGCCGGTGGGTAGCGACACTGGACGAGTTCAAGCGCCGCTGGGCGGCCGACCGCGATGCCTTTGCGCTGCTGGACCCAGCCGACTTCGAAGCGATGCAAAGCGCGCTGCCGATGGCCGTCGTCGCCCGCGACACCCGCCGTGTGATCGTCAGAAAGCCCCTCCCATGACCGCCGTCAGTTTCGCCCTCGTCCTCACCGGCGTGCTGCTCAACGCCGCCGCGCAGTTGCTGCTCAAGGCCGGCACCAATGCCATCGGCCACTTCGAGTTCCATCTCGACAATGTCCTGCCGGTCGGCATGAAGATCGCCCTCGAGCCGCACATCCTCGGCGGCCTGGCCTGCTACGGCATCAGCGTCGTGGTCTGGATCATGGCCTTGTCGCGGGTGCCCGTCTCGATCGCCTATCCTATGCTGTCGATCGGCTACATCGTCAACGCCATCGCCGCTTACTACCTGTTCAACGAACCGCTGGCCGGCCAGAAGCTGCTCGGCATCGGCTTCATCGTTATCGGCGTCTGGCTGGTGGCCCGCTCATGACCCAGCCCTTCCTGCCCTTCACCCGTCCGACAATCGACGAGGAGACCATCGCCGCCGTCGCCGACGTGCTGCGATCGGGCTGGATCACCAGCGGCCCCAAGGTCCAGGCCTTCGAGGCGACGCTGTCGGATTACTGCGGCGGCCGCACCGTGCGCGCCTTCAATTCCGGGACCGCGACGCTGGAAGTCGCGCTGCGTCTGGCAGAAGTCAGCCGCGGCGACACGCCGATCACCACGCCGCTGACCTGGGTCGCCACCGCCAACGTGATCCTGGAAGTCGGCGCCATGCCGGTGTTCGTGGACGTCGATCCGCGCACACGCAACATCGACCTCGACCGGCTCGACGCCGCCATCAGGCCGAGCACCAAGGCCATCATCCCGGTCGACCTGGCCGGCCTGCCGGTCGATAGAAAGCGGCTCTACGAGATCGCCAACCGGCACGACGTGCGCGTCATCGAGGATGCCGCCCAATCGATCGGCGCGACGTCGCACGGCAAGACTATCGGCTCGATCGGCGACTTCGTCTCCTTCAGCTTCCACGCCAACAAGAACATCACGACCACCGAGGGCGGCGCGCTGGTACTGCCCGACGACATCGACCCCAAACTCTGCGAGCGCCTGCGCCTGCAAGGCGTCCAGCGCTTCCCCGACGGCGGCATGGATGTCGATGTGCTGGGCGGCAAGTTCAACCTGACCGACGTTGCCGCCGCCATCGGCCTGGGCCAACTGAAGCGCCTCGCCGAATTTACTGCCCGCCGCCGGCATCTCGCCCGGCTCTACTTCGAGCGCATGCCGCAGAACCTCGGCCTCGAACTGCCGCCCGCCGATTTCGAGAACTCCAACTGGCACATGTTCCAGCCGCTGCTGCCCAGGGGCACCGACCGCGGCGTCTTCATTGCCGCCATGAAGGACCGTGGCATCGGCGTCGGCGTCCACTACCCGGCCCTGCACCTGTTCAGCCTCTACCGCCAGTTCGGCTTCAAGGAAGGCGACTTCCCCGTCGCCGAAGACATCGGCCGCCGCATCGTCACCCTGCCGCTGTTTCCTAGCATGACCGATAGCGATGTGGATCGGGTTTGCGATGCTCTTATCGCCTGTCTGGGCAATCCCATCAATGAACGTGTTCCACGTCGCGTGGGCTTCATGGATGGAGAAATCGAAGTCCCAGACGATTTCGATCAAATAAGTGCGTTTCCGCCCGAGGGCGGCAATTGAGTTGGGCGCCTTAGGTTATGCCGAGTAAGTCCATTGCCGAGATTTGCGCGCTTCTTGGGGCGCGTCCCGAAGCACTGTCGGCTGTTGCCTCTGGACAAAACTACGTCCCGCTACTCGCGCTTCTCGAACATCCTCTGTCCGAGGTGGAGAGTCAGTTGCAGTCGTGCCTTGTGGCCGCCGGTATTGCCGAGAAAAGCCAAACAACCATTTCACTCGTAGGGCTGATTTCTTTTGCTCTCAATTCTTGGGGTTCACATTGGCTAGCGTTGGCGCTCTCGTGGCTCGAAGATGGAATACCAGTCACCCGCGAAATCGCCGACTCCTTGGAGTCAATGTCAAACGACAAAGGCTTGCCTCAGGCAGTTCGGCATCGAGCATTCGCGTTGGCGAAGAGAGCGACGCAAATGAGTCAGCTGCGAAATTGACGCACAACCGCGCCTTGCCTCATTACCCGTCGCGCGCTAAAATTTGGTCATCCAGATGACCAATTGCCTGCCATGACCACTTGCACTGTTGCCGAAGCCAAAGCCCATCTATCTGAGCTGCTCGCCCGCGTGGAGAATGGCGAGAAGCTGGTCATCACGCGCCGCGGACAGCCCGTGGCGCAGTTGTCGCCGGTTCGCCCCGCCAGGCGGGCGCCGGACTGGCAGGCGATCAGGGCTTTCCGCGAAAGCGCTGACGCCAAGGGTACCTCCGCCGCCGATCTGGTGCGTGCGTCGAGGGATGCCGGTTTCTGATGCTTTACCTCGATACGGCCGTCGTCCTGACGCTGTTCGTGAATGAAACGACCTCGTCCACCGTCGAGCACTGGCTCGCCGCCCGGCGCCAGCCCTTGGCCTTCAGCGACTGGGGGCTCACCGAATGCGCATCGGCGCTGGCGTTGAAGACCCGTCGCCGGGAGATCGAGGTAGCCCACGCCAAGCGCTGCTTTGAAGCGATTTCCGCCTTTGCCAACGAAACCTGCGAACTCATCGCCTGTGCGGCCCACCACCAAACCGAGGCGCAGCGCCTGCTCAGCCGTTTCGACCTGACCCTTCGCGCCGGCGACGCGCTGCATCTGGCCATCAGCCAACATGCGGGCGCAACGCTGGTGTCGTACGATAAGCTCCTGACCGAAAGCGCCAAGTCCGTCGGCGCGAAAGTCCGCAATCCGCTGGAAGCCCACGCCAAGTGACCGCCCAACCCGCCCCCGAAGTCTCCGTCATCATCCCGGTCTACAACGAGGAATCCGGCCTCCAGGCCCTCTACGACCGGCTTTACCCGGCGCTCGACGCGCTGGGCACCAGCTACGAGGTCGTCTTCATCAACGACGGCAGCCGCGACCGCTCGGCCGCGATCCTGCGCCAGCAATGGGAGAAGCGTCCGGACGTAACGCGCGTGATCCTGCTGGCCGCCAATGCCGGCCAGCACATGGCGATCATGGCCGGCTTCGAGAAGTGCCGCGGCCAGATCGTCGTCACGCTCGATGCCGATTTACAGAATCCGCCCGAGGAGATCGGCAATCTGGTCGTCAAAATGCGCGAGGGCTACGACTGCGTCGGCTCGATCCGCAAGAATCGCCACGACTCGGCCTTCCGGCGCTACGCCTCGAAGGCGATGAACCGGCTGCGCGAGCGCATCACCCACGTCAAGATGACCGACCAGGGTTGCATGCTGCGCGCCTACTCGCGCTCGGTGATCGATGCGATCAATAGTTGCGAGGAGGTCAATACCTTCATCCCGGCGCTAGCCTACACCCTGGCGCAGAACCCGACCGAAATCGAGGTTGCCCACGCGGAACGGCACGCCGGCGAGTCGAAGTATTCGATCTACAGCCTGATCCGGCTCAACTTCGACCTGATGACCAACTTCTCGGTGGTGCCGCTGCAGGCGTTCTCCATGACCGGCATCGTCATCGCGTTCCTTTCGGCATTCTTTGTCATCTTCCTGCTGGCCCGCCGCCTGATCGTCGGCCCGGAAGCCGAAGGTCTGTTCACCCTGTTCGGTGTCGCCTTTTTCCTGATCGGTCTTACCCTGTTCGGCGTCGGCATGCTCGGCGAATACGTCGGCCGCATCTACCAGCAGGTCCGCCACCGGCCGCGCTACATCGTTGGTGCCGTGCTCGAGACGAAGGAATGACCCGCGCCATCGTCTTCGCTTACCACAACGTCGGCGTCCGCTGCCTGAAGGTGCTGCTGGCGCAGGGCATCGACGTCGCGCTGGTGGTCACCCACGAGGACAACCCGAACGAGAACATCTGGTTCGACAGCGTCGCGCGCACCGCCGCCGAGTACGGCATCCCGGTCGCCACGCCCGAGAACCCGAACCGGCCGGCCTTCCTGGCGCACATGGAAGACCTGCGCGCCGATTTCCTGTTCTCCTTCTACTACCGCCACATGCTGAGGCCGGCGCTGCTCGGCGCCGCAGCGCGCGGCGCCTACAACATGCACGGCTCGCTGTTGCCGAAGTACCGCGGCCGGGTGCCAATCAACTGGGCCGTCCTGCACGGCGAGACCGAGACCGGCGCCACGCTGCACCGCATGGTCGAGAAGCCGGATGCCGGCGAGATCGTCGCCCAGCAGGCGGTACCGATCCTGCCCGACGACACCGCCGGGGAAGTCTTCGACAAGGTGGTCGTGGCGGCAGAGATCTGCCTGGCCGGCGTGTTGCCACGGCTGACTTCCGGCACGGCGCCGCACGTGCCGATGGACCTCAAGCTGGGTGGCTACTTCGGCGGCCGCAAGCCCGAAGACGGCCGCATCGACTGGACGCAACCGGCGCAGCAGGTCCACAACCTGGTACGCGCCGTCGCGCCGCCGTACCCGGGCGCCTTCTGCGACACGCCCGTCGGCCACCTGCGGGTCTTGCGTACAATACGTGCCGACGACATCGCCGATGGCAACGGCCTGTTCGCGGCGGGCGATGCGATCTACGTCCGTTGCGGCGACGGCAGGTGCCTGCGCGTGCTGGCAGCAGAACTGAACGGCCGACCGCTGACGGCCCGAGAACTCGGCGAACAATCCATTCCTCTTGGCTGAACGAACATGAAAAAAGTCCTCATCCTCGGCGTTAACGGCTTCATCGGCCACCACCTGTCCCAGCGCATCCTCGACACCACCGACTGGGAGGTGTACGGCATGGACATGAACTCGGAGCGCGTCGCCGACCTGATGGCCAACCCGCGCTTCCACTTCTTCGAGGGCGACATCCTGGTCAACAAGGAATGGATCGAGTACCACGTCAAGAAGTGCGACGTGATCCTGCCGCTGGTCGCCATCGCCACCCCGGCCACCTACGTCAAGGAACCGCTGCGCGTGTTCGAGCTCGACTTCGAGGCCAACCTGCCGATCATCCGCCAGGCGGTGAAGTACAAGAAGCGCGTCATCTTCCCCTCGACCTCCGAGGTGTACGGCATGTGCCGCGACCCCGAGTTCGACCCCGAGAATTCCGAGCTGATCCTCGGGCCCATCAACAAGCCGCGCTGGATCTACAGTTGTGCCAAGCAGATGATGGACCGCGTGATCCACGCCTACGGCCAGCAGGAAGGCCTGCAATACACGCTGTTCCGGCCGTTCAACTGGATCGGCCCGGGCCTCGATTCGATCCACACCCCCAAGGAAGGCAGCTCGCGCGTCATCACCCAGTTCCTCGGCCACATCGTCCGCGGCGAACCGATCAAGCTGGTCGATGGCGGTGCCCAGAAGCGCTCCTTCACCTACGTCTCCGATGGCATCGACGCCCTGATGAAGATCATCGACAACAAGGACGGCGTTGCCAACGGCAAGATCTACAACATCGGCAACCCGAAGAACAACTACTCGATCCGCGAACTGGCCGCACTGATGCTCGACCTCGCCAGGCAGTATCCCGAGTACGCGGAAAGCGTCGCCAAGGTCAAAGTGCTCGAAACCACCTCGGGCGAGTACTATGGCAAGGGCTACCAGGACACCCAGCACCGCGTGCCGAAGATCGCCAACACCATGGCCGACCTCGGCTGGGCACCGAAGGTGACCTTCGAGGATGCCCTGCGCGGCATCTTCGAGGCCTATCGCGGCGACGTCGCCGAAGCCCGCAAACTGATGGACTGACCGTGCCGACGCTCGCCCTCAAGGTCGACG
Organism: Rhodocyclales bacterium; assembly: GCA_016235765.1. Classification (GTDB taxonomy): domain Bacteria; phylum Pseudomonadota; class Gammaproteobacteria; order Burkholderiales; family Rhodocyclaceae; genus Fen-999. Next base: position 13,314 of record JACRIZ010000055.1, on the reverse strand, counting down.
TCGACACCTATCGCGGCACCCGCTACGGCGTGCCGCGCCTGGTGGAAATGCTGAAGCAGCAGCAGGCCGGCGCCACCTTCCTGTTTTCGCTCGGCCCGGACCACACCGGCCGCGCCATCAAACGCGCCTTTCGGCCGGGCTTCTTCGGCAAGGTTTCGCGCACCTCGGTCGTCACCCATTACGGCCTGCGCACGCTGATGTACGGCACGCTGCTGCCCGGTCCCGACATCGGCCGCCGCTGCCGCGACATCCTGCTCGCCACGCGCGATGCCGGCTTCGAGGTCGGCATCCACTGCTGGGACCACGTCAAGTGGCAGGACGGCGTCGAACGAGCAGACCCGGCCTGGACCGAGGCCGAGATGCAGCAGGCCATCGTCCGCCACACCGACGTCTTCGGCAGCACGCCGCAGGTGCACGGCGCCGCCGGCTGGCAGATGAACGCCCACGCCCTGCGCCTCACGCAGCGACTGGGTTTCGCCTACGCCTCCGACTGCCGGGGCACGCGTCCTTTCGTGCCGGTCTGGAACGGCGAGATCGTCGTCTGTCCTCAGCTCCCGACCACGCTGCCGACGCTCGACGAGCTGATCGGGATCGACGGCGTCACCGACGACAACGTCCACGAGCGCCTGCTGGCGCTGACGCGGGAACCGCGCGACCACGTCTATACCTTGCACGCGGAACTCGAAGGCATGCGGCTGTCGAATGTCTTCGAGAAGCTGCTGGCCGGCTGGCGCGCCCAGGGCTACCAACTGGTGGCCATGAGCGAAGTCGCCAACCGCCTCAACGTCGCCTCGCTGCCGCGCTGCGAGATGGTCCGCGGCGAACTGCCCGGCCGCTCGGGCACCCTGATGCTGCAAGGCGAGGAATTCCTCAGTTCCTGGAAGGAAGCCGCATGACCGTATCCGCCGTCGGGCTCGCCGTTCCCGACTTCACGCTGCCCGCCACGGGCGGCGAATTCCACCTCTCCGCCCACGCCGGCAGGCCGGTAGTGATCTACTTCTACCCCAAGGACAACACGCCGGGCTGCACCACCGAGGCCGGCCAGTTCCGCGACCTGCACGACGAGTTCGCCAAATTCGGCTGCGCCGTGTATGGCGTGTCGCGCGATTCGTTGCGCTCGCATGAGGGTTTCAAGGCCAAGCTGGGGCTGCCCTTCGATCTGATCTCGGATGCCGATGAAACCGCCTGCGCGCTCTTCGACGTGATCCGGATGAAGAAGCTCTATGGCAAGGAAGTGCGCGGCGTCGAGCGCAGCACCTTCCTGATCGATGCCGCCGGGCGGCTGGCCCGCGAGTGGCGCGGCGTCAAGGTCAGCGACCACGCATCCGAAGTATTAAAGGCCGTCACGGAACTGTAGTTAGCCCGAACTGGCGCGAAAAGCGCCGCCATTTTCCCCTGCTCATGCCGCAAGCGACTCGTTATCGTGAGGCATCCCAACCCGCGAGGTGCCCATGAACGCCAAGCCCGCCAGGAAGTCGGTCAAGCCCGCCCCAGCCAAGGCCACCAAGCTCTTCGTGCTCGATACCAACGTGCTGATGCACGATCCGCTGAGCCTGTACCGCTTCGAGGAACACGACATCTTCCTGCCGATGATGACGCTGGAGGAGCTGGATTCGAACAAGAAGGGCATGTCGGAAGTCGCCCGCAATGCGCGCCAGGCCAGCCGGCTGCTGGACGACATCATCTCGGGCTGCGAGCACGAGATCAAGCAGGGCATCGAACTTGCCACCGCCTCGCGCGACCTCGCCTCGGGGCGGCTGTTCCTGCAGACGGAAGCGATGAACGGCGGCCTGCCCGCCTCGCTGCCCACCTCGCGCGGCGACAACAACATCCTCGCGGTGCTGATGTTCCTGTGCGAGAAATACCCGAAGCGCCACGTCATCCTGGTGTCGAAGGACATCAACATGCGCATCAAGGCCCGCGCGCTGGGCCTGGAAGCGCAGGACTACTTCAACGACAAGGTCCTCGAGGACACCGACCTGCTCTACTCCGGCACGCTGGAGCTGCCGGGCGACTTCTGGAACACCCACGGCAAGGATATCAAGTCCTGGAAGCAGGACAGCCGGACGCTCTACAAGGTCAGCGGCCCGCTCTGTCCGGACCTGCTGGTCAATGAGTTCGTCTATATCGAGTCGGAGGACGAGAAGCCCTTCCAGGCCATCGTCCGCGAAGGCGCGGGCAAGAGCGCCGTGCTCGCGACGCTGACCGACTACAGCCACCAGAAGAATGCCGTCTGGGGTATCACCGCCAGGAACCGCGAACAGAACTTCGCGCTCAACCTTCTGATGGACCCGGAGGTCGATTTCGTCACCCTGCTCGGCCAGGCCGGCACCGGCAAGACGCTGCTGACGCTGGCGGCCAGCCTGACGCAGACGCTGGAGACCAAGCGCTACTCCGAGATCATCATCACCCGCGTCACCGTGCCGGTCGGCGAGGACATCGGCTTCCTGCCCGGCACCGAAGAAGAGAAAATGACGCCCTGGATGGGCGCCATCGAGGACAACCTCGACGTGCTCAACAAGCCCGCCGAAACCGGCGACAAGGGCGGCACGGGCGGCGCCTACGGCGGCGACTGGGGTCGCGCCGCGACCATGGACCTGATCCGCAGCCGGATCAAGATCAAGTCGCTCAACTTCATGCGCGGCCGCACCTTCATCAACAAGTTCCTGATCATCGACGAGGCGCAGAACCTGACGCCCAAGCAGATGAAGACGCTGATCACCCGCGCCGGCCCCGGCACCAAGGTGGTCTGCCTGGGCAACATCGCGCAGATCGACACGCCCTACCTGACCGAAGGCAGTTCGGGCATCACCTACGTCGTCGACCGCTTCAAGGGCTGGCCGCACTCCGGCCACATCACCTTGCAGCGCGGCGAGCGCTCGCGCCTGGCCGACCACGCGGCGGAAGTGCTCTGAAGTGACCGCGATCCGCGCCTGGGCAGCTCCCGCCGTCGGCCAGATACTCGAACGCTACGACTACGATCCCGGCCCGCTGGCCGACGACGAGGTCGAGATAGCCGTCGAATACTGCGGCGTCTGCCATTCCGATTTGTCGATGATCGACAATGCCTGGCACTTCTCGAAATACCCGCTGGTGCCCGGCCACGAAGTGGTCGGCCGCATCGTCGCCGCCGGTGCGCAAGCGAAGGGACTCAAGGTCGGTCAGCGCGTCGGTGTCGGCTGGACCAGCCGCAGTTGCCTGCACTGCGCGCCCTGCGTCGGCGGCGACCAGCACCTCTGTGCCGACCAGACCGCCACCATCACCCACCGCGGCGGCTTCGCCGAGCGCGTGCGCACGCAGTGGCTGTGGGCAATCCCGCTGCCCGAAGGATTGCGCCCGGAAGCGGTGGGGCCGCTCTTCTGCGGCGGCATTACCGTCTTCAGCCCGCTGCTCGAATACGGCGTTTCGCCGACCAGCCGCATCGGCGTGGTCGGCATCGGCGGCCTCGGCCACATGGCCGTCAAGTTCGCCCGTGCCTGGGGCGCCGAAGTCACCGCCTTCACCTCCACCGCGGCCAAGCGCGACGAGGCAATGTCCTTCGGCGCGCATCGCGTCGTGGCCAGCAACGACCCTGCAGCCGTCGCCGCGCTCGCCGGCAGCCTCGACATGGTGATCGTCACGGTCAACGTGCCGCTCGACTGGAAGGCGATCATCGCGACACTGGCGCCCAGGGGTCGCCTGCATTTCGTCGGCGCGGTCCTGGAGCCCATTCCGGTCGCCGCGTTCTCGCTGATCGACGGCCAGAAGAGCCTTTCCGGATCGCCGATCGGCTCGCCGGCCAACCTGGCAAGAATGCTGACTTTCTGTGCGCGCCACGGCATCGAGCCGCAGGTCGAGCATTTCCCGATGGGCCGGGTCAACGACGCGCTGGACCACCTGCGCGCCGGCAAGGCCCGCTACCGCATCGTTCTCGACGCCGACTGGCCGGCCCGCTGAAGGAATGCACGCATGATTTCCAGCCTCAAGGACTTCTTCCACCGTTACCTCGAGCCCGCCACGCAGCCCGATGCGAAGGGCAGCGAGCATGCGCTGCAGGTGGCGACTGCCGCCCTGCTGCTGGAGATGATGCGCATGGACACCCGTATCGCCGAGGAGGAGCGTGCCGCCGTCGCGGAAGTGATGCGCGCGCAGTTCCAGCTCGATGCCGACGAGTTCGCGGCCATCCGCGAATTGGCCGAGCAGGCCGCGCACAAGGCGCACGACTACTACCAGTTCACCTCGCTGATCAACCAGCGTTGCGACGCCGCGCAAAAGGTGCAGATCGTCGAGAACCTCTGGCGGGTGGCGATGGCCGACGGCCACCTCGACGCCCACGAACTGCACCTGATGCGCAAGCTGGCCGACCTGCTCTACGTCGGCCACGCCGACTACATCGCCGCCAAGCAGCGCGCCCGCGAGGCGATGAAGCTGCCGCCCGTCTAGGGCCGCTTCGCGACGTACTGGCGGAAGTCGCGCAGCTTCGCCTTCACCACGCGCGCGTTGTCCGGCCCCATGCGCAGCAGAATCTTCTGCCCCGCCGAACGGTGATCGAGTTCGGGGTCGGCGAACTGGTAGCGCACCTTCACCTGCACCAGGCGTAGTGGCTCCGTCGGCTCGGGCGTCGCCAGCAGGTCGTCGATGGCGACGATCAGGCGGTCGTTGAAGTAGCCCTTCGGGTAGCCGAGGTCGCGGTACGCCTCCTGGAACAGGGGATAGAACTTGCGATACGCCCCTGCCAGCTTCTGCGCATCCAGCCCCTTGATCACCTTGACATAAGCCGAGTAGCGCGCCGCATTCTTCGGCCCGATCGCCAGAGTGTCGCCTTCGCCCGCCGTATCGAGCCACGAACCGACGGGGCGTACCGGCCACATCTTCACGGGGGCCTCCTCGCGCGGCAGGTTGTCCACCGTGGCGACGATGTGCCTGACCAGGCGCTCGGGAATGAACAAGGCAGCGACGGGCTTGTCGCCGACCAGCGCCGCCATCGCCTTCGCCAGCACGCCATCGCTGTCGTCCAGCGCGGGAAGCGGCTCGGCCGCCTTGGCTTCCTCGACCGGGTGCTGGATCGCAGGCTCTTCCTCCTGCGGCACGACCGGCATCGGCGGCGCTTCGGCGACCGGCGGCACCGTCATGCTCTCGGGTACCGTTTCGGCCGAATGCCACTGCCACCAGAACCAGATCGCGCCGGCCACTACGACCACCAGCGCCACCAACGCCAGGATCATGCGGCCGCCGCCGCTCTCGCCCGGCGCACCAAGTGCTCCGTACCGCTCATCGCTGTCTGGTCGTATCTGGTCCACGTCAACCTCCAATCACTGTCGATGCCACGTTGGCGCCATCCTGCTGTCCTGATTCGACACTGGCAAAATGTCGGGGTTCGGTGTCGTCTCGCGACGACTGACTTTCGAAATGGCGTCAGTATGCGACGCCGATCGCTTCGCAGAGGAAGGTCATGAACGGTGCAGCAAGGGCAAAGCGCTTGCCGGCGAGTTTGACGAGGCCGCGCCCGGTGACTTCGTCGAAGCCGAGCGGCGCCATGGCGACGAAGTCCTTGTATTTCAGGTCCTCGATGGCAGGATGGTCGGCGGCGTAGCCGCGCGGCGGGCGGCTCAGGCTCTCGCCCGAGAGTTCCCACAGCGCGGCGAACTTCCTGTCGTCGCGCAGCTTGAACCAGCGCTCGGGCTTGGCGGCGATCAGGTCGCGGATGCGGCCAAGGACATCCGGTTCGGGATGCCAGCAGCCGACACCGAAGAAGCAGCCGTCGGTGGCAATGTGCATGTAGAAGCCAGGGGCATGCACATCCTTGCCCAGTTCGTGGCGGAACTGGATGCCGATGTTGGTCTTGTACGGGCTCTTGTCGCGCGCGAAGCGCGTGTCGCGGAATACCCGCATCAGCGAGCCGCCCATCTTGCGCGGCTCGGCGCGGAAGTGCGGCGCGAACTTCGCCAGTTCAGGCGCCATCGCCTCGATGAATTCCAGCGCCGGCTCGCGCACCAGCGCCTCGTAGCGCGGCTTGTTGGCTTCAAACCAGGCCCGCTCGTTGTTGGCAGCCAGTTCGTCGAGGAAATCGAGGGTCGCTTTGCTGAACATCGGCAGTCCTCCCGTGTCAATCCCATGCTACCCAGCCAGGCATTGGCAATCAACCTGGCGAATTGCGCAGTTTCGACTATATCGTATGCATAAGCGATCCACATCCGCAACGGACCGCTGCCACCCCACGAGGAGAGATGCCATGGATCCTGTCGTTCACTTCGAAATGCCGTACGACGACCGCGAGCGTATGGTCGCGTTCTACAAGACCGCTTTCGGCTGGCAACTGGAAAAACTCGGTCCCGAGATGGGCAGCTATGTCCTCGCCACCACGGCCGTCGCGGATGCCAAGCCGGCCACGCCGGCCGGCGCAATCAATGGCGGTTTCTATCCGCGCAATCCGGAATGGCCCGCACAGCATCCGTCCATCGTCATCGCGGTCGCGGACATCAAGGCGTCGATGCAGAAAGTTGCCGGGGCCGGCGGCCAGGTGCTGGGCGAACCGATGGCAATACCCGGAGTCGGCGACTATGTATCGTTCTTCGATACCGAAGGCAACCGCGTGAGCTTGCTGCAGCCGGCGTCCAAAGCCTAGTAGGAGCCCGGCGCGGCGAAGTTCTGGAACTTGGTGTATTCGCCGAGGAAGGTGAGCTTCACGGTGCCGGTCGGGCCGTTCCGGTGCTTGCCGATGATCACCTCGGCGATGCCCTTGTCCTGCGTATCCGGCTTGTAGTACTCCTCGCGGTACATCATCAGGATGATGTCGGCGTCCTGCTCGATGGCGCCGGACTCGCGCAGGTCGGACATCAGCGGCCGCTTGTCGTTGCGCTCTTCGACCTTCCGCGACAACTGCGAGAGCGCGATGATCGGCACCTGCAGTTCCTTGGCCAGCGCCTTGATGGAGCGGCTGATCTCCGAGACCTCGGTGGCGCGGTTCTCGTTGTCCCGGGTCGAAGTCATCAACTGGATGTAGTCGATGACGATCAGGCCGAGTTTGCCGCACTGGCGGTGCAGGCGGCGCGCCCGGGCGCGCAGGTCGGTGGCGTTGATGGCGCCGGTCTCGTCGATGTGGATGGGCGCGTCGTGCAGCTTGCCGAGCGCGACGGTCATCTTGTCCCAGTCCTCATCGGTCAGGCGGCCGTTGCGCGTGCGGGTCTGGTCGAGGCGGCCGACCGAGGAGAGCAAACGGGTGGCGATCTGGGGACCGGACATTTCCAGGCTGAAGATGGCAACCGGCAGGCGCTGTTCGACGCCGACGTGCTCGGCGATGTTAAGTGCAAACGCGGTGTTGTGGGTCACCACATCGTTGTCGGTGATGTAGAGCCGTTGCGGATGGCTAACGGAGATGCATTGGCACGGCGCTTCGCGCACGGGCACGATGGCCGCGATGTTGAGGCGCTTTTCCCTGCGCCAGCACTGCGGCGCCCGCATCTGCTTGTCCGACAGCAGGAACAGGCTGCGCGGCTCGGGATGGGAGATGTTGCACACGTAGGCAGGCAGGCCCGGCACGCGCAGGCCGGCGACGTTGGTGAAGTGCGGCTGCTTCTCGTTGATGGAACAGCATGCGCCGAGGGAACGCGCCAGCGCCGCGATATCCTGCGCCAGGCGTGCGCTGCTGGTCGAGAAACGCACGCTGCCCCAGCGTTCAGCCCAGCCGTCGGTATCCAGCAGGCCGCGCAACAGGTCGAGCCGGGCGGCGCGATGCGCTTCGAGGTAGAGCCTGGGGATGAACTTCTGGTCGCTGGTGAGCCCCGACAGTTCCAGGCTTTCCAGCACGACGCGCAGGGGGTTGGGCTGGACGCCGAGGAAGCCCTTGACCCGTCCGCGATTGCGCTGGACGATACGATAGTCGTAGGCGGCGTCGTGGGTCACTTCCAGTTCGTCGTCGAGGCGCTCCCGTATCCGGTCCAGCATTTCGGTGGAGGCGGTCGAGAACCTGACGGTTCCCGAGCCGCTCAACATGCCATCGCCGAGCAGGCAGCCCAACACCCAGGGATCGATCGGCAGCGGCTCGTGGTGGCCGAAATCGCCGGTCGCGCGTTCGATCCAGAGGCGATTCCGGTAGCGCCGGCATTCGAGCATGCGCATCAGCCGCTCGGTGCTGAGCACGCGCGGCTCGCCCCATTCCCGATATGAGACCTTCCACAGGTGCTCGGCACAGCATTCGGCCGAACGGCCGTCCGAGAAACTGATGCGATAGACCTGCTTCACCCCTTGCGGGAAGATGCCCGTGACAATCGAAGCTTGCCCGTCGACCGAGGCCAGGGCATCGCCGACAGCCAGTTCCCCCATCGCCTTCCAGCCGCCCCGCGTGCGCACGCGCGCATCCAGCGGCTGAGCCTTGCCCATTGACGGCCGGCCGGCGACGATGATCATGTCGCCGGGCTGCAGTCCGGAGGTCATCTTGTCGAGGTCGTGGAAGCCGGTCGGCACGCCCGTGATGTCGGAGGGATTCTCCTTGTCGTACAGTTCCTGGATGCGGTCGACCACTTCGCCGAGCAGCGGCGTGATGGCGGCGAAGCCCTGCACAGACTTGGCGCCCGCCTCAGCGATCTCGAACACCTTCTGCTCGGCTTCGTCGAGCAATTGCTTGGCGTCGCGGCCGGCCGGGTTGAGTGCGCTGGCGGCAATGTCGTCGCCGACGCTGACCAGCTTTCGGAGCACCGCGCGTTCACGGACGATTTCGGCATAGCGGCGGATGTTGGCGGCCGACGGCGTGGCATTGGCGATTTCGCCCAGGTAGGCCATGCCGCCGGTCTGGTCGACCTCGTTGCTCTTCTCGATCGACTCGTAGACGGTGACCACGTCGGCCGGCCGGCCGGATTCGACCAGCTTGCGGATGTGGCTGAAGATGCGCCGGTGGTCGTCGCGGTAGAAGTCGCCTTCGGCGACGATGTCGGCAATGCGGTCCCAGGCCGAATTGTCGAGCAGCAGGCCGCCGATCAGGGACTGCTCGGCCTCGATGGAATGCGGCGGCAGCTTGAGCGCGGCGACCTGGGGGTCGGGAGCCTGTTGGGCGTTGATCAGGCGTGGCTGAGCCATCGTATTCGTCTCCCTTTGTTCTGGTCCGCAATCAAGGGCGGGAGTCTACCGAGACCTGCGCTGACTTGCGAGAGAGCAACTTGTAGATATCCTGTGAATAAGGTGTGCAAATGATGTGATCGGGTGGACTCGCGCCATTTGCCTTCGTTCCCGCCGACTGGCAAGATGCCGACCTTTCCCTGGGGTCATTCATAGGTCATCATGAAACCGAGCATCCTGCGTAATGTACTCTTCGCCTCGCTGGGCTTCGGCTTGGCCATCGGCCTGGTCTTTCCATTCTTCGCCGACCTGTTCGTAACCTGGAAGCCGGGCATGTATGTCTGGTTCACGGCTTCGGCGCTGGCGGCGGGCGCCACCGTCGGCGCGGTCAATTTCTGGATAGTGAACCATATCCTGATCCGCCGTTTGCGCCGCATCGCCGAGGTGGCGAACGGCATCGGCAACGGCGATCTGACGCACCGCTGCCAGATGGAAAGCGCCGACACCGTCGGCGAGATCATCGATGCCTTCAACCGCATGGCCAGCACCCTGCGCGAGCTGATCGGCGGCATGGCCGGCCTTTCCGGCAAGGTGGAGGGCGATGCCCGTGCCATCGAACGGCTGGTGGCAGGCATCCGCGAGCGCTATGCGGTCCAGAATGCCGAGACCGGTGAAATCGTCGTTACCCTCGCCGAAATGCGCGACAAGGGCGGCGACGTCACCGGCACCGCCGGCCGGGTCGCCGATTCCACCAACCGGGCCGTCGACATTGCCCACGGCGGCGCCCAGGTGGTGGCGGAGGCGATCACCGGCATGGGCGAGATCGAACGCACCGTGGCGCGCGCTTCGGAAGACATCTTCAAGCTCGGCAAGCAGTCCGACGAAATCGGCGCCATCGTCGCCGTGATCCGCGGCATCGCCGAACAAACCAACCTGCTGGCGCTCAACGCCGCCATCGAGGCGGCACGGGCAGGCGAGCAGGGCCGCGGCTTCGCGGTGGTCGCCGACGAGGTGCGCAAGCTGGCCGAGAAGACCGGCCGGGCCACCGAGGAAATCGGCGCCATGATCGGCAACATCCAGGCCCAGGTGAAGCAGACCGTGGTGAGCATGGAAGAGAACCGCAGCCACGTCCAGGGTGGCGTCGAGCGCGCCCGCAAGGCCGGCGAATCGCTGGCCGAGATACTCGCCAGCGTACAGGACATCTCGTCGATGATGGCCCACATCCGGAACCTGACCGGCGACCAGCAGCAACTGGTCGGCGCCATTGTCGGGCGCGCCGAGACCATCGCCGGCAGCATCGACGAGGCCCTCCGTCAAACGGCCTCCTGCAACGAATCCTGCCTCGGTCTGGCCAGCCATTCCGCCAACCTGAACGAGCAGGTGCGCCGCTTCCGCATCGCGTGAATCCCGCCAGGCGCACCGAGCTGTTCGCCCGCCTCGCCGCCGCCAACCCGGCGCCCGAGACCGAGCTCCGTTACCGCACGCCCTACCAGTTGCTGGTGGCGGTGATCCTGTCCGCGCAGGCGACCGACAAAGGCGTGAACCGCGCCACCGGGCCGCTGTTCTTGGCTGCGCCGACGCCGGAGAAGCTGCTGGCCCTGGGCGAGGACGTGCTGGCGAACCACATCCAGACCATCGGCCTCTACCGCACCAAGGCAAAGAACGTCATCGCCATGACGCGCATGCTGCTCGAGCAGCACGGCGGCGAGGTGCCGCACGACCGCGCGGCGCTCGAGGCCCTGCCCGGCGTCGGCCGCAAGACGGCCAACGTCATCCTCAACATCGTCTTCAATGAACCGACCATCGCCGTCGACACCCACATCTTCCGCCTCGCCAACCGTACCGGCCTGGCGCCCGGCAAGGATGTGGTCGCCGTCGAAGCGAAGCTCATGAAAGTCGTGCCCGCCGAATACCGCCAGCACGCCCACCACTGGCTGATCCTGCATGGCCGCTACGTGTGCAAGGCACGCAAACCGGACTGTCCGCGCTGTACGATTCGCGACTTGTGCGACTATCGCGACAAGACCGAGGAATGAGGACTGCCGATGTTCACCCCTAGCCGCGACCAGGTGCGCCGCTTCCTGGCCGACGCCTGGCGCAAGCGCCGCGACGGCCTGCCGGCCACGCCGCTCGAGATCATGGCGGCCGACCTCGCCGAACTGCACCCGGAATACCACGAGCTGCTGGACGCAGGCGACGAAGCACTGGCCCGGGAATGGACGCCGGAACAGGGCGAAACCAATCCCTTCCTGCACCTCTCGCTGCACCTGGCGATCGCGGAGCAGTTGTCCATCGACCAGCCGCCCGGCATCCGTGCGGTTTTCGAGCAATTGCTGGCACGCCATGGCGATCGCCACGCGGCGCTGCACGTAATCCTGGAATGCCTGGGCGAGACAGTCTGGCGCGCCGGTCAAGACCAGGCGCCGCCCGACGGCAACGCCTACCTCGACTGCCTGCGCCGCGCGGCGGGCCGCTAGGTCTGCACCGGCGGCGCGACCTTCATCACTTCCTCGATGGTGGTCAGGCCGGCGGCGACCTTCTTGGCCCCCGAGATGCGCAGCGGCATCATGCCTTCGCGTGACGCCTGTTCGCGCAGCTTGGCGAGATCCATGGTGCCGCTGACCAGCTTCTTGATTTCCGGCGACATCATCATGATCTCGTAGAGGCCGACGCGGCCCTGATAGCCGGTCATGCGGCAGTCGAGGCAGCCGACCGGATGATGGAAGGCTTGCGGTTTGCCCGCCTTCCAGGGCGACACCAGCACATTCCAGGCATCCTCGTCCTCCTCGCGCATGCTGCCCTCCTTCTTGCACTTGGGGCACAGCGTGCGTACCAGCCGCTGCGCCATGACGCCGAGCAGGGTCGACTGCAGCAGGTAAGGGGGCACGCCGAGGTCGAGCAAGCGCGTGACCGCGGTCGGCGCATCGTTGGTATGCAGGGTGGACAGCACCAAGTGGCCGGTCAGCGCGGCCTGGATGGCCATTTCGGCGGTTTCCAGGTCGCGGATTTCGCCGACCATGATGATGTCCGGGTCCTGGCGCATCAACGAACGGATGCCGGACGCGAAGTCCATGCCGATGTCAGGCACCACCTGCACCTGGTTGAACATCGGCTCGATCATTTCGATCGGGTCCTCGAGCGTGCAGACATTGACCTCGGGGGTCGCCAACTGCTTCAAGGTCGAATAGAGCGTGGTGGTCTTGCCCGAACCGGTCGGGCCGGTGACCAGAATGATGCCGTTCGGCTGCGTGGTCATCCGGTGCCAGCGCGCGTAGTCGTCGTCGCCGAAGCCCAGGTCGGCGAAGTCGCGCACCAGAACCTCGGGATCGAAGATGCGCATCACCAGCTTTTCGCCGAAGGCCGTCGGCAGCGTGGACAGCCGCAGCTCGACCTCCTCGCCGGTCGGCATGCGGGTCTTGATGCGCCCGTCCTGCGGCCGGCGCTTCTCGACCACGTCCATGCGGCCGAGGATCTTGATCCGGCTGGTCATGGCGTTCAGCACCTGCATCGGGATCTGGTAGACCTGATGCAGCACGCCGTCGATGCGGAAGCGGACAATGCCGATGTCGCGGCGCGGCTCGACGTGGATGTCGGAAGCGCGCTGCTCGAAGGCATATTGCCAGAGCCAGTCGACTATCAGCACCACGTGGTGGTCGTTGGCGTCGAGGTTGCCCTTGTTCTTGCCCAGCTCGACGAGTTGCTCGAAGTTGGAAATGCCGGTGCTCGCCACGTCGCCGCGTGCCAGGGCCTTCTTCATGGACTTGGCGAGGTTGTAGAACTCGACCTGGTAGCGGGCGATATCGTCCGGGTTGGCGATCACCAGACGGATGCTCTTCTTCAGGATCGGTTCCAGCTCCGCTATCCAGCCCTTCTGGAAGGGCTCGGCGGTCGCGATCACGACTTCGCTCGATGTTACTGCGACCGGCAGGATGCGGAAGCGCGCCGCATAGGCGTTCGACATCACCTCCGTGATCGCCGAGGAATTGATCTTGAGCGGATCGATGTGGTAGTACTGCATGCCGGCCCACCTGGCCAGCCATTGCGCCAGGAAGTCCAGGTCCAGGACGCGGTGCGGCGGTTCCGGCGTCTTCCAGCGCTGCTCGGCGATGACCGTCAGCGGATGGATGTCGCCGCGGAAGTAGCGCCGCTCGCGCTTGAAGGTCTCGGCGATGTCCTTCGCCACCAGTCCTTCGGCAATCAGTGCATCGACCATCTCCGGCAGGGTCAGGCGGCGATCCTGCTCCTGGACGGCTTCCGGTTTCTTGTTCATCGTCGTGGCTCCGT
>JACRIZ010000052.1 GCA_016235765.1 Rhodocyclales bacterium | reverse complement strand
TCGCCTAGGAGTCTGGGCGGCAGAAGGATGGAAAAATGCGGATCGATAAGTCGACCTCTCAGAATTGCTCAGGATCGATTATCTTGAGCCCGCTAATGGGTAGAAGACCCTTGGAATTGACCAATTCCGCGGCGATAGCCTCCTGCCGCCCAGACTCCTAGGAGGCGGCCAGGGCGAGCCTGCGCCTTCTTACCGCATCGGCGAGCACATCGAGCACCGCAACGGTGTCCTCCCAGCCGATGCAGGCATCGGTGATGGAAACGCCGTGATCGAGCGCGATGCCGGGCTTGAGGTCCTGGCGTCCCGGCTTGAGGTGCGATTCGATCATGACGCCGAAGATCCGGTCTTCGCCGTTGGCCATCTGCGCCGCGACGTCCTGCGCAACCTCGATCTGCTTCTTGTAGTCCTTGCGGCTGTTGGCGTGCGAGAAATCGACCATGACCCGCGCCGCCAGACCGGATTTGCCCAGTTCGACGCACGCGGCGTCGACGCTGGCGGCATCGTAGTTGGTGTGCTTGCCGCCACGCAGGATGACGTGGCAGTCCTCGTTGCCGTTGGTCGACACGATGGCCGAATGGCCGGCCTTGGTCACCGACAGGAAGTGGTGCGTCGCCGCCGCGGCCTTGATGGCGTCGACCGCGATGCGGATATTGCCGTCGGTACCGTTCTTGAAGCCGACCGGACACGACAGGCCGGACGCCAGTTCGCGATGCACCTGGCTCTCGGTGGTGCGCGCACCGATGGCGCCCCAGGCGATCAGGTCGGCGGTGTATTGCGGCGTGATGGTGTCGAGGAACTCGGTGGCGCAGGGCAGGCCGAGTTCGTTGATTTCCCACAGCAGCTTGCGCGCCAGGCGCAGGCCTTCGTTGATCTTGAAACTGCCGTCGAGGCGCGGGTCGTTGATCAGGCCTTTCCAGCCGACCGTCGTGCGCGGTTTCTCGAAATAGACGCGCATGACGATCGTCAAATCGGCGCCGTGGCGCTCGCGCTCCGCCTTCAGGCGGCGCGCGTATTCCATCGCCGCGTCGTAGTCGTGGATCGAGCAGGGGCCGACGACGACCAGCAGCCGGTCGTCGGAGCCGTGCAGGATGCGATGGATGTCGGCGCGCGCATCGAAGGTGGTCGTCGCTGCGGGCTCGGAAGCGGGAAATTCGCGCAGCAGGTGCGCGGGGGGCGAGAGTTCCTTGATTTCCTTGATGCGGACGTCGTCGACGATGTGCTTCATGATCGCTTGCGTGGAAAGAGTCAGGCGGGGTGGGACGCCGATTCTACCGCATCGCAGCATGCCTGCCGCCGCGGCAGCGCATCAATCCGGGGCCGAAAGCTGCTCGAGGGCCTTGCCGGCACCGTTGGTGCCGTTCGCGGCGGCCACGTGCGGACGCGGCTTCGACTCGAAAAGGCGATAGCGGTTGCGGCCGCTTTCCTTGGCGAGATACATGGCCTGGTCGGCCTGGCGCAACAGCACATCCGGATCTTCGCTGTCGAACGGGTAGACGCTGACGCCTATGCTTGCCGAGACGCTGACCAGTTGGCTGCCGACCACCACCGGAGCAGCGATGGCGTCGAGGACGCGCTGCAGGGCGCTTTCGCATTCCTCGATGCGTTCGAGATCGAGCAACAGCAGGACGAATTCGTCGCCCCCCAGTCGCGCCACGGTGTCGCCGCCGCGCAGGCAGAATTGCAGGCGCTCGGCCATCTGGACCAGCAGGCGGTCGCCCGCCTCATGGCCCCAGGTGTCGTTGATCGGCTTGAAGCCGTCGAGGTCGAGATAGCAGATCGCCATCAGGCGACCGCTGCGGCTGGTCTGCACCAATCCCTGGCGGAGGCGATCCGCCAGCAGCACCCGGTTGGGGATGCCGGTCAGGGCATCGAAATGGGCACTGCGCTCCAGCTTCTCCTCGGCCCGCTTGATTTCGGTGACGTCGGTCACCACCGAATGCGCGGCCGGGCCGTTCCAGTCGATGGTGCGGGTCGCCATCCGCCAGTGGCGGACTTCACCGCTACGGGTGACGATCCTGTACTCGAACGACGCGGGCACCGGCTCGCCGCGCATCCGCCGCGCATGGATTTCGGCCGCCTGTTGCCGATCTTCGTCGACCAGGAAAGGCATGAAGGGCTTGCCCAGCAGTTCCTCCTGACTGTACCCCGCCAGGGCGGCGAGCGCCGCGTTGGTGAACTTGATGATGCCGTCCTGGACGATCAACACGCCGAGCGGCGAATCGTCCACGAATTGGCGATAGCGCGCTTCCGATTCCCAAAGCGCCTCCGACTCCTTCGACAAGCGCTCCTGGAGGCGATTGAAACTCTCGACCAGTTGGGTAACCTCGTCGTGGCCGGTCACCGGCAGCGCATGCAGCGGGGCACGGCCCTGCGAGATGTCGTCGAAGGTCCTGGCCGCCTTGCGCAGCGGCCGCAGGGACCGGCGCAGGTAGGCCGCCGCGATGGCGCCGATGAGGAGCGAGAGCACCGCCGAACCGCCGAACACCATCGCCCGCAACTCGCGCACGGGCGCATAGGCTTCGCGTGCCGACAGCCTGGCCAGCACCAGCCAGCCGGCCAGCGGAATCTTGCGCGACGACACCAGTTCGTCGTCGCCGTCGGCGCCGTTGCCGATTCCCGATCCCTCGTAACCGGCAATGTAGCGATCGAGCATGGCGTCCCGGCCGCGCGCCGGCAACGGCTGCAGGAGGAACTGCGGCTGCGTCCCGGCAATGACGATGCCGTGCTGGGGCGCGACCACCAGGAAGTCGCCCTGGGTGTTCTCGCGCGGCCGGGTGATCAGATCCAGGAAGTTCGACGAATCGATGGTCGTCACGCCGGCGACGATGGCGCGCAGACGGCCGTCGGCGTCCTTGACCGGCACCGCCATCACGATCACCGGCCGGCTGCTGAAGCGGCCCATGCGCGGCGGCCCGATGGCCGGCTCGCCGGTCTCCGCAACCTCCTTAAACGGCGAAAGCCGGAACGGCGCATCGCGCCGCCCCGGCAGCGCCGGGTGGTCGCCGTAGGCGCCCGACAGGTCCGGCTTGATGACGATCAGGCCAAGATCGAACAGGTTGTAGATCGCGCGCCGGTCGGCCAGGAAGCCGTCCAGGGCCGCCGGATCGTCAAGCGTCGCGAGCGGGAACCGCTCGGTGATCTTGGCCAGGCCGCCGATGCGGAACCTGATCTTGTTGTCTATGTCCTCGGCGATATAGCGGACCGTGGCATCCTGCTGCCCGGCCAGCAGGCTGGTGAGGCGCTCGCGCTGGTGGTAGTCCACCAGCAGGGCGAGCGCCCACAGGCTCGCGATCAGCACCCCGACGACCAGCAGGGTGAGGCGCGTTTGCAGACTGGACATCGAACTCCGGATCATGAACAAGGGGGCTTGCGCCCCGCTCTCCTCCCACCATCGACGGTCAGTGCCGATTCATGACCATTCTATGCGAAGTGGAATCGGTGCGTATATCGGAAGCCTAGTGTCCGGTACCGCCCACCGTCAGGCCATCGACACGCAGGGTCGGCTGGCCGACGCCGACCGGCACGCTCTGGCCCTCCTTGCCGCAGGTGCCGACGCCCGGGTCGAGGCGCATGTCGTTGCCGATCATCGATACCCGGGTCAGCACGTCCGGGCCGTTGCCGATCAGCGTCGCGCCCTTGACCGGCGCCGTGATGCGACCGTTCTCGATCAGGTAGGCCTCGGCCGTGGAGAAGACGAACTTGCCGCTGGTGATATCGACCTGGCCGCCGCCGAAATTGGCGGCATAGAGGCCCTTCTTGACCGAACGGATGATTTCCTCCGGCGACTTGTCACCGTTGAGCATGTAGGTGTTGGTCATGCGCGGAATCGGCAGGTGGGCGAAGGATTCGCGCCGGCCGTTGCCGGTCGGCTCGACACCCATCAGGCGGGCATTCAGCGTGTCCTGCAGATAGCCCTGCAGGATGCCGTCCTCGATCAGCACGGTATGGCGGGTGGGATTGCCTTCGTCGTCGATGGACAAGGAGCCGCGCCGGTCGGCGATGGTACCGTCGTCGACCACGGTGACCCCCTTGGCCGCAACGCGCTGGCCGATGCGGCCGGAGAATGCCGAACTGCCCTTGCGGTTGAAGTCGCCCTCCAGGCCGTGACCGATCGCCTCATGGAGCAGGATGCCCGGCCAGCCGGCGCCCAGCACCACCGTCATGCTGCCGGCCGGCGCCGGCCTGGCGGCAAGATTGACCGAAGCCTGGTGCACGGCCGCCTGCGCGTATTCGCGCAGCCGCTCGTCGCTGAAGTAGCCGTAGTCGTAGCGCCCGCCACCGCCGGCGTAGCCCTGTTCGCGCTTGCCGCCCTCGACCATGTTGACGGTGATCGACACCCGCACCAGCGGTCGCACGTCGGCGGCAAGATGCCCGTCGGAACGCGCCACCAGCACCACTTCCCACGTACCGGCCACATGCGCCATGACTTCGGCGACGCGCGGATCGAGGTCCCGTGCGAACTGTTCCAGCCGCTCGAGCAGCCTGACTTTGTCGGCATCGGCCAGCGACGGGATCGGATCGTGCGGCGCATAGAGGGGCCGCGCAATGCGGTTCGCCAATGCCGGCACGCGACCGGCCGCCCCGGCCGCGGCGATGGCCCGGGCCGCCCCGGCCGCGGCCTGCAGGGCCGGCAGGCTGATCTCGTCGGAATAGGCGAAAGCCGTCTTCTCGCCGCTCACGGCACGCACGCCGACGCCCTGGTCGATGCTGTAGCTGCCCGACTTGACGATGCCCTCCTCCAGGCTCCAGGCCTCGGCGCGGGCGTACTGGAAGTACAGGTCGGCATAGTCGACGCGATGGCCGAAGATGTCGCCGAACACGGCGCCCAGTTTGCCGGGTGTCAGGTCGTAGGGGGTGAGCAGGGTCTGCTCGGCGGTGCGGTAGTGGGTGTCGGTCATGGGGTGGGCTTCATAGTTTTCTGTGGGCCAGCGCGGGCAGGCTGCTTCTCACTTCGGCAATCCGGGCCGGGTCGAGTTCCGCCGTGATGACCCCTTCGCCCTTGTCCATGCGGGCGAGGATGTCACCCCAGGGATCGATGATCATGCTGTTGCCGTGGGTCATGCGGCCGGTCGGGTGTTGCCCACCCTGCGCCGCAGCGAGGACGTAGCACTGATTCTCCACCGCGCGGGCGCGCAGCAGCATTTCCCAGTGGGCGCGGCCGGTGGTATCGGTGAATGCCGCGGGCAGCGCCAGCAGGTCGATCGGGCCGAGCGCGCGGAAAAGTTCGGGGAAACGCAGGTCGTAGCAGATCGCCAGCCCGGCGCGGCCGACCGGCGTGTCGACCGTCACCACCTGCTCGCCGGGCTCGATGGTGGCCGCCTCGTCATAGTGCTCGGCCCCTTTGGTAAAGCCGAACAAGTGAATCTTGTCGTAGCGCGCCGCCTGCTTGCCCTGGTCGTCGAAGACCAGACAGGAGTTGAGGAGCTTGCCCGGATCGCGCCCAGCCAGCGGGATCGACCCGCCGACCAGCCAGATGCCATGCTGCCGCGCCATCCCGGCAAGAAAGTCCTGCAGCGGCCCCGTCCCGGCCGTCTCGCGAGCCGCCAGTCGCGCCGCGTCGGTCGCACCGATCAAGGGGAAATACTCCGGCAAGGCAACCAGGCTTGCGCCGCGCGCCGCCGCCTCGCCGATCAGGCGAGCCGCAGTCACGAGGTTGGGCGCCACCTCC
Source organism: Rhodocyclales bacterium (assembly GCA_016235765.1). GTDB lineage: Bacteria > Pseudomonadota > Gammaproteobacteria > Burkholderiales > Rhodocyclaceae > Fen-999. The sequence goes on along the minus strand of JACRIZ010000052.1, from coordinate 16,479 downwards.
GGCCCGGAAATCATCTGTATGGCTGCAATCTTCATGGCGTGATCGCCCCTTCGGTTTGCAGGGCCGCACTCGGCCCCTGCACGGCGACCTTTTCGACCTTGGGGTCGGCCCAGGAGCCCGTTACCGTGTAGTCGAAGGCGAAAGCCTTGTCGAGCGGGTTGCCGAACACGCGGTTCATCAGCCAGGCCGAGGCGCCGATCACCGGGTTCACCAGCAGCACGCCGGTCGCGATCGATTCGCCGATGGCCGGCTGCACGCGGACCTTGAGGTCCTGGGTCTCGCTGACGATATTCACGGTGCCGTTCATCAGCACCTTGGCCGAGGGGCCGGCAATCTCGAACTCGCTGGTTTCCATCACGCCGCGCGATACCACCACCTTGCCTTCTATGCTTTCGAAGGCGAACCCTTCGCTGAAGATGTCGCGGAAGTCGAGCGATATCCGCCGCGGCAGCGACTGCAGGCTGAGTACGCCAAGCAGGCGACCGACCCCCGGCTCGAGTTTCTTGAACTGGCCGCGTTCCGCGTCCAGCGTCAGGTTGCCGCCCAGGCTCGGGTAGTCGATCCGGGTCGGTGGCCCATTCCAGTACACCTGCCCCACCAGCGTTGCCCGACCGCGCCGCACCGCATTGGGATAACCGAGCCGATCGAGCATGCTCTCCACGTTGTGGGCCGTCAGCCGGAAATCCAGCGCGCTCGCGCTCGGCGCGCCGGTACGCGGCTCGTGCCAACTGCTGGTGCCCTCGATGTCGCCATCATCGTTGTGGATCTGGAAACCGGCACCCCAGATGCCGTCGGCATTCTCCGCCTGCACCTGCAGGCGGCCCAGCGCCCGGCCGTGCCAGGACAACTGGTCGACCACGACGTCGATGGCCGGCAATCGCTCGGTGCCATCGACCGACGTCTGGCCGACCGTGGTGCCGTTGCCTTCGGGAATGTCGAGGCGGGCCAGCCTTGCCGAAAGGCGGTCCTCGTCGCCGCGACTGGTCCACTCGATGCGTCCGACTCCCTCGTTGGCCTTGATGTCCAGCCGCCAGGTGTCCCCGTCCTGGCGACCGGCAAGTTGCAGCGCATGGATCGAACGGCCGAAGCCATGCAGTTCCTCGGTACGCAGATCGATCTGGCTGACCGGCGATCCGCCGTCACGGCCACCGCCATTGCCGGCGCCACTCGCGATGCGCCGCCAGAGATCGGCATCGACCCGCGGCGCCTTCACCGCCAGGAGGACGCCTCGTTCCGGAAGCCGCGCGTCGGTAACACCGATTGCGATCAGCCCGCGCTCGATGACCGCGTCGTCGTCGGCATGCCGCCTGACGATCTGCCCGCGCAGCGCGCTGCCAAGACTGAATTCCAACTGGTCGCGCTCGTCGGGCACCTTGTCGCCGTTGCCGCGCCGGCCCTTGGCGACCGGCTCGGGCAGCGCCCTGCGCTCGAACACCAGCGGCATCGCATCGGCCGCGGTCTTGTTGAACGGCTCCGGCAGGCTCGACGAGATGCCGAGCAGCGACGACTCGATGCGCAATTCCGCCGAACGCCGCTTGACGCGGACGACCGCGCTCCAGGGCGTGCTGCCGCTCAGGTGTTCCAGCACCGGGTGGCCATATTGCTGGCGCAGCGCCGCGGCGCTGACGCTGCCGCTGGCCTGCAGCGCCACCCGGCCTTCCTCGGTCTGCACATCCACGGTCAGCGGCGCGCCGAGCATGGCGGCGCGGATCTTCCTGGCCTCGATGCCCTTGCCGGTGAAATGCAGTTCGCCGTTGATGTCCGATATGGGCGGCAGGCCGGCCTGATAGACAAGTTGATTGGCAAGGAAGCGGTAGTGGCCGTCCACCTGGGTCGCATCGAGGTCGTCGAGCGGCAGGTCGAGGCGCAGGCGCAGTTCGCCGGCCCCCGCCGCCTTCATGCCCTCGGTCACGTTGTCGATGTAGCCGCCGACCGGGCTGGAATCGATGAAGCGCAGGAAATCCGCAGTCGGGCCACGCGCGCCGCCGGTAATGACCATCGGCTGCTTGGGCCTGTCCAGGTCGGCAATTTCCGCCTTCACGTCGCTCAGTTGCACGCCCCAGAGCGCCGCCTTCTGGGCGCGAATGACCATGCGCGCGCCCGAGAACAGCAGGTCGCCGGTGACGTTCTCGAGCGCCGGCCAACCCTCCGCATAGCGCAGCGTGGCGCCCTGGAACGGCCCCTTGACCTCGAAGATGCCCGAGCCGTCACGGAACGGGAATCGGTCCAGATCGCCCTTCAGGCGCAAGGTGGCGGTCGCCAGGCCGCCACCGATCGATTCCTGCAGCCAACTGCGGACCCGGTCGTTGACCACCAGCGGCATGTAACGCCACACGGCACCGCCATCGGCCCGCGTCAACTTCGCAGACAGGTCGATCTCGCCCGGGCCCTCGCCGTCGCCGCGGTAACGGCCGCTCGCCTCGCCGGCCGCATCGGCATTCTCGAAGCTGAGCTTCTGCATTCGCACGTCGACCGCGCCATCGCGCAGGGTCCAGTCGACCTTGGCTTCGAGCGCTGCCAGCACAACCGCCGATTGCTCGAACACCGCAGGCAGTTCTATGGTTGCGGCACGCGTGGCGAGGCTGACGGCGCCGCCCTTCTCGTTGCCTTCGATCGAGCCGTCGAGGCCGAAGAAGCCGGGCACCGTGCCTTGGGCATTGACGCCCAGGTTCTCGAAGCGGGTCTTGACATGGTAGCCGGCCAGCGCATCGAAGTCGCCGGACCACCCCAGTTGCAGGTCGCGGGTGCGCCCCTGCGGCCCCAGGGCGATGAGCTTCTCCCGCACGGCTGCGTCGAGGGGCAGGTAGGCGGCCAGTGCCGCCATGGCGCCCAGGTCGAGCACATTGGCGTTCGCTTCGCCGCGTGCGGCATGATCGCCGTCGCCGGGCTGCCACTGGAAATCGATGTCGGTCGGCTCGATGAGGATGCCGTCGCGCGTCGCCAGCGCCAGCCGGCGGGTATGGAGCAGGAAGCCGCCGTCGTCGCGGCGCGCGGCCAGCCTGCCGTCGAGGAACTCCATGTCCAGCATGGGCAGTTCCGGCGCCAGGCGGGCAACGGTCCGGCTGAGACGAACATCGGCAGTCGCACCGGCCAGCGTCTGGCGATCGAAATCCAGCCACAGGCGCAAGCCGCCGTAGCCGCGGCTCAGTTCGATCGGATAGTCGACCCAGGCGTGCCAGCCGGACAGGTCGGCGTAGTCGAGTTCGGCATAGGCCTGGCCCCGGCCGGAAAGCAGCGACCCGCTGTCGTCGCGGCTAAAATCGCCGCGGACATCGAGGCGCGCGGCAAGCTCGCGCGGCGGCTCCGCGGTCAGGCCGAAACGGTGGCGGCTGCCGTGGCTGCGCAGATCGAAGTTCAGCTTCGTCAACGCCAGCGGCGGCGCCCGGCGCAGCTCGTCATGCCAGGTAATGGTGGCGTCGCGAATGACGATGCGATCCTGGGCGAGCAGCCACTCGGCAAAGCCGGCATCCTGCGTTGCCTCGGTCTTGATTTCCAGGCCGGCGACGAACATGCGTCCGCCCGCGTCGCGGCGCAGGTCGAGGCGCGGCGCCTTGATCTCCAAACGGGCGAAGTGCGGTGCCAAGTGCCACAGCGAGGACCAGGCGATGTCGGCTTCCACCTCGTCGAAGCCGAGCGCGGGGCGACCCTGGGCATCGCGAATTTCCAGGCCGTGGATGCGCAGGCTCGGCCACAGGCGCCGCCAGCGCGCATCGATGGCGCGTATCGCCACGGGCTGGCCGAGTGCCTGGGTCAGGTTGCTTTCGATGTCGCCCCGGTAGTCCTCCACCTTGGGCAGCACGAATTGCTGCAAGGCCAGCACCAGTAGTCCCAGCGCAAAGTAGATGGCCACGCCGGTCCACGCGACGACGCGCAGCGTCCTGCGCAAGCGGGGTGTAGCCATGACAACGGCTAGGCGGAGGAAGCGGGGAAGAATGTGCATGGGCCCGGGCGGGCTAGAATGGCCGGCAGACAAAGGACGTGATTGTAAATCAATGCCCCCGCCAGCCCCTTCCGACGCCGTCGCCACGGCCAGCCGGTTTTCCCGTCACCTGTACCGGCTCCTGCAGGCACGACCGGCGCTGGCCGGACATTGCGCCGCGGCGCCCCTGACGCGCGCCGAACTGGCGGCCTGGCTGGCGGTCGAGGCCCCGAGCGAGGACAGCCTGAAACCGGTCCTGCGCCGCCTGAAGCAGCAGGTCTACGTGCGCATCGCCACCCGCGACCTGGCCGGCAACGCGCCGCTGGCCGAAGTGACCGAGGCGATGACGCTGCTGGCGGAGATTGCCGTCGAGACCGCATCGCAGGTGCTCCATGATAGCCTCGCCGCCCGCTACGGCGAGCCGCGCAACAGCCGCGGCGAAGCACAGCGGCTGATCGTGGTCGGCATGGGCAAGCTGGGCGGGCGCGAACTCAATGTCTCCTCCGATATCGATCTGATCTTCGTTTACCCCGAGGACGGCGACACCGACGGCGCGCACGCCATCTCCAACTTCGAGTTCTTCACCCGGCTCGGCAGGCAGTTGATCGCCGCCATCTCCGAAGTGACCAACGACGGCCAGGTGTTCCGCGTTGACATGCGCTTGCGCCCGAACGGCGACTCCGGGCCGCTGGTCTGCTCCTTCGACATGCTGGAGAACTACTTCGTCACCCAGGGCCGCGAGTGGGAGCGCTATGCCTGGATCAAGGCCCGGCCGCTGACCGGCGCGCGGCACGACGAACTGGAGGCCATCCGGAGGCCCTTCGTCTTCCGCAAGTACCTCGACTTCGGCACCATCAATGCCATGCGCGACCTGCATGCGCAGATCCGCCGCGAGGTGGCGAAGAAGGACATGGCCGACAACGTCAAGCTCGGCCCGGGCGGCATCCGCGAGATCGAATTCATCGCCCAGGTGTTCCAGTTGATCCGCGGCGGCCGCGACCGTTCGCTGCAGATCAAGCCGACCCTGCAAGTCCTGAAACTGCTGGTGGAGAAAAGTCAGTTGTCGCCGGACGCCGAAGCGGAACTGGCCGCCGCCTACGACTTCCTGCGCCGGCTCGAACATCGCCTGCAATACCTCGACGACGCCCAGACCCACAGCCTGCCGGAGAAGGCAGAGGATCGGCAACTGGTCGCCGAGGCGATGGGCTTCGGCTCCTTCGAAGCGCTGGCGATGGAGCTCGACGACCATCGCTTGAACGTCGCCCGCCACTTCGAGTCCGTGTTCGCCGATCCGAACGGCGACAAGCACCGGCTCGACGGCGTCTGGCCTGCCACGGCCGACGAAAGTCAGGCGGCGCGGCTCGCCGCGCTGGGCTTCCGCGACGCCGCGGCCGCCTGCGCGCGCCTGGCCGGCATCCGCAGCGGCAGTCGCTACCGGCAGCTTTCCGACGGCGCGCGCAGTCGCTTCGACGCTCTGGTGCCGCGCCTGATCGAGGCCGCGGCCGCGCTGGCCGAACCCGATGCCGCGCTGTCGCGCGGCCTCGACCTGCTCGAGGCCGTTTCCCGTCGCGCCGCCTATCTGGCACTGCTGCAGCAGTACCCGCAGGCGCTGACCAAGGTGGCGCAGATCGTCGGCAGTTCGGTCTGGGCGGCAAATTATCTGATTCGCCACCCGGTGCTGCTCGACGAGCTGCTCGACCCGCGCCTGCTCGAAGCGGCGCATGACTGGCAGTCCTTCCGCAGCCAACTGGCACAGACGCTGGACGAGGTCGAGCCCGACACCGAGCGGCAGATGGACCTATTGCGCGAGGCGCACCATGCCCAGGTGTTCCGCCTGCTGGCCCAGGACCTGTCAGGCCTGCTCACCGTCGAGAAACTGGCCGACCATCTTTCGGAACTGGCCGACATCATGGTCGACCGCGCCCTGATCCTCGCCTGGCGCAAGCTCCTCAAGCGCCACGTCGACACGCCACGCTTCGCGGTGATCAGCTACGGCAAGCTGGGCGGCAAGGAGCTCGGCTACGCTTCCGACCTCGACATCGTCTTCCTGTTCGACGACCCGGCGCCGGAAGCCGCGGAGATCTACTCGCGGCTGGCGACGCGGCTCAACACCTGGCTGTCGGCGCAGACATCGGCCGGGCAGCTCTTCGAGACCGACCTGCGCCTGCGGCCCAGCGGCGATGCCGGACTGGTGGTCAGTTCGATGGCCGCCTTCCGCAAGTACCAACTCGAGTCCGCCTGGCTGTGGGAACACCAGGCGCTGACGCGGGCACGCTTCACGGCCGGCGATCCGGCCGTCGGTGCGGCCTTCGAGGCGGTCCGCTGCGAGGTGCTCACGCAAAAGCGCGACCTCGGCAAACTGCGCGAGGAAGTCATGGCCATGCGCAAGAAGATGCTCGACGCGCATGCCACCAAGCTTGACGAGCGCGACACGGTATTCGACCTCAAGCACGACCCGGGCGGCCTGATCGACGTCGAGTTCGCCGTCCAGTACCTGGTGCTGGGTTACTCGTGGCAATACTGCGAGCTCACCGAAAACAAGGGCAACATCGCGCTGCTGGCGATGGCCGCCCGGCGCGGCCTGATTCCCGTCGACCTCGCCGACGCCGTGCGCGACGCCTATCGCGACTACCGCCGCATGCAGCACGCGCTGCGCCTCAACGACCAGAAGAGCCGCGTCGCCAAGGCCGACGTCGCCGACCGGGTCGCCGCCGTGCGCAAACTGTGGAAAATCGTTTTCACCGCAAAGAACGCAAAGGAAGATCAAGACTGAATCCTATGATCCGGTTTTCTTTGCGACCTTTGCGTCCTTTGCGGTAAACAGCCTTTTGGAGACCACCATGCCCGTCAATCTGCCCCCGCCCATCGCCGCCAACCTCCACCCCGTCGCCGGCGTGCGCCTGGGCGTCACCGAAGCCGGCATCCGCAAGGCCAACCGCCGCGACCTGACCCTGATCGAACTCGCACCGGGCAGTCGCGCCGCCGGCGTGTTCACCCAGAATCGCTTCTGCGCCGCGCCGGTGCAGGTCTGCAAGCAGCATCTCGCCGCTGGAGATATCCGCGCATTGGTGATCAACACCGGCATCGCCAACGCCGGCACCGGCGAACCCGGCCTGCATGCTTCACAGCAGACCTGCCAGGCGGTCGCCCGCCTGCTCGATCTGCGCGCAGACCAGGTGCTGCCGTTCTCCACCGGCGTGATCCTCGAACCGCTGCCGGTCGAGCGCCTCGTCGCCGGCCTGCCGGCCTGCCAGAGCGCATTGAAGGCCGACGGCTGGTACGAGGCCGCGCACGCGATCATGACCACCGACACCGTCGCCAAGGCGGCTTCGATCCAGGTCAGCATCGGCGGCCAGCCGGTCACCATCACCGGCATGTCCAAGGGCGCCGGCATGATCAAGCCCAACATGGCGACCATGCTCGGCTTCGTCGCCACCGACGCCGTCGTCGCCCAGCCGATGCTGGAAAGGCTGGTCAAGGAAGTCGCCGACGAGTCCTTCAATTGCGTTACCGTGGACGGCGACACCTCGACCAACGATTCCTTCATCCTCATCGCCACCGGCAAGGGCCGCGCCCGCTTCGAGACCGTCGACGCGCCGCACTGGAATGAGTTCAAGGCAGCGGTGACCGCCGTGGCGCGTCAGCTCGCGCAAGCCATCGCCCGCGACGGCGAAGGCGCCACCAAGTTCATCGAGATCGCCGTCGGCGGCGCACATACGAAGGACGAAGCGAAAGCGGTCGGCTACGCCATCGCCCATTCGCCGCTGGTCAAGACCGCCTTCTTCGCCTCCGACCCCAACCTCGGCCGCATCCTCGGCGCCATCGGCAACGCCTGGGGCAACGACGCCGCCCTGCGCGACCTCGACGTGGCCAAGGTGAAAGTCTGGCTCGGCGACGTGCTCGTCTCCGAAAACGGCGGCCGCGCGGCGAGCTACAAGGAAGAGGACGGCGCGGCGGCGATGAAGCCCGCCGAGATCGTCGTCCGGGTCGATCTCGGCAGAGGCAAGGCCGCCGCCAAGGTGTGGACCTGCGACTTCTCCTATGACTACGTGAAGATCAACGCCGACTATCGGAGTTGAGCGAAGAAATGCAGCAGGCGCTGCGGCAGCCAGTCGAGCCGGCCCGGCAGGCTGCCGGTGACGAAGCCGACATGGCCGCCCTCGGCCGGAAACTCTGCCGTCACACTTGCTGAAAGTTCGTTCGCCTGTGGCAGGCCGTGCGCAGGCAGGAAGGGATCATTCTTCGCGTTGAGCAGCAGTGTCGGCACGCGAATGCCGCGCAGCAGCGGCTTGGCCGAAGCACGCAGCCAGTAGTCGTCGGCGCCATCGAAACCATGCAGCGGCGCGGTCACCACGTCATCGAACTCGTAGAGGTTGCGCGCTCGATGCATACGCGGCCCGTCGAACAGGCCGGGAAATCGCGACAGCTTTTCGGCGGCATTGCGCTTCAGCGTCGCCAGGAAGTGCTGCGTGTAAATGCGGTTAAAACCGGCGCCGAGGTGATGGCCGCAGAGCGTCAGGTCAAGCGGTGCGCTCACGGCCGCGGCGGCGGCAACGATCTCGTTCGCGGCGGCCTCGCGCTCGCCCAACCACTTGAGCAGCGCATTGCCGCCCAGCGAGACGCCGACGGCGAAGATTGCCCGTTGCGGAAACTGCCGGCGCAGGCGGCGCAACACCCAGTCGATCTCGGCCGAGTCGCCCGAGTGGTAGGCGCGCGGCAACCGGTTGGGCTCGCCGGAACAGCCACGGAAATGCGGCACCACGCCGGAACGGCCGCGCTGCCGCAGTGCGGTCATCAGTGCCGTCGCGTAGTGGCTCGCGGAGCTTCCTTCCAACCCGTGGAACAGTACCAGCAACGGTTCATCGGCCGCGCCATCGATCCAGTCGAGGTCGATGAAATCGCCGTCGGGCGTTGACCAGCGCTCGCGGCGATAGGCCGGCGACGCTGCCTTGATCAGTACCGGATAGATGGTCTGCGCATGGCCGCCGGGCAGCCACTTCGGGGCGCGGTACGACGCGAATTGCTCACTCATGCAAGGTCAGCCGTGACGGCGCGCCACCTATTCCGGCTTGTGCAGCCGGATCAGGCGGAACCAGCCGCCGGCGAGCGCCGGTTCGTCGTGGTGGCGCTGCAGGTTCGGCGCGGCCGCAAGGACGTCCTCGAAGACGACGTCGAGCCGCGTGGCGACGTGGCGCGTCAGCGAGTTCATGGCCCGCTTCCACAGCGCGCGTTCGCCGGGTTTGAGGAATTTGTCGAACACCAGGATGTGCCCGCCCGGCTTCAGCACGCGCGCCGCTTCGGCCAGGCAGGCATTCGGTTCGGGTACCACGGCGAGGATCAGGTGCAGCACGACGGCATCGAAGTGCGTGTCGGGGAATGGCAGCCGCTGCACGTCGCCCTGCACCAGCCGGATGTGTCTGCCGGCGATGCGCCGCTGCGCCTTGGCCAGCATGGCGCGGGTGAGGTCGATGCCGACGTAGCGGTGTTGCGGCGGCAGGTGGGGAATGTCGAGGCCGGTGCCGATGCCGGCGATCAGGACCTCGCCGGGTGGCTGGCCGGCCAGCGCGGCGAGGCTGCGGCCGCGCGCGCCATGCGTGGCGGCGGTGAGGAAGGCATCGTAGAAGGGCGCGATCAGCGCGTAGCTGTGCTTGAGGCTCACTGCAGGGCTCAGTGGAGCGTCCGGGGCATGGACAGCACGAACTCGGGAATCTCGGCGTCGAACTGGGTACCGTCTTCCGCGACCATCTGGTAGGTGCCCTTCATGGTGCCGACCGGCGTTTCCAGCGCGCTGCCGCTGGCGTACTCGAACTTCTCGCCCGGCTGCAGCAACGGCTGGTTGCCGACCACGCCGAGGCCGCGTACTTCCTGAACCTTGCCGTCGGCGTCGGTGATCAGCCAATGGCGCGAGATCAGTTGTGCGGCGATACTGCCGACGTTACTGATGGTGATCGCATAGGAGAATACGTAGCGATCGGACTCCGGGTCCGACTGCTCGGGCAGGTAACGCGTCACCACCTCGACGCGGATATCGTATTTTTGGTTTTCGCTCATCTCTGTCAGTCGCCTTATGGGAGCCATCAGAAAAAATTAGCCGGCCTGATGGAGGCCCCCGCTAGAATAAATTAATTCTAATTGAGGAGACTTCCATGGCCTATCGCATCGCGCCGTCCATCCTGTCCGCCAACTTCGCCAGGCTCGGCGAGGAAGTCGATAACGTACTCGCTTCCGGCGCCGACATCGTCCACTTCGACGTGATGGACAACCACTATGTCCCCAACCTGACCATCGGCCCGCTGGTCTGCGAGGCGCTGAAGAAGCACGGCGTCACCGCGCCGATCGACGTGCACCTGATGGTCAAGCCGGTGGACCGCATCATCCCCGACTTCGCCAAGGCCGGCGCGACCTACATCACCTTCCACCCCGAGGCGTCGGAGCACGTGGACCGCACCATCGGCCTGATCAAGGAATGCGGCTGCCAGGCCGGCCTGGTGTTCAACCCGGCGACGCCGCTCGACGTGCTCGACTACACGCTCGACAAGCTCGACATGGTGCTGCTGATGTCGGTGAACCCCGGCTTCGGCGGCCAGAAATTCATCCCCTACGTACTCGACAAGGCGCGCAAGGTGCGTAGGATGATCGACGAACGCGGCCTGAAGGTAAGCCTGGAGATCGACGGCGGCGTCGGCCCGGCCAACATCGCCGAAGTGGCCCGCGCCGGGGTCGACACCTTCGTCGCCGGCTCGGCCGTGTTCGGCAAGCGCAACGCGGAGGACCCCAACCGTTACGACACCATCATCGGCCAGATGCGCGCCGAACTGGCCAAGGTTTGATTGTGTCCGTCAGGGCCGTTCTGCTCGACCTCGACGGCACGCTGCTCGATACCGCGCTCGACCTGCATGCTGCGGCCAACGGCATGCTCGCCGACCTCGGCCGGCCCGGGGTGGCGATCGACGACATCCGCGCCTACGTCGGGCGCGGCATCCCGAACCTGGTCAAGCGCGTCCTGGCCGGCAATCCGGAAGCGGCCGACGATCCCGCGCCGCCGCCCCCGAACGCGCTGGCGTCCTTCTGGAAACACTACGCCGACGCGAACGGCCGCACCGCCAAGCCTTTTCCCGGCGTTGTGGAAGGACTGAAGGCGCTCAAAGCGAAGGACCTGCCGCTCGGCGTGATCACCAACAAGGCCGCCGCCTTCACCGGCCCGCTGCTCGAACGTACCGGGCTGGCGCCTTACCTGTCGGTCGCCGTCAGCGGCGACCAGTTGCCCAGGCAGAAGCCGGACCCGATGCCCGTCGTCTGGGCCTGCGGCCGGCTTTGCGTATCGCCGGCCGACGTCGTGCTGATCGGCGATTCCGTACACGACTTCAAGGCCGGCCGGGCTGCCGGCTGCCGCGTCTTCCTCGTCCCCTACGGCTACAACGAAGGCCAGGACGTGCGCGGCCTGGATTGCGATGCTATAGTCGCCACCATTCTCGACGCCGCAAGCCTTATCACCACAGCATGAACGCTCTCTCCGCAACGAAAGTCGCCCAGGCCCGCTGGGCCGAGGCCTGGCCCTGGCGCCGCTGGCGCTGATATCTGCCGCCGCGCTGGCGCCATTGATGTGGCGTGTCACCAGCACTGACTTTCGTAATCGCAGTACGTAGTGGAGCCATCATGACCGAATCAGAATTCAACCGGCTGGCCGCCGAAGGCTACAACCGGATCCCCGTCACCCTGCAGACCTTCGCCGATTTCGACACGCCGTTGTCGATCTACCTGAAGCTGGCCGGCGGACCGTACTCCTACCTGCTGGAATCGGTGCAGGGCGGCGAGCGTTTCGGCCGCTATTCCTTCATCGGCATCGCCTCGCACACCCGCATCGCGGTGGTCGATTCCGGCATCATGCTCCTGTCGGGCAACCGCGTTGCCGAGCGGCGCGACCACACCAACCCGATGTCCTTCGTCTCCGAGTTCATGGCGCGCTTCAAGGTGCCCGACATCCCCGGCCTGCCCCGCTTCACCGGCGGCCTGGTCGGCTACTTCGGCTACGACACCGTGCGCGCCATCGAACCGAAGCTGGCGGACACGAAGAAGCCCGATCCGGTCGGCACGCCCGACATCCTGCTGCTGCTCTCGGAAGAGATCGCCATCGTCGACAACCTCTCGGGCAAGCTGACCTTGGTGGTGTACGCCGAGCCCGGTTTCCCCGGCGCCTGGAAGCGCGCGCAGACGCGGCTGAAGGAACTGCTGGCCAGGCTGCGCGAGCCGGTCGCGCTGCCCGCGGACAAGGTGGTGGCAAGCGCGCCCGCCGAATCCGAGTTCGGCGAGGAGGCCTTCAAAGCCGCTGTCGTCAAGGCCAAGCAGTACATCACCGACGGCGACGTCATGCAGGTGGTGCTCTCGCAGCGCATGAGCAAGCCGTTCAACGCCTCGCCGCTGGCGCTCTACCGCGCGCTGCGCACGCTGAACCCGTCGCCCTACATGTTCTACTTCGACTTCGAGGACTTCCATGTCGTCGGCGCCTCGCCGGAGATCCTGGTCCGCCTCGAGGACGGCACGGTGACGGCGCGGCCGATCGCCGGCACGCGCAGGCGCGGCGCCACGCCGGCCGAGGATGAGGCGCTGGCCGTCGAACTGCTGGCCGACCAGAAGGAGCGCGCCGAGCACCTGCAGTTGCTCGACCTCGGCCGCAACGACGTCGGCCGTGTCGCCAAGATCGGCTCGGTCAAGGTCACGCAGCAATACGTCATCGAACGCTATTCGCACGTGATGCACATCGTCTCCAACGTCGAAGGGCAACTCAAGGACGACGAAGGCCCGGTCTCGGTGCTCAAGGCCACTTTCCCGGCCGGCACGGTATCCGGCGCCCCCAAGGTGCGGGCCATGGAAATCATCGACGAACTGGAACCGACCAAGCGCGGCATCTACGCCGGCGCGGCGGGCTACCTCGGCTTCAACGGCGACATGGACCTGGCCATCGCCATCCGCACCGCCGTGCTGAAGGACGGCCGCATCTACGTGCAGGCGGGCGCCGGCATCGTCGCCGACTCCGACCCCGACTCCGAATGGGAGGAAACGCGCAGCAAGGCGCGGGCCCTGCTGCGCGCCGCCGAGATGGCCGAAGGCGGCCTCGACACGCATTTCGACTGAGGCCGACACCATGGACGAGACACAGGAACGGCTGAGCGAAGAGACCTTCGCCGCATTGGCCGAGCGTATCGAATCGCTGCCGATCGAGCATGTCGATTGGGTGGTGCAGATCTTCCTCGAATGCCGGCGCGCCCGCGAAGCCGAGGCGCAGTTCGTCGCCACCGGCTGCCAGGGTGCCGATGCCGGCGATGCGACGCAGATCGTGCTCGACACCGCCGACTGGCTGCACACGCTCTGGGAGGTCGGCTACATGGGCGGCGAGACCCTGCCCGCGCCGCCGCGCAGCGATTTTCCGCAGATCAACGTCGAGGACATCCTCAAGTCGGCGCTGTTCGCCCGCATCCGCCACGGCAAGCGGCCGCTGCCCTTCCCGCCGCCGACGCGCGACGGCATGCCCTGGCACGAAGTGGTCGAATCCGACCAGCCGGTCGCCGTCCGCGCCGAGGTGACGGACCATGGCCAGTGCATCATCGAGGGCTGCGGCAATTGGCTGGTCCGGACCGCCGAGGCGAGCGGCAGCCACATCGTCCAGCACCGCGGCAAGGGGCCGCTCTATCGGCTCACTCTCGACGGCAAGGGCGGCGGCATGCTGCACAAGCAGCCCGCCGGCATCACGCGCCGCATCGTGCGCCAGGAGCGCGTCGGCATCGTCGGCTGGCTGCTCGAATGGCCCCAGGAAAGCGGTGGCCTGGTGCAGGTGCCCCTGCGCGCCACCCACTGGGAACGCGCCGAAGACGAGGCCCAGCGCTGGGTTGCGCTGCGCCACCCCGACCTCTACGGTCAGATCCGGTATGAACGAAGCGAGGCATGACGCCATGCTCCTGATGATCGACAACTACGATTCCTTCACCTACAACCTGGTGCAGTACTTCGGCGAACTCGGCGAGGCGGTGCGCGTCTATCGCAACGACGCCATCACGCTCAAGGAGATTGCCGCCATGAAACCCGACCGGCTGGTGATCTCGCCCGGCCCCTGCTCGCCGAAGGAAGCCGGCATCTCGGTCGCCGCGATCCAGGAGTTCGCCGGCAAGATCCCGCTGCTCGGCGTCTGCCTGGGCCACCAGAGCATCGGCTACGCCTTCGGCGGCGAGGTCGTGCACGCCAAGACGATGATGCACGGCAAGCTCTCGGCCATCCACCACGCCGGCCAGGGCGTCTTCAAGGGCCTGCCGAATCCGCTCACCGCCACCCGCTACCACTCGCTGGCGATCCGCCGCGAGACCTTGCCCGACTGCCTCGAAGTCACCGCCTGGACCGACGACGGCGAGATCATGGGCGTACGCCACAAGACGCTGGCGGTGGAAGGCGTGCAGTTCCACCCCGAATCCATCATGACCGAGCGCGGCCACGATTTGTTACGCAACTTCCTGAAAGGCGGTTAACCGCAAAGGACGCAAAGAGCGCAAAGGAAAGGCAGAATTCTTTTTTTCAAGGTGTTCTTTGCGTCCTTTGCGTTCTTTGCGGTGAAATGATTTTCCGGCTAGGATAGGCATCTAGATAGCCATTTCGGAGACCAGCGTGGACAAGATCTACTCCATCGCAGAAGCGCGCAACGACCTCTCGCACGTCGTCCGCGAGGCGGAAGCCGGGCGGCCGGTTACTCTGTCTCGACGCGGCCGGGCGGTAGCCGTGGTGGTCTCGGCCAGCGACTACTCCCAACTCGCCGCCCGACGTCCGTCCGTCGCCGAGGCGATCGATCGGTTCCGCAAAGCCAATATTGCCGCACTGGACGACAACGATTGGGTCGCACCCCGCGATTCTTCGCCCGGCAGGACTTCGTGGCAGCCCTGAAATTCCTGCTGGATACCAACATCCTGTCCGAGGCCACCCGTGCGGCCCCGGATGCGGGCGTTCTCTCCCGGCTGCGCAAGGCCGGCGATAAAGTTGCCACGTCGGCCGTTACCTGGCATGAGTTGCATCACGGCCTTGCCCTGCTCGCTCCGTCCCGCAAACGGGATGCCATCGCCACTTACCTTGAGTCGCTGAGGCAGGCGGAACTCGCGATCCTGCCCTACTCCGCCGTGGCCGCCGAATGGCATGCCACCGAGCGCGCGCGGTTGGCCGCCAAAGGACTGACACCTCCGTTCGTGGACGGTCAAATTGCCGCCATTGCCCACACGAATAGACTCACATTGATTACCCGCAACCTTGCCGACTTCAAACACTTCGCCGGCCTGAAAGTCCAGAACTGGTTTTCAGCCGCCTGATTCGGAGACATCGCCATGATCACCCCCCAGGAAGCGCTCCAGCGCACCATCGAGCACCGCGAAATCTTTCACGACGAGATGCTGCACCTGATGCGCATGATCATGAAGGGCGAGATGTCGCCGGTCATGACCGCCGCCATCCTCACCGGCCTGCGCACCAAGAAGGAAACCATCGGCGAGATCGCCGCCGCGGCGATGGTGATGCGCGAACTGTGCACCAAGGTCGACCTACCCCACAACGCGAATTTTGTGGACATCGTCGGCACCGGCGGCGATGCTGCGCACTCGTTCAACATTTCGACCGCCTCGGCCTTCGTCGCCGCCGCGGCCGGTGCCACGGTGGCCAAGCACGGCAACCGCAGCGTCTCGTCCAGGTCCGGCAGCGCCGACGTGCTGGAAGCGCTGGGCGCCAACATCAACCTTCAGGCGCCGCAGGTGGCCGAGTGCATCCAGGCCGTGGGGATGGGCTTCATGTTCGCGCCCAACCACCATCCGGCGATGAAGAACGTGGTGCCGGTGCGCAAGGAAATGGGCGTGCGCACCATCTTCAACATCCTCGGTCCGCTGACCAACCCGGCCAGCGCGCCGAACACCCTGATGGGCGTCTTCCATCCCGACCTGGTCGGCATCCAGGTGCGCGTCATGCAGCGCCTCGGCGCCGCGCACGTGCTGGTCGTCTGGGGCAAGGACGGCATGGACGAAATCTCGCTCGGCGCCGCGACCATGGTCGGCGAGCTGAAAGACGGCGAGATCCGCGAATACGAAGTGCATCCGGAGGACTTCGGCCTGCAGATGGTCTCGAACCGCGGCCTCAAGGTCGCCGACGCGCAGGAATCGAAGACCATGCTGCTGGCCGCGCTGGAGAACCGCTCCGGCATCGCCCGCGAGATCGTCGCCCTCAACGCCGGCACGGCGCTCTACACCGCCAACCTCGCCGGTTCCATAGGCGAGGGTATCGTCAAAGCGCGCGAAGTCATCGCCAGCGGCGCCGCGCGAGCAAAGGTGGATGAATTTGTGTCCTTCACGCGTCGATTCGGATAAGGCGATTCACCACCAAGAGCACCAAGGACACCAAGAAATGCATCAGGAAATCGATGCCGATACCGATGCTTTGGCGACACAGGTGGTGGACGCCTCGATCAAGGTCCACAAGACCTTGGGACCGGGCCTGCTGGAATCCGTGTACGAAGCATGTCTTGCTCATGAGCTGACATCACGCGG
>JACRIZ010000004.1 GCA_016235765.1 Rhodocyclales bacterium | reverse complement strand
TTCGTCGACGTGCCCGGCTTCATGCCCGGCACTGCCCAGGAATACGGCGGCATCATCAAGCACGGCGCCAAGCTGCTCTACGCCTATGCCGAATGCACGGTGCCGAAAATCACGCTGATCACGCGCAAGGCCTACGGCGGCGCCTACGACGTCATGGCCTCCAAGCACCTGCGCGGCGACGTGAACTTCGCCTGGCCGTCGTCGGAAATCGCCGTGATGGGCCCGAAGGGCGCGGTCGAGATCATCTTCCGCGAGGAGAAGGGTGATCCCGCCAAGGTCGCGGCGCGCGAGGCCGAGTACAAGGCCAAGTTCGCCAACCCTTTCGTTGCCGGCGCGCGCGGCTTCATCGACGACGTCATCCAGCCGCACGAAACGCGCAAGCGCATCTGCCGCTCCCTGGTGATGCTGCGCAACAAGGCCATCACCAACCCGTGGCGCAAGCACGGCAACATCCCGCTCTGAGGATAAGAACATGTTCAAGAAGATCCTGATTGCCAACCGGGGCGAGATCGCCTGCCGCGTCATGAAGACCGCCCGCAGGATGGGCATCAAGACCGTTGCCGTCTATTCCGAGGCCGACAAGGACGCCATGCACGTCGAGATGGCCGACGAGGCCGTCTGCATCGGCCCGGCGCCGTCGAAGGAAAGCTATCTGCTCGCCGACAAGATCATCGCCGCCTGCAAGCAGACCGGTGCCGAGGCGGTGCATCCCGGCTACGGCTTCCTGTCGGAGAACGAGGCCTTCTCGCGCACGCTGGAAGAGCAGGGCATCGTCTTCATCGGCCCGAAGCACTACTCGGTGGCTGCGATGGGCGACAAGATCGCCTCCAAGAAGCTGGCCCTGGAAGCTCGCGTCAACGTGATCCCCGGCTACAACGACGCGATCGGCACGCCCGAGGAGGCGGTCAGGATCGCCAAGGGCATCGGCTATCCGGTGATGATCAAGGCCTCGGCCGGCGGTGGCGGCAAGGGCCTGCGCGTCGCCTTCAACGACCAGGAGGCGCACGAGGGCTTCGCCTCCTGCAAGACCGAGGCGAAGAACGCCTTCGGCGACGACCGCA
Source organism: Rhodocyclales bacterium (assembly GCA_016235765.1). Lineage (GTDB taxonomy): Bacteria > Pseudomonadota > Gammaproteobacteria > Burkholderiales > Rhodocyclaceae > Fen-999. The sequence goes on along the minus strand of JACRIZ010000004.1, from coordinate 31,876 downwards.
TTTTCATCGAGAAGTACGTCGAAGAGCCGCGCCACATCGAAATCCAGGTGCTCGGCGACAGCCACGGCAATTGCGTCTACCTGCACGAGCGCGAATGCTCGATCCAGCGCCGCCACCAGAAGGTGATCGAGGAGGCGCCGAGTCCCTTCCTCGACGCGGCCACCCGCAAGGCGATGGGCGAACAGGCGGTGGCGCTGGCCAAGGCGGTCAACTACCAGTCGGCCGGCACGGTCGAGTTCGTGGTCGGCGGCAAGGACAAGGCCTTCTACTTCCTGGAAATGAACACCCGCCTGCAGGTCGAACACCCGGTCACGGAAATGATCACCGGCTACGACCTGGTCGAACTGATGATCCGGGTCGCCGCGGGTGAACCCTTGCCGTTCGTCCAGAAGGACATCCCGCTCCAGGGCTGGGCCATGGAATGCCGGATCAACGCCGAGGACCCGTTCCGCAACTTCCTGCCCTCGACCGGCCGACTGATCAAGTATGCGCCGCCGGCCGAGACGCCGGGGGCCGTCCGCGTCGACACCGGGGTTTACGAAGGCGGCGAGATCTCGATGTACTACGATTCGATGATCGCCAAACTGATCGTGCATGGCTCGACCCGCGAACAGGCGATCGCGCGCATGCGCGACGCGCTCAATGCCTTCGTGATCCGCGGCGTGGCCAGCAACATCGCCTTCCAGGCGGCGTTGATGCAGCATCCGCGTTTCGTCTCCGGCAACTTCAATACCGGCCTGATCGCCGAGGAGTATCCGAAGGGCTTCAATGCCGTCGATGTGCCCCACGACGATCCGGCCATGCTGATCGCCGTGGCCGCCGCCATGCACCGCCAGTACCTGGCGCGCAATGGCAGCATCAGCGGCCAGATGCCCGGCCACGAATTCAAGCCGGGCTCCGCCTTCGTGGTCCGGCTCGACGACGGCGCCGACCGCGAAGTGAGCGTCGAGCCGGCGGCGGGCGGCTGGGACGTCACCTTCTCGGGCGATCGCTACGAGATACGCAGCGATTGGCAGTTCGGCCAGATCATCTACCAGGGCACCATCAACAGCGAGCCGTTCTGCATGCAGGTCGAGCGGCGCGGCCTTAAATACCGGCTGTTCCATTGGGGCACCCAAGTGGACCTGATGGTCATGACCGCCCGCGCGGCGCACCTGCAGGCGCTGATGCCGCACAAGGCGCCGCCGGATATGTCGAAGTTCCTGCTCTCGCCGATGCCGGGTCTCCTGACCCAGATCGGCGTCCAACTGGGGCAGGAGGTCAAGGCCGGCGAGGTGCTGGCCAAGATCGAGGCCATGAAGATGGAGAACGTGCTCAAGGCCGAGCGGGATTGCGTGGTTGAGAAATTGTTGGCCAATCCGGGGGAATCGCTGGCGGTCGACCAACCGATCATCGCCTTCAAGTAGCCGTAGGTCGGGTACTTAGCCATATGGGGAGCAGGGGTGGATAATTGGCATGCTTTCTTCCGGGATCGCATGCCATCCACACCGTGAAAACCCCGACCATCGGACTACTTTCGTCCCGCGGCCACAAGCATCGCACAGGTCTGCAGGGCAAGGCGCCGTCGGCCAGCAAACGCCGGCCGGCGGCAAGCGCGCTGAGCCAGGATGAACTGCTGGCCAAGATCGATTCGCTCGACTGGGACGAAACCGTCACTCCGGACACGGCGTCCCCCCGGAACGGCAAGGCAAATACCCCATACCCCGACCACTCGACGTCGAACTGGCGGGTCGTCGCGATCGTCGCCACGCTCGCTGTCTTCCTGGCGGTGCTGTACTTCGCCCTTGCCCCGGAACCCGCGCCCCGGATCACCGCCGACGAGGCGCCGACGCCGATATCCTCCGCTGCCGGATCGCCGGCAACCGCGAACGCAGGCGACCAGGCGCCCGTCGCCCCGGAAATCAGTGCAGCAGCGGTGGCCGCAGCCGAGGAAAGGCGCACCGCGTTGTACGCCCATGCCATTGAGCAGGCCGAGGCCAAGGTGCAGCAGAAGGCCGACGCGCGGCGCAAGCTGCGTGAGGCCCGCGAGGCAGAGCGCACCAGGGTCCAGGCTCAGCAGGAACGCGAGCGCCGCGAAAAGGAAGAAGCCAGGGCGCGCGCCGAGCGCGATGCCGAGGAGGCCGCGCGCAGCGCCAAGGCGCGCGAGCAGGCGGCCGCAGCCAAGGGCCCTGCGTCACCTCAGGAGTCGTGCGCCGGCGAAACCGGCGTGATCGCCAGAGGCTTCTGTGAAGCGCGTGCCTGCGGCAAGGCCGAGTGGCGCAGTCATCCATTCTGCGTCAAGCGGATCGAAGAACAACTGCGCTCTTTCGGGCAGGGCGGGGGCTAAGCGCCTGCCGCCGCAAGCTCAGCCCAGTGCCGCGATCACGTCGGCCGGCGCTTGCACCAGTTCGATCAGGACCCCTTCTCCGGCGATCGGAAACTCGTCGCTGGCCTTGGGATGCAGGAAGGTGATGTCGTAACCTGCCGCGCCCTTGCGGATGCCGCCGGGGGCGAAGCGGACGCCCCTCGCCGCAAGCCACTCGACTGCCCTCGGCAGGTCGTCGACCCACAGGCCGACGTGGTTCAGCGGTGTGGCATGGACCGCCGGCTTCTTTTCGGGATCCAGCGGCTGCATCAGGTCCACCTCGACCTTGTAGGGGCCGCCGCCCATGGCACAGATGTCCTCGTCCACGTTTTCGCGCTCGGAAACGAAGTTGCCGGTGACCGACAGGCCGAACATCTCGACCCACAGGGTCCGCAGGCGCTCCTTCGATGGCCCGCCGATGGCGATCTGCTGAATGCCGAGAATCTTGAATGGGCGTTGGGGCATGGGTGTATCCTTCGTCCGGTATGCCAGCATTTTAGCGCCACCGTCATCAGCAGCCCGGATTTCTCCGGCTATACTGAAAGTCATAGATCGGGGGGGTCTGAAGTGTTACGAAGAAGGATATCGCCATGGCTGGCCTTCCTCTGGATGCTGGTTGCTTCGTCTTCCGCGCTTGCCCAACAGAAAGGGTCGCCGCCGCTTCGTCTGGCCGTGCATCCGTATGCCAGCACGCTGGCCCTGATCAATACCTATCGGCCCCTGCAGCAGTATCTGGGCACGGTGCTTGGCCGGCCGGTCGAGTTCTACACGGCGCCCAGCTTCGAGGGCTTCGTCGATACGCTGCTTGCCGGCGGCTACGACATCGCCATCAGCCCGCCGCATTTCGCCGTCATGGCCAGCGAAAAGTACTACGTGCCGCTGCTGCATTACCAAACCCAGCTCGAGCCGGTGCTGGTCGTCCGCGCCGGCAGCAAACTCGACAAGCCTGAGGATTTTCGCGGCAAGCGGATCGCGATGGCCGACCGTAGCGCGTTCATCCGCCTGGTGACCGTCAAATGGCTGTCGGACCACGGACTCGAGGCCGGGCGCGACTATTTCATCGACGAACGGCCGAACCACGGTGCGTCGATTTCCGCCGCGGCGATGGGCGAGGCGGACGCCGGATTGGCGACCTTCACCGCGCTGCGCCAGTTGCCGGTCGACGTGCAACAGCAGGTGCGGGCCATCGGCACCGGACAACGTTTCGCGCACTTGTTCACGATCGCCCATCGGCGCCTCGGCGAGACCGACATTGCGCGCATCAAGCAGGCATTGCTGGCGTTTCCCGACACCGCCGAAGGCCGGCAGTTCATGGAAAAGAGTGCCTTCAAGGGCTACGAGGAAATCAGCACGGAGGAACTGCGTGCCGTGAAGCCCTACGTGGACCTCTATCGCCGACTGGAGGTCGGGCACTAAGCTCCTCGGACCATGCCGCTGCCTTTCCATCGTTCGCTGCGTTTCCGCCTGCTCGTCGCCAGCGTATTGATCGAGGCGATCATGCTCTCGGTGCTGGTCGGCAACAGCGTGCGGCTGATCCGCGAGCATCTGACGCGCCAGGCCGAGGTGCGCATCCACGCCATCGAGCTGGCCTACAAGACGGCGCTGGCCGTGCCGTTGGCGTCGCGCGACTACCTCACCTTGCGCGACATCCTGGAGGGATGGAAGACTGCCGCGGACATACGCTACCTCGCGGTCACCGACAATCAGGGGCAGGTCCTGGCGGCCGTCGACTGGAACAAGCAGATTCCGCTGCCGGCGGCGACTCCCATCGACGACGCCGGCGACATCATCCACGTGGCCTTCCCGGTCGAGTACCAGGGTGTGCAGTACGGCCATGCGCATTACGGACTGTCGTCCGCCTTCCTCCATGATGCGCGCGACACCCTGTTCCGGCAGAGCATCACGATCGCGGTGATCGAGATGACGCTCACCTTCCTGCTGCTGCTGGCCACGGGTTATTGGCTGACGCGGGACTTTTCCGCCCTGGCCGACGCCAGTTTGCGCATCGGCAGCGGCGAGCTCGACGTGCGGGTGCCGCTGCACGGCGACGACGAGGTGACGGCGGTAAGCCGCAGCTTCAACGCGATGGCCGGCGCGGTACAGGCGCGGGTGCGGGATCTGGCGGACAGCGAGCAGCGCTTTCGCGCCATTGCCGATTACGCCTACGCCTGGGAGAACTGGTTCGGTCCGGATGGCCGGTTGCGCTGGGTGAATCCGGCCGTCGAGCGCATGACCGGCTACACGGTGCGGGACTGCATGGCCATGGAGGACTTCCCGCTGCCGCTGGTGCATCCCGCGGACCGCGAACTGGTGCACCGCCAACAGGAGCAGGCGCTGGCCGGCAGGACGGGCCAGGACCTGGAGTTCCGCGTCGTGACGCGGGATGGGCGGCAGATCTGGGTCGCCATGGCCTGGCAGCCGATCTTCGGCGCCGACTCGGCCAGCCTGGGTTATCGGGCCAGCGTGCGCGACATCACCTTGCAACACCGCGCCAACGAGGAATTGGCATTCGCCGCTGCCCACGACGCGCTGACCGGCCTGCACAACCGCCGAGCTTTCGAACAGGAATTGAAGGCGGAACTGGAAACCGCGGCCGGCGTCGGGTCGGTGGTGGTGTTCTACATCGACCTCGACCAGTTCAAGCTGATCAACGACACCTGTGGCCATACGGCGGGCGACGCGCTGCTGCAGCACCTGGCGCGCGTCATGGATGCCCGCTTCTCGTTCGGCTTCCTGGCCCGGCTGGGCGGCGACGAGTTCGGCATGATCCTGTCCGGCGTCGGCCTCGACGAGGCGGAACGGCGGGCCCAGCACATCATCGACGACATCCGCAGCATGCCGTTCAGTTGGGAAGGGCGCTCATTCCGGGTCGGCGCCAGCATCGGCATCGCCCAGGCGGCGCCTGGCCTCGAGAACGTCACCGATCTGCTGATCGCCGCGGATACCGCCTGCTACGCCGCCAAGGAGCGCGGCCGCAACCGGGCACAGTTGTTCATTTCGGACGACCAGTACTTCCGCGAGCGCAAGGCCGATTTCCTGTCGCTCTCGCAGATCTCGGAAGCCCTGAGTGCCAACCGGCTGTTGCTCTACGGCCAGCGCATCGTGCCCTTGCGCGAGGGGATCCGGGAATACGTCGAAGTGCTGGTGCGCCTGCGCGGCCAGGATGGTTCGGCAATCTCGCCGTCCCGTTTCATACCGGCCGCCGAGCGCTACGGCATGATGCCCCTGATCGACCGCTGGGTCATCGACGCCACCACCGCCCTGGTTGCCGAGCGCCGTGCCGCGGGCAACTCCTTGCCGCCGCTGCACATCAACCTGTCGGGTTTGAGCCTCGCCGATCCCGGGCTCAAGGACTTCATTCGCAATACCTTCAGCGCGCAGGGCATACAGCCGGGACAGATCGGCTTCGAGATCACCGAGAGCTGTGCCATCGCCCAGCTCGACCTTGCCCTCGCCTTCATCGCTTTCTGCCGCGAGATCGGCTGCAACCTCGCGCTCGACGATTTCGGCAGCGGACTGTCGAGCTTCGCCTACCTGAAGCGGTTCAAGGTGCAGGCCCTGAAGATCGACGGCATGTTCGTCCGCAATGCCGACAACGACCTGGACGATCGGGCCGTGATCGAGTCCATGGTGCGGCTCGCCCAGCACAAGGCGCTCCACACGGTGGCCGAGTTCGTGGTCAATGACTCGGTGCTCGCCACCGTGCGCCGTCTCGGCGTCGACTACGCGCAGGGTTACGCCCTGCATGTGCCGGAAGCGCTGGGCAACCTTGTTCGCTAGCGGTTTTCGCTGCGCCGGAACACCAGCCAGAGACCGAAAACAACCATCGGCAGGCTGAGCCACTGCCCCATGCTGACGATATAGGACTGACCGAAGATGCCGTGGTCGGGTTCGCGGAAGAACTCGGCCAGGAAGCGGAAGCTGCCGTAGCCGATCAGGAAGGCTCCCGATACCGCGCCGCGCGGCCGCTGGCGCGACGAATACCACCAGAGCAGGACGAACAGCAACAGGCCTTCGCCGGCCGCCTGGTAGAGCGGTGACGGATGGCGCGGCAGGTTGTCGACCTGCGGGAACACCATGGCCAGGGGAAAGTCAGGCGTGGTGACACGCCCCCACAGTTCGCCATTGATGAAATTGCCGATGCGGCCGGCCATCAGGCCCAGCGGCACCAGCGGTGCGACGAAGTCCATCACCGGGAAAAAGCCGCGGCCGGTTCGCTGCGCCCACAGCGCCAGCGCCGCCAGCACGCCGAGGAAGCCGCCATGAAAGCTCATGCCGCCTTTCCAGACGGCGAGGATTTCCAGCGGGTGCGCTGCGTAGTAGGCGGGCTCGTAAAAGATGACCTGGCCGAGACGGCCGCCGAGCACTACGCCTAGCACGCCGTAGAAGAGCAGATCGTCCAGCGCCTGCGGCGGAATGCCGTGCCAGGGCTGGCCGACCGCCCGGCGGCGGCCCATCACCAGGAAGGCGATGAAGCCGGCCAGGTACATGAGCCCATACCAGCGGATGGCCAGCGGACCGATGCTGAGGGCGACGGGGTCGAACTGCGGATGGATGAGCATCGACTGATGACGGTTGTGCCGAAATGATGATTTTATCCGGGGCAGACGTTTTCATGAGCTTTGATGCAGGCAACTGTCGATTTGCACGATATGATGCTTTCGTTACGAAGCCACCCTCGGGACCGTTGGCGCATGAGAGTTGATCGAGTCGTAGTTGGCGGAATCTTCATGGCGGCGTGCTCTCTTGCCGCCGGTGCATCGGCTCCGCAACCGACTCAGGTCGAGCCCGTCCGGATCGTCCAGGAAGCGGGGCTGACGCTGTCCGATTACCGGTACACGGAATCGGCGATGTCGCTGACCGCAAAGAAGGTCGGCGCGGAGTACTCCGTGGCCTTCCTGCTGCACGACGGCTGGTTCGTCCGCGGCGCCTTGCGTGGTGCTTTCGGCGATGCGGACTACCGCGGCACGGGCGACATGGACGGGACGCCGGACTACTATTTCGAAAATCGATGGGGCGTCGGCAAGAGCTTCGTCCGGGGCAGGCATACGCTGTTGCCCGACGTCGGCCTTGGGTATCGCTACCTTTTCAACGACCTGCGCGGCGTCACCGATACGGGTGCGGTCGGCTATCGCCGCGAGAGCCGCTACCTGACCGCACGTGCCGGCGTCCGCTACCGCTTCCTGATCCCCAATGGCGACGCCATGGAAGCATCCATCGAGCATGACCGGCTGATCGTCGGGCGCCAGGACACGCGTTTGTCGGACATCGAAGGGCGCGGCCCCTGGACCGACGTTCCGGACGTCATCAACTACCAGTATCGCGGCGAAGGCTGGCGGTTCAGCGCCAGCTACCGCATGGGCGAATGGGCGATCGGCTCGTATCTACATCTCTGGCGCATCAAGGATTCCGAGAAGGAGCGCATCGATGTCGCCACGCGCACCGGCAACGAGCGCTGGACGGTCTGGGAGCCGACCAACAACACGCGCGAAATCGGCGTGAAGCTGAGCTATCGGTTCTGATTGCCCAATATCCATTCTGATTGCGCTAGTATTCCGCCGTCACAATCCACCTTCAGGAAAGGAAGCTGTTCATGATCAAGCGGGATAGGCTCGCCCTGGTTTTCGGGGCCACGATGACTCTGGGTGTACTGGCGACCGGCGACGCTGTTGCCGAGGAGCCGCCTGCTGCGGAAGCAATCGCGCAGCAAGTAGGCCTCACGGCCTCTACCTACAAGTACACCGAAGACGACCTGATGTCCTTGAAGGGCAACAAGCTCGGCTTCGACTACGGGCTCAGGTTTCCAATCTCGAGCGGCTGGTTCGGCGGAGCCGACTTCCGCTATGCACGAGGCAAGGTCGATTACGAGTCGAACGGCACCGGCACGATGGAGAACAACACGAACTGGTATGCCGAGTGGCGATTGCTGTCCGGCTACGACTTCGCGTTCGGCAACCATACGGTGGGCCCTTACATCGGCCTCGGCTTCCGCTACCTCTTCCACGACGGGCGCGGCACGACGAGCACCGGCCATCTTGGCTATCGCCGCGAAAGCCGGTACACCTATCTGCCCATCGGTCTCGCCCATCGATGGTCTTTCAACGACCACATGAATCTGACCACGACCATCGAGTACGACTATCTGCTCCAGGGTCGGCAGACTTCCGAATTTGGCGACGTCTTCGAAGGCGATACCACTTCTTTGGGAACCACCCTCGTTTCCGTCGAAGCAGCCAAGAACGACCAGAAGCACGGCCACGGTTGGCGCGGTAGTGTCATGCTGAATTTCGGCAACTGGACGATGGGACCTTACGCCAGCTACTGGCGCATCACCGATTCGGAGATCGATTACATCCGCGCCGTCGACGATGCCGGCAATCATTGGCAATTTACGGCGCCCTTGTACGAACCCAAGAACAGCACCAAGGAAATGGGCTTCAAGGCCTCCTACCTCTTCTGACTGGCGGGCGGTCCCCGGCCGGCGGTAAAATCATCATCCGCCCCAAGGAGACCGCCATGCCCCAGTACCGCTCCCGCACTTCGACCCACGGCCGCAACATGGCCGGAGCCAGGGCACTCTGGCGAGCTACGGGCATGAAGGACGGCGACTTCGGCAAGCCGATCATCGCCGTCGTGAACTCCTTCACCCAGTTCGTGCCCGGCCATGTGCACCTCAAGGATCTCGGCCAACTGGTCGCGCGCGAGATCGAGGCAGCCGGCGGCATCGCCAAGGAATTCAACACCATCGCCATCGACGACGGCATTGCCATGGGCCATGGCGGCATGCTTTATTCGCTGCCTTCGCGCGACCTGATCGCCGATTCCGTCGAGTACATGTGCAACGCGCACACCGCCGACGCGATGGTCTGCATCTCGAACTGCGACAAGATCACCCCGGGCATGCTGATGGCGGCACTGCGCCTCAACATCCCGGCCGTGTTCGTTTCCGGCGGTCCGATGGAGGCGGGCAAGGTGCAGTGGCACGGCGCCACCCGCATGGTGGACCTGATCGACGCCATGATCGAGGCCGGCGACTCGAAGAACTCGGATGAGGACGTCAACGCCATGGAGCGGTCCGCCTGCCCGACCTGCGGCTCCTGCTCGGGCATGTTCACCGCCAACTCGATGAACTGCCTGACAGAAGCCCTGGGCCTGTCCTTGCCCGGCAACGGTTCGCTGCTGGCGACCCATGGCGACCGCAAGCAACTCTTCCTGCAGGCGGGACGCTTGATCGTCGAACTGTGCAAGCGCTGGTACGAGAAGGACGACGCCGCGGTGCTGCCGCGCTCGATCGCCACTTTCGAGGCCTTCGAGAACGCCATGTCGCTCGACATCGCCATGGGCGGCTCGACCAACACCGTGCTGCACCTGCTGGCGGCGGCGCAGGAAGCGCAAGTGAATTTCACCATGGCCGACATCGACCGTCTGTCGCGCAAAGTGCCCTGCCTGGCCAAGGTGGCGCCGGCGACCCAGAAGTACCACATGGAGGACGTGCATCGCGCCGGCGGCATCATGGGCATCCTCGGCGAGCTCGACCGCGCCGGCCTGCTCCACAACAACGCGCACACGGTGCACACGCGTACGCTCAAGGGCGCGCTCGAACTGTGGGATGTCATGCAGGCCCACGACACCAAGGTATTCGATTTCTTCCGCGCCGCGCCGGGCGGCGTGCCGACGCAGGTGGCCTTCTCGCAGGACCGCCGCTATCCCGAACTCGACCTCGACCGTAGCGCCGGCTGCATCCGCGACAAGGCCAATGCGTACTCACAGGATGGCGGCCTGGCAGTGCTGTTCGGCAACATTGCCGAGAAGGGCTGCATCGTCAAGACGGCGGGCGTCGATGACAGCATCCTCAAGTTCACCGGCCGGGCGCGCGTCTGCGAGTCGCAGGAGGAAGCCGTCGAGAAGATTCTCGCCGACAAGATCGTCGCGGGCGACGTGGTCGTGATCCGCTACGAAGGACCGAAGGGCGGGCCGGGCATGCAAGAGATGCTCTACCCGACCTCGTACCTCAAATCGAAGGGCCTCGGCAAGCAGTGCGCGCTGCTCACCGACGGCCGCTTCTCGGGCGGCACCTCGGGCCTCTCCATCGGCCATGCCTCGCCGGAAGCGGCCGCGGGCGGCGCGATCGGCCTCGTCGAGGAAGGCGACACCATCGAGATCGACATCCCGAACCGGCGCATCCACCTGGCCGTGGAAAAGTCAGTCCTGGCGGCACGCCGCGCCGCAATGGACGCGAAGGCGGCGGGAGCCTGGAAGCCGGCCGGCCGCGAGCGCCCGGTCTCGGCGGCGCTGCGCGCCTACGCGGCCATGGCGACTTCGGCCGATATGGGCGCCGTGCGCGACGTCTCGAAGCTCGAAGGGTGAGCGCCTTCCAGCAACTCAACTGCGGGCGTCTCTGGTCCATCATGTCCTGGGACCAGTTGACGGCCTTCTGGGGGCGGCTTGCCCCGGACGGCTGGTACCTGTACGCCGTCGGCGAAACGGTGCCGACCGAACCGGCTGCCGCGGCGACCACCGCCGAGTTCGTCAAGCGTATCGACGAACTGCTGCGCGACGACCACCGCCACGACTACTGCAGCATCGTCTACGCTGACAATCTCGACGCGCCCACCTTCATCAAGATCTACGACCCCAACAACCTGGGCGTCTCCTGCGGCTTTTCGACCAATCCGCCGCTGCCCGGCTGGATCATGAGCCGCGTGCCCCCCGAGGACCTGCAGGCGGAGCGCCAGCCGCCCGAAGGCCGCCGCCGCTGGTGGCGGGCGCTGTTCGGCGCTTGATGCGGGTATCATCGCCGCATTTCCTTGGCATCCTGGGGAGGACGTCGTGAAGAGAATGCTCTTGCTGTTGGCGCTGACAGTCGCATCGCTGTGCGCGCATGCTCAAGTCTATCGCTGGGTCGACGACAAGGGAAAAGTCCACTACGGCGATCGGCCGCTGGGCAAGGAGAATTCAAAGGTACGTGGCCTGATCGACCCCAACGCGGTCGCCGATGCCTTGCCCAAGCCGGGCATGAAGGCCGACGAGCTCCGTGCCACCTACGGCGAACCGGAACGGGTCCGCACGGTGAGTACCAGGAACGGTGAAACCGAAGTCTGGGCCTACCGGAAGTCGAAGCGGGTGAAGCGTGACTTCGTGGCGAAGATCGAAGCCGGCGAAGTGGTCGAGGTCGTCACCGAAACGGCGGCCCAGCCGGCGGTTGCAACGAATACCACAGGAGCAGCCAGCGCGGCAGCAGACAGCGACTACCGGTATCGGCAGGCGATGGCGCAGCGCGAGGCCGAGCAGACGGAGCAGCAGTGTGCGGGTCTGCGCGAAAGTGTCGAACGCATCGAAAACCAGGAGCGACGTGGCGGTTCCGGGGCGACGATGGATAGCCTGAGGGCGCAAAAGCGCCGGGACAGCGAAAGGCTGTCGGCGCACGGCTGCTGATTGTCCCTGTTGCGCACGCGGCATGAAGTCGACTAAATTGGTCGACAATTGTGCGTCCAGAGGAAAGTCATGGCCAACCGCCTCGCCGAAGAAACGTCGCCCTACCTGCTGCAACACGCGGAAAATCCGGTGGACTGGCGTCCATGGGGTGAGCAGGCGCTCACCCTCGCCCGCGAGACCGGCAAGCCCATCCTGCTGTCGATCGGCTATTCGGCCTGCCACTGGTGCCATGTGATGGCCCACGAGTCGTTCGAGGACCCGGCGGTGGCGGCGCTGATGAACGAGTTGTTCGTCAATATCAAAGTCGACCGCGAGGAGCGGCCGGACCTCGACCAGATCTACCAGAGCGCCCACCAACTGCTCACCGGGCGGCCGGGCGGCTGGCCGCTGACCATGTTCCTGACGCCAGACGGGACGCCCTTCTTCGGCGGTACGTATTTTCCGGATGCGCCCCGGCATGGCCTGCCGGCCTTTGCTGACATCTGCCGAAAGATTGCGGAGGCCCATCGCCAGCGCCCTGACGACATCGCGGCGCAGAATCGGTCCTTGCGGGCCATGCTGGCCGGCTTGCAGCCGCGCGCGGATGCGGAAGTCAGTCTCGACGAGACGCCTGTCCGGGCCGGCCGCGAATTCCTGCTGCGCAACTACGATTCGCGCTTTGGCGGCTTCGGCGGGGCGCCGAAGTTCCCGCATGCCAGCGACCTAGCCTTCCTGCTCGGCCAGGCGCGTGGCGGCGATGGCCGCGCCAGGGAAGCCGTGCTGACCACCCTGACGCGCATGGCCGAAGGCGGCATCTACGATCAACTGGGCGGCGGCTTCTGCCGCTACAGCGTGGATGAACGCTGGGAAATCCCGCACTTCGAGAAGATGCTCTACGACAACGGCCCGCTGCTCGGCCTCTACGCCGACGCCTGGGCGCTGAGCGCCGAGCCGCTGTTTGCGCGCGTCGTCGCCGAAACCGCCGCCTGGGCGATGCGCGAAATGCAATTGCCGGAAGGCGCCTTCGCTTCCTCGCTCGATGCCGACTCCGAAGGCGAGGAGGGGCGCTACTACGTTTGGCAGCGCGACGAAGTCCGCGCGCTGCTCACGGACGACGAGTGTCGCGTCGCCCGCGCTCACTGGGGCCTGGACGGCCCGCCGAACTTCGAGAACGCGCACTGGCACCTGCGCGTGGTCGAACCGCTGGCGGCGAACGACGGCCCGGTGCTGGCTGCCATGCGCGCAAAGCTGTTCGCGCAACGCGAAACCCGCGTCCGCCCCGGTCGCGACGACAAGGTGCTGACCGCGTGGAACGCGTTGATGATCGAGGGGCTGGCGCATGCGGGCCGAGTCTTCGGTCGCCCCGACTGGCTGGCCGCGGCACGCCGGGCCCTGGCCGACCTCCAGGCCAGGCTCTGGGACGGTGCTCGGCTGCTGGCAACGGCACGCGGCGATCGCGCCCACCTTGCCGGCTATCTGGACGACTATGCCTTCCTGCTCCTGGCAGTCCAGGAACTGATGCAGGCGGCGCCGCAAGCCGGCGACGCCGAGTTTGCGGCCAAACTCGGCACCGCGTTGCTCGAGCGCTTCGAAGACAAGGCGGATGGCGGCTTCTACTTCACGGCGAACGATCACGAAGCGCTGATCCATAGACCGAAGCCGGGCCACGACAACTCGATGCCGGGCGGCAACGCCGCGGCGGCGCTGGCCTTGCTCCGCCTGGCGCGGCTGACCGGCGAGCGCCGTTTCGGCGAAGCGGCGGAGCGCTGCCTGCGCCTGTTCCTGCCGCAGGTCGCGCGTGGCGGCGGCGGGACAGCGACCTTGCTCCTGGCGCTGGAGGAATCGCTGGCAAGCCGGGCCGCCCCGGTCAACATTCCCGCCTGCACCGGCGTTGGGTGCACCGTGCCGGAAGGGTTTGTCGATGCCAACTGATTTCCGCTAGACTCGCCAGGCCAGCGAGTCGATCCAACCAATATGCCAAAGAGGACTCCCCGATGAAACTGCTGCCCGCCGCTGCCATCATCAGCGTCACTGCGCTGCTCGCCCCGCAAGTCCAGGCGAATGCCGCACTCGCCAAGAAGAGCAACTGCCTGGCCTGCCACATGGTCGACCGGAAACTGGTCGGCCCGTCTTATCAGGACGTCGCCAAGCGCTATGCCGGCGACAAGAATGCCGAAGCCAAATTGTTCGAGAAGGTGAAGAAAGGCGGCTCGGGCGCCTGGAAGGACCAGGGCATAACGATTCCGATGCCGCCGAATTCCACGGTCAGGGACGAGGACGTCAGGACCCTCGTGAAATGGATACTCGGCGGCGCGAAATAGCTCGCATGTCGGTGCCGTACCTCAATTGACAAGCCCCTGGGGCCCGCGCAGAATCGGGCGCTCCCCGCCAACCCACCCGGAGACTCAGCATGCATTTTCCCGCCAAGACACTGGCCGTCGCCGTCGCAGCCGCATTGATCGCGGTCGGCTGCGGCAAGAAGGAAGCCGAAGCGCCCGCCCCAGCCCCCCAGGCCGCCGCCCCGCAACCGCTGATCGTCAAGCTCGGCCACTCCGCGCCGCTGACCGGTCCGCAGGCCCACATCGGCAAGGACAACGAAAACGGCGCCCGGCTGGCGGTCGACGACATCAACGCGGCGGGCATCACCATCGCCGGCCAGCCCCTCAAGCTCGTCCTGCAAGGCGAGGACGACCAGGCCGACCCGAAGCAGGGCATCCTCGTCGCGCAGAAGTTCGCCGACGCCAAGGTGAACGCCGTCGTCGGCCACCTCAATTCCGGCACGACGATTCCGGCCTCGAAGATCTACTCGGACGCCGGCATACCGCAGGTGTCGCCCTCGGCGACCAACCCGACCTACACGCACCAGGGCTTCAAGACCGCCTTCCGCGTCATGGCCAACGACGAGCAGCAGGGCAAGGTGCTCGGCGCCTACGCCGGCAACCAGCTCAAGGCCAAGTCCGTGGCCATCGTCGACGACAAGACGGCTTACGGCGAGGGACTGGCAACGGAATTCAAGAAGGCGGCAGTGGCCGCCGGCGTCAAGGTCGTCGCCGAAGAGCATACCGACGACAAGGCCGTGGACTTCAAGGCCATCCTCACCAAGATCAAGGGCAAGCAGCCTGACCTGATCTTCTACGGCGGCATGGACCCGCAAGCCGCGCCGATGGCGATGCAGATGAAGCAGCTCGGCCTCAAATCGCGGCTGCTGATGGGCGACGGCGGTTGCACGACCGAATTCGTCAAGAATGCCGGCGCCGCCGCCGACGGCCACTACTGCTCGCTGCCGGGCATTCCCTACGAGAAGATGCCGGGCGGCCCGGCCTTCATCGAGCGCTTCAAGGCCAAGTACGGCGATATCCAGCTCTACGCGCCTTACGCCTACGATGCGGTGATGGTGATGGTCGAGGCGATCAAGCGTGCCCAGTCCGGCGATTCGGCCAAGATCCTCGCCGAGCTGCCCAAGACCGACTATCAGGGCGTGACCACGCGCATCCAGTTCGACGAAAACGGCGACCTGAAGGACGGCGCGGTGAGCCTCTACATCGCCAAGGGCGGCAAGTGGGAAGCGCTGGAGACCATCGGCGCCGTCGCCGCGCCGGCCAAATAGCAATACGGGAAAACCGAGCCCCGCGAAACGGCACCTTCGGGTGCCGTTTCTTTTATCATCGCCGCCGTGGACATCTTCCTCCAGCAGATCATCAACGGGCTGACCCTGGGTAGCATCTACGCGCTGGTCGCCCTCGGCTACACCATGGTGTACGGCATCCTCGGCCTGATCAATTTCGCCCACGGCGAAGTCGTGATGATCGGCGCGCTGTCTTCGCTGACGGTGATCCGCCTGCTGGCCGACAGCGGTCTGCCCGGACCGGTCGTCGTACTGATCGGCCTGCTGGCGGCGGCGCTGGTCTGCATGGCGCTCGGCTTCACCATCGAGCGCGTCGCCTACCGGCCGTTGCGCAACGCGCCTCGGCTGGCGCCGCTGATCACCGCCATCGGCGTCTCCATCGTCCTCCAGCAACTGGCGATGCTGACCTGGGGCCGCAGCTACCACTCGGTGCCGGCGCTGTTGCCGGCGGCGACGCATGAAGTCCTCGGCGCCACATTCACGGAAGTCCAGGTGATCATCGTCGCCGTCGCCGCGCTGACCATGGCCGGCCTGATGCTGCTGGTCAATCGCACCCGGCTCGGCCGCGCCATGCGCGCCACGGCGGAGAATCCGGCCATCGCCGGCCTGATGGGCGTGGACGCCAACCGCATCATCTCGCTCACCTTCGTCATCGGCTCGGCGCTGGCGGCCCTGGCCGGCGTGCTGGTGGCGGCCAACTACGGCATCGCCCACTACCACATGGGCTTCATCCTCGGCCTCAAGGCCTTCACCGCCGCCGTGCTCGGCGGCATCGGCAACCTGGCCGGCGCGGTGGTGGGCGGCGTCCTCCTCGGCGTGATAGAGGCGCTCGGTGCCGGCTACATCGGCGACCTCACCGGCGGCGTGCTCGGCTCCCACTACCAGGACGTGTTCGCCTTTTTCGTGCTGATCGTGGTGCTGATCTTCCGGCCCTCCGGACTGATGGGCGAGAAGGTGTCGGAGCGCGCATGACGGCGAAGCACAGGTCCTGGCTGGGCATGGCCCTGATCGGCACGGCGCTGGCGCTGGCACCCATCGTCGTCGGCGCCAGCCTGGGCAACGCCTGGGTGCGCGTGCTCGACTTCGCGGCGCTCTACATCATGCTGGCGCTGGGCCTCAATATCGTGGTCGGCTTCGCCGGCCTGCTCGACCTCGGCTACATCGCTTTCTACGCCGTCGGCGCCTACCTCTACGCGCTGCTCGCCTCGCCGCACTTCGGCATCCACTGGCCGGTCTGGGCCGTGCTGCCGCTGGGCGCGCTGGTGGCCGGCATCTTCGGCGTGCTGCTGGGCGCGCCGACGCTGCGCCTGCGCGGCGACTACCTGGCCATCGTCACGCTCGGCTTCGGCGAGATCATCCGCATCTTCCTCAACAACCTGAACACACCGGTCAACATCACCAACGGCCCGAAGGGCATCGCCCGCATCGATGCCATCTCGCTGTTCGGCCAGCCGCTGTCGAAGTCGGTGGATTTCCTCGGCATCACATTCTCGGGGGTGATGCTCTATTACTACCTGTTCGTGGTCCTCGCGCTGGGCATCGTCTTCGTCGGCATCCGCCTGCAGGATTCGCGCATCGGCCGCGCCTGGGTGGCGATCCGCGAGGACGAGGTCGCCGCCAAGGCCTGCGGCATCAACACGCGCAACGTCAAGCTGCTGGCCTTCGCCATGGGCGCGACCTTCGGCGGCGTTTCCGGCGGCTTGTTCGCGGGCTTCCAGGAATTCGTCTCGCCGGAAAGCTTCGGCCTCATGGAATCGATCATGGTGCTGTGCATGGTGGTGCTGGGCGGCATGGGCCACATCCCGGGCGTGATCCTCGGCGGCCTGATGCTGACCGTGTTGCCTGAGGCCTTCCGCCACGGCGCGGGACCCATGCAGCAGGCGGTGTTCGGCAAGGTGTTGCTCGACCCCGAGGCGCTGCGCATGCTGCTGTTCGGCCTGGCGCTGATCGCCGTCATGCTCTACCGGCCGGCCGGTCTCTGGCCCGAGCCGCGCCACCGACGCGAGCTGGCCAAGTGACGGTCCTGCTCGAAGCGCGTGGCGTGACCAAGCATTTCGGCGGCGTGCAGGCGCTGAAGGAGGTATCGCTGACGATCCGGCAGGGCGAGATCTACGGCCTGATCGGTCCCAACGGCGCGGGCAAGACCACCTTCTTCAACGTGCTGACCGGCCTCTACCCGCGCGACGGCGGCGAGATCAGCTTCGGCGGCGAGACGCTGCGCCTGGCCAGCCCGCACGAGGTGGCGAAAGCCGGCATCGCCCGCACCTTCCAGAACATCCGCCTGTTCGCCAACATGACGGCGCGCGAGAACGTCATGGTCGGCCGCCACGTGCGCACCCGGGCGGGGGTGGTCGGCGCGGTCTTCCGCGACCGCAGGACGCGCGACGAAGAAGCGGCATTGCGCCGCCGCGCCGACGAACTGCTGCGCTACGTCGGCATCGAGCACCGCGCCGACGACGTCGCCCGCCATCTCGCCTACGGCGACCAGCGGCGACTGGAAATCGCCCGCGCGCTGGCGACCGATCCGAAGCTGCTGGCGCTCGACGAGCCGGCGGCGGGCATGAATGCCACCGAGACCGCCTCCCTCAAGTCCCTGATCGAGGGCCTGCGTGCCGACGGGCTGACCGTGCTGTTGATCGAGCACGACGTGCGGCTGGTGATGGGCTTGTGCGACCGCGTCGCGGTACTCGACTACGGCGAGAAGATCGCCGAGGACGTGCCGATCAGCGTGCAAAGGAATCCGAAAGTGATCGAGGCCTATCTTGGCGGTTCTGCTTGACGTCCTGAACCTGGAAGTGCGCTACGGCGGCATTGCCGCCGTGAAGGGCATTTCCTTCGCCGTCGAAGAAGGCGAGATGGTCTGCCTGATCGGCGCCAACGGCGCCGGCAAGACCACGACGCTGAAGGCGCTCGCGCGCATGCTGCCCTCGGCGGGCGAACTGCGCTACCGCAACGAGCGGCTCGACCGGATGGCCAGCCATGCGCTCATCTCGCGCGGCCTGGCCCTGGTGCCGGAAGGGCGCGGCGTGTTCGCCCGGCTGACCGTTGCCGAGAACCTCGCCATGGGCGCCTACCACCGCAACGACGGCGGCGTCGTGGCCGATCTCGAGCGTGTGCACGAACTGCTGCCGCGCCTCAGGGAGCGCCGCAACCAGTTGGCCGGCACGCTGTCCGGCGGCGAGCAGCAGATGCTGGCCATCGGCCGGGCTCTGATGGGCCGGCCGCAACTGCTGTTGCTCGACGAGCCGTCGATGGGCCTGGCGCCGCTGATGGTGCAGAAGGTCTTCGAAGTGATCCGCGCTGTCGCGGCGCAGGGCGTCACCATCCTGCTGGTCGAGCAGAACGCCCGCCTGGCGCTGGAAGTCTGCTCGCGCGGCTACGTGATGGAAAGCGGCTGCATCACGCTGGCCGACAGCGCGGCCGTGCTGACCGCCGATCCCCGCGTGCGGGCCGCCTACCTGGGCGAATAGCCGTCAGTTGAACTGCAGCGAGTCCGCGAAGGCCAGCGCCTCGATCTGGGCGTGATTGAGCTTGGGGATCGAAACGCCGAGCGCCGCGGCCTTCTCGGCAACGGCGGCGGACCTGCCTTCCTCGCAGGCCAGCGCGAGGTCGAGCAGGCCGGCGTAGGCACCGTGGCCGTGCAGGAGCGCGTCGACCACCGGTTCGGGCAGGTGCATTTCCTGCAGGACGGTCTCGATGCGGGTGCCGAGCAACACGCCGAGCAGCGAGAAGGCGCCGGTGATGAACAGGTTGTCGAGCGCCGACTTGTCGAAGTAGTCCTTGCCGAGGATCTCCATGAAGCGGCCGCGCGCCACCGAAGCCTGCATCAGCGCGGGTGCCGCCGGATCCTTGCTGGCGGTGACCAGCAACAGGGACAACCATTTGTTGAGCTTGTCGTAGCCGAGGATGGCCACGGCATGGCGGAACGATTCGATCTCGCAGGAGAGGCCGAAGCCGGCCGAGTTGATGTAGCGCAGCAGCTTGTAGGAGAGCGTCACGTCCTGCTTGAGGGCGACTTCGATTTCCTTCACTTCGGCGTTGCGCCGTACCAGGTTCAAGACGCGGACGATCTGCGCGTGGCTGGGATTGAGTTTGTCGGCGGGCTTGCGGCCGTGCAGGAAGAACCAGCCGGCCGCACCGTCGTAACCGCCCGCGGTGGCATTCAGGAAAGCCGGCAGGTCGGCCAGGCCGGTGGCGATCGGGATGCCGGGCGCGGCCGCGACGCGCGGCTGTGAGGCAGCGTCGGCGAGCAGGAAGCGGAAGGGCAGTTCCGCCGGCAGCGCCAGGCCGGGCACATAGCCGTCCAGGCACAGCGGCACGCCGGCGGCAGCGAGTTCGCCGGCCAATTGCCGGGTCGTCGGCGCTTCCAGTCCGAGCGCCGGGATTTCGATCAGGATGTTCTCGGGTGCGTTCCACACCAGCAACTCATGGTCGGGCAGGCAGCCGGCCAGGCTGATGAAGACGCTGCGCGCGCCGGGCCAGACGTCGAAGACCCCGTTCAGCGCCTCGGCGGCCAGCGCGGCCGAATCGGCATGAACCACCAGGCGCGACGCGGTGATGGTCTGCTGGCGGTTGAGGACGGGCTCGCGGCGGATCAGGGCGGGGTTCATTTTTTCTCGGCCTTGGCGGCGTAGGAGAAGATGTCGGCGAAGAACTCGTCGGCGGGCAGGCCGCGGGCCACGAAGTCGCGCAGGGCTGCCTCGACCATCACGGGGGCGCCGCAGACATAGGCCTGGTGGCCGGACAGGTCGGCGAAGTCCTCGAGAACGGCCTCGTGCACAAAGCCGGTGCGGCCTGTCCAGGCGTCGGCGGCAGTCGGCTCGGACAACACGGGCACGTAGCTGATGTGCGGATGCGCTGCGGCCCATTGCTGCGGCAGCTCGGGCAGGTAGAGTTCGGCGCGGTTCTTGGCACCCCAGTAGAGCGCGATCGGCCGCTTGATGTGGTTGTGGATGGCGTGTTCGATCAGCGCCTTGATCGGCGCGAAGCCGGTGCCGCCAGCGATCATCACCATCGGCTTGTTCGATTCCTCGCGCAGCCGGAAGGTGCCGAGCGGCCCTTCGAAGCGCAGGATGTCCTTCACCTTCATGGTCGAGAACACCTGCGCCGTGAAGCTGCCGCCGGGAATCAGCCGCAAGTGAAGTTCGAGCAGGTCGTCCTCGTGCGGCGCATTGGCCAGCGAGAAGGCGCGCCGCTTGCCGTCGGGCAGCAGGAATTCGATGTACTGGCCGGCGAGGAACTGCAGGCGCTCGTTGGTCGGCAGCTTGAGCTTCATCACCATCACGTCCTCGGCCGCCATGCGCAGTTCATGCACGCGGCAGGGCATGGTCTTGACCGGAATGTCCTTCTGGCTGCTGACTTCGTGTACCTCGAGCACGACGTCGCTGAGGGGGGTCGCGCAGCAGGTCAGCGTGTAGCCGTTGGCCCGGTCTTCCGTGGTCAGCACGTGCGGCTCGGCCTTGCCGTGGTCCACCTGTCCGGCCGTCACCTTGCCCTTGCAGGCGCCGCAGGCGCGGTCGCGGCAGCCGTAGGGGAGCGTCAGGCCGGCATCGAGGGCGGCCTGCAGCAGGGTGGTGTCGCTCGGCACGGCGTAGGTATGGCCGCTGGGCTGGAGGGTGACGTTGTGGGCCATGCGATAATTGTCCGGTGCAAAGACTGCTTATTGTTGGTTGCGGCGACGTGGTACGCCGTATTCTCCCTGATCTGACACGCCGCTGGCGCGTCTATGCCTTGGTGCGGCAGGACGACGCGACGCTTGCCGCCCTTGGCGTGACCCAGATCGTCGGCGATCTCGACCGGCCGTCCGGCCTGCAACGCCTGGCCGGCCTTGCCGACGTGGTACTGCACAGCGCGCCGCCGCCGGAGCGCGGCAAGCACGATCCGCGCACGCGACGGCTGGTTGCCGTATTGCGTCGGGGCAGTCTACCACGGCGTCTTGTCTACATTAGTACCAGCGGCGTGTATGGGAATTGCGATGGCGAGCGTGTCGCCGAGACGCGCAGCCTGCGTCCGCAAACCGCCCGCGCGCAGCGGCGCGTCGATGCCGAGGGCATCCTGCGCCGCTTCGGCCGCGAGTCGAACTGCCGGGTCAGCATCCTGCGCGCGCCGGGTATCTACGCCGCCGATCGGCTGCCGCTCGACAGGCTCCGCAAGGGCCTGCCGGTCTGGCGGGCGGACGAGGACTCCTACACCAACCACATCCACGCCGAGGACCTCGGCCGCGCCTGTATCGCCGCGCTCAGGCGCGGGCGGGCCAATCGCACGTACAACGTCAGCGACGACTCCGACCTGCCGATGGGCGAGTGGTTCGACAAGCTCGCCGATGCTTTCGATCTGCCGCGACCGCCCCGCGTCAGCCGAGAAGTCAGCCCGCGCGATACGCCGAGCGAGTTGCCGCAAACGCAGTTGTCGTTCATGAACGAGTCGCGGCGGCTCGACAACCGCCGCTTGAAACGGGAACTGGGCTTCCGGTTCCGCTACCCCACCGTCGATGCCGGCATCGCCGCCGCGAAAGGACCATCGTGCTCTGGCTCTGGGTAAAGACCTTCCACATCTTCTTCTTCGTCAGTTGGTTCGCCGGCCTCTTCTACCTGCCGCGCATCTTCGTCAATCTGGCCATGGTGCCCGCCGAAAGCGCGGCGGAGCGCGAACGCCTGCTGGCCATGGCGCGCAAGCTCTACAAGTTCGTCACGCCGATCGGCCTGCTGGCCGTCGCGTTCGGCCTCTGGCTGTGGCTGGGCTTCGACCTCTTCACCGGCCCCTGGCTGTACGTCAAGACCGCGCTGGTGGCGATCCTGCTCGGCTACCACTTCTACTGCGGCAGGCTGCTCGCCGACTTCGCGGCCGGCCGCAACCGGCGCTCGCACGTCTGGTACCGCTACTTCAACGAGGGGCCGGTGCTGCTGCTGATCGCCATCTGCATCCTCGCCGTGGTGAAGCCGTTTTGAAGCGCTACCAGTACTTTTCACCCTGCCCGCGCGGCCTCGAGCCGCTGCTGGCGGAGGATGTCGCCGCGGCCGGCGCCACCGAGGTGCGCCAGGTGCCCGGCGGGGTCGAGTTCGCGGGCGACCTCGCCTGCTGCTATCGGGTGAACCTCGAGTCGCACATCGCCACGCGCGTGCTGTGGCGTCTCGCCACGGCTGACTATCACGGCGAGGACGATATCTATAAGCTGGCGCGCGGCATCGACTGGCCGCGCTTGTTCGCGGTCGGGCGGACCATCCGCATCTACGTCACGGCACAGCGTTCGCCGCTGAAGAGCCTCGAGTTCGTCACCCTGCGGGTCAAGGATGGCGTTTGCGACGCCTTCCGCGAGGCCACCGGCCAGCGGCCGACGGTCAATACCAAGTCGCCCGACGTGCGCATCCACCTTTTCCTCACCGACCATCGCGCCACGCTCTACCTCGACACCTCGGGCGAGCCGCTCTGGCAGCGCGGCCACAAGATCGCCAAGGTCGAGGCGCCGCTCAAGGAGAACCTCGCCGCCGGCATCCTGCGCCTGGCCGGCTGGCAGCCCGGCGTGCCGCTGCTCGACCCGATGTGCGGTTCCGGCACCTTCCTGCTCGAGGCCGCGCAACTGAGCCTGGCCGACCCGCCGGGCATGAACCGCGAGCCGGGCGAGTTCGCCTTCGAGCGCCTGATGTCCTTCCAGCCCGAACTGTGGCGCGAGGTGCAAAAGTCAGCCGTGGCGGCACGCCAGGTGGCGGGCACGCTGCCGATCTGGGGTTCCGATTCGTCCGCCGACGCGGTGGCGCGTGCGCGGCAGAACCTCGCGCACGCCGGTTTCGACGACCTCGTGACCATCGAGTGTGCCGACCTGCTGGAAAGAAAAGCGCCGGCGCCGACCGGCACCCTGGTCTGCAACCCGCCTTACGGCGAACGGCTCGGCGAGCTGGACGAACTGGCGCTGCTGTACCCCAAGCTCGGCGATGCGTTGAAGCGTAACTTCCCGGGCTGGGACTGCTGGTTCCTCTCGGCCGACACGCGGCTGCCGAAGCTGATCGGCTTGAAGCCGATGCGCAAGATCCCGCTCTACAACGGCCCGCTGGAATGCCGGCTGTACGGCTTCCGGATCGTTTCCGGAAGCAACCGCTAGACGATGTCCAGGTGCTTGATGCCTGCGGTCAAATCGCGGTCTGACGATTCCTTGCCGTAGAGCTTGATCTGCAGGCGCAGGTCGTTGACCGAGTCGGCGTTGCGCAGCGCGTCCTCGTAGGTGATCTCGCCGCCCTCGTAGAGATCGAACAGCGACTGGTCGAAGGTTTGCATGCCCAGTTCGCGCGACTTTTTCATGATCTCCTTGATCTCGCCGACGTTGCCCTTGAAGATCAGGTCGGAAATGAGCGGCGAGTTGAGCATGATCTCCATCGCGGCGATGCGCCCCTTGCCGTCGCGCTTCGGGATCAGGCGCTGCGAGACGAAGGCGCGCGTGTTGAGCGACAGGTCCATCAGCAACTGGTCGCGCTTCTCTTCCGGGAAGAAGTTGACGATCCGGTCGAGCGCCTGGTTGGTCGAGTTGGCGTGCAGCGAGCCCATGCACAGGTGGCCGGTCTCGGCGAAGGCGATGGCGTGTTCCATGGTCTCGCGGTCGCGGATTTCGCCGATCATGATCACGTCCGGCGCCTGGCGCAGCGTGTTCTTCAGCGCCGTCTCCCAGTCGTCGGTATCGACGCCGATCTCGCGCTGGGTGATGATGCAGTTGCGGTGCTCGTGCACGTATTCGATCGGGTCCTCGACCGTGATGATGTGGCCGAAGCTGTTCTCGTTGCGGAAGCCGATCATGGTCGCAAGCGACGTGGACTTGCCGCTGCCGGTGCCGCCGACGAACAGCACCAGGCCGCGCTTGGTCATCGCGATATCCTTCAGCACCGGCGACAGCTTCAGTTCTTCGAAGGTCGGAATCTTGGTGTTGATGGTGCGCAGCACCAGGCCGGTCCGCGCCTGCTGGATGAAGGCATTGCAGCGGAAGCGGCCGATGCCCGACGGATTGATGGCGAAGTTGCACTCCTTGTGCGCCTCGAACTCGGCCGCCTGCTTGTCGTTCATGATGGCGCGCGCCAGCTCCAGCGTATGCTGCGGCGACAGCACCTGCGTCGTCGCCGGCGTCACCCGGCCGTCGACCTTGATCGCGGGCGGGAAGCCGGCGGTGATGAACAGGTCGGAACCCTTCTTCTGCACCATCATGGTGAGAAGCTGGTACATGAACTTCAGGCCTTCGTCTCTTTCCATGATTATGCCTCCGCAGGGCCGCCCCAAGGGGGCATGCGCCCCCCCGTGGGGGGCAGCGAACAAATGTGAGCGTGGGGGGCCATAGTACTAACCCGGGAAGGTGTCCTTGTTGGCGGCGCGCACGCGCGCTTCCGCCGCAGACACAATGTTACGGCGCACGAGGTCCTGCAGGTTCTGGTCGAGCGTCTGCATGCCGATGCTCTGGCCGGTCTGGATTGCCGAGTACATCTGGGCGATCTTGTTCTCGCGGATCAGGTTGCGGATGGCCGGCGTGCCGATCATGATCTCGTGCGCGGCGATGCGGCCGTTGCCATCCTTGGTCTTGAGCAGGGTCTGCGAGATGACCGCGCGCAAGCTTTCGGAAAGCATCGCGCGCACCATTTCCTTTTCGGCGGCCGGGAAGACGTCCACGATCCGGTCCACCGTCTTGGCCGCCGACGAGGTGTGCAGCGTGGCGAACACCAGGTGGCCGGTTTCGGCGGCGGTCATCGCCAGGCGGATGGTTTCCAGGTCGCGCATTTCACCGACCAGGATCACGTCCGGATCCTCGCGCAGGGCCGAGCGCAGCGCGTTGGCGAAGGACAGCGTGTGCGGGCCGACCTCGCGCTGGTTGATCAGGCACTTCTTCGATTCGTGCACGAATTCGATCGGATCCTCGACCGAGAGGATGTGCGCGTACTCGTTCTCGTTGATCTCGTCAAGCATCGCCGCCAGCGTGGTGGACTTGCCGGAGCCGGTCGGGCCGGTGACGATGACGATGCCGCGCGGCTGGTTGGCGATCTCCTTGAAGATCTTCGGCGCGCCGAGCTGCTCGAGCGTCAGCACCTTGCTCGGAATGGTCCGGAACACGGCGCCGGCCCCGCGGTGCTGCACGAAGGCATTGACGCGGAAGCGCGCCAGGTTCGGCACCTCGAACGAGAAGTCGCACTCCAGCGTTTCCTCGTAGTGCTTGCGCTGGTTGTCGTTCATGATGTCGTACACCATCGCATGCACGTCCTTGTGCTCCATGGGCGGCAGGTTGATGCGGCGCACGTCGCCATGGACGCGGATCATCGGCGGCAGGCCCGAGGACAGGTGCAGGTCGGAGGCCTTGTTCTTGACGCCGAAGGCGAGCAGTTCGGTGATATCCATGAGTTCCGGTTCCGGGAGCGAAGGGCGGGCTTCTGTATACTGTGAGGTCGATATATGACATCAATCTCCGCCAACTTGCAAGCCGTCAGGTCGCGCATCGCTGCCGCTTGCGCGGCGGCCGGGCGCGATCCGGGCCAGGTGTCGCTGCTGGCCGTGGCCAAGACCTGGCCGGCCGAGGCGGTGCGGCAGGCAGCCGCCTGCGGCCAGCGCGCCTTCGGCGAGAATTACGTGCAGGAGGGCGTGGCCAAGGCGGCGGCGCTGGCCGATCTGGGCCTCGAGTGGCACTTCATCGGCCCCCTGCAAAGCAACAAGACGCGCCCCGTGGCCGAGACCTTCGCCTGGGTGCATAGTGTGGACCGGCTGAAGCTCGCCGAGCGCCTGTCGGCGCAGCGGCCGGCGGGGCTGCCGCCCTTGCAGGTCTGCGTCCAGGTCAATGTCAGCGGCGAGGCCAGCAAGAGCGGTTGCACGGCCGAGGAGGCGCCGGCCTTGTGCCGGGCGGTGGCGGCCCTGCCTAACCTCAGGCTGCGCGGCCTGATGGCCATTCCCGAGCCGGCGCAGGAGTCTGCCCGGGCGCTGCGCCGCTTCGGCGAGTTGCGCGCGCTGCGCGACCGGCTGAACGAGGCGGGACTGCAACTCGATACGCTGTCCATGGGCATGTCGGACGACCTGGAAGATGCCATCATGGCGGGCGCGACCATCGTGCGGGTGGGCACGGCGATTTTTGGCGAAAGACAACAACATTTCTAACCACCAAGGACACAAAGGCCACCAAGAAATGCGATAAGCGAGTTTTCGGTGTGCTTGGTGTGCTTGGTGAACTTGGTGGTGAAAGGCGAACTATGAAAATCACATTCATCGGCGGCGGCAACATGGCCGTCGCCTTGATCGGCGGCATGAAGAAGCAGGGCTTCTCTGCCGCCGCCATCCAGGTAGTGGAACCGCAGCCGGCGGCGCGCGAGCACCTGACCGAGGCCTTCGGCGTGCGCTGTGCGCCGGCCATCGACGCGGCCGCGCTCAACTGCGAGGTGCTGGTGCTGGCGGTAAAGCCGCAGCACATGCGCGATGCGGTCGGGCCGCTGGCGGGCCACCTGCGCGGCCAATTGGTCGTCAGCATCGCCGCCGGCCTGCGCCTGCCGGACCTGTCGCGCTGGCTGGGCGGCTACCGCCGGCTGGTGCGCACCATGCCCAACACGCCGGCCATGATCGGCGCCGGCATCACGGCGCTGTGCGCCGACCCCGGCGTGCCGGCGGAGGGCCGCGAGAAGGCCGAGAAGATTCTCGGCGCGGTCGGCCGTACGCTCTGGATCGAGGACGAGGCGCAGATGGACGCGGTCACCGCGGTTTCCGGCAGCGGCCCCGCCTACGTCTTCTACTTCATCGAGGCCGTCGAGGCCGCCGCGCGCGAGCTGGGCTTCAAGGACGAAGCGGCGCGGCTGCTGGCGATCGAGACTTTCCTCGGCGCCACCCGGCTGGCCGAGAGCAGCAAGGATCCGGTCGGCCTGCTGCGCGAACGCGTCACCTCCAAGGGCGGCACCACCGAAGCGGCGCTGAACTCCTTCAATGCCGACCACCTCGGCGAGGCGATCCGGCGCGGCGTGCAAGCGGCCGCGGCGCGCGGCTGCGAACTCGGCGAAATTCTGGGCAAGGATTGAGCATGCTGATCTCCCTTTTCACCCTCATCGTCGGCACCCTGTGCGACCTGCTGGCACTGGCTTTCCTGGCCCGCTTCGCCATGCAGTGGCTGCGCGTGCCCTTCCGCAATCCGCTCGGCCGCTTCGTGCTGGCGCTGACCGACTGGGCGGTGCTGCCGCTGCGCAAGGTCGTGCCCGGCCTGTTCGGCCTCGACCTCGCCAGCCTGCTGCTGGCCTGGCTGGTCCAGACATTGTTCATGAGCGTGGTGATCGGCGCCTCCGGCGTCCAGGGCGGCGCCACCGCAGCCGGCTTCGGCGCCGCGCTGCTGGCGGGCCTGATCGAAACGCTGCGCCTGGCCATCTACCTGGCCATGGGCGTCATCATCATGTCGGCCGTGCTGTCCTGGGTCAATCCCCATTCGCCGATCGCGCCCCTGTTCAGCCAGCTCGCCGAGCCCATGCTGCGGCCGTTCCGCCGGCTGATCCCGCCCATCGGCGGCGTCGACCTGTCGCCGATCGCCGCGCTGCTGCTCCTGCAGGCCGGGCTGCTCATGCTGCGCCAGGCAAGCAACCTGATGCTGTTCGGCAGTTGAGCGCTGCCGCGCTGCCCTGGCTGCGGGTCTCGGGCGGCGACGTCGTCCTCAGCCTGCACATCCAGCCGGGCGCCAAGCGCACCGAAGTCGCGGGCGTGCATGGCGAAGCCTTGAAAGTCAGGCTCGGCGCCCCGCCGGTCGACGGCAAGGCCAACGACGCCCTGATCGCCTTCCTCGCCGAACGCCTCGGCGTGCCGAAGGCGAGGGTGGTTCTGGAAGCGGGTCAGTCCTCGCGCAGCAAGCGGGTGCGCGTTGTCGGCGTGAGCGCCGAGGCGGCTACTGGCGGGCTGACGTAGTCGCGTTGTCAGGCCGGATCAGGCGCCCAGCAATCGCCGGGCAAGCAGCGACTGCATGTCGCGCCGACCGTCGGCGATCAGGTGGATGTAGACCTGCTTGCCGATGACGCGATAAATCATGCGATAGGGTTTGAAGAAGACTTGCCGGTATTCCTTGATGCCGAGCGCCAGCAGCTCTTTCGGGTAGCTGCCGCGTTCGGGAAAAGTCGCCAATCCTTCTGCCGCCTTCGTCAAGCGATCAAGGACGTAATCCGCGTTGGCCGGCGAATCGTACTCGGCAATGTAGTCGTAGATGGATTCGAGGTCTTGCTCGGCGCCTGCCGTGAGGAGCACCGGGTAGCGGGTACCGGCCATTACGCCACCCGCTTGGCCCGCAAACGTGCGACGACATCGGCCAGCGGTTTGACCCTGCCGGACTCGATCTCCTGGCTACCCAGTGCCAGAATCTTCAGTAGCGCCAGCGTTTCCTGCGTTTCCTCGAACGAGGCCACATCCTGGATTACCGCCTTGGCCTCGCCATTCTGGGTAATCACAAGCGGCTCACGTTGTTCCGCGAGTTGCACCAGAACCTCGGCGGCATTGGCCTTGAGATAGCTGATGGGTCTGACCTGGGACGAGTAGCGCATGGCAGGCTCCGTAGGACCGAATAAAGACCGAATAAAGACCGAATATAGTCGCTTAGCGGGATGGGGGCAAGGTTAGCCCTCTGGAAAGCCGGCTAGACAAATGCTCGTTTCATGGTATCGGACGGAAACCGTGGTCTGTCCCCGGTTTTGCCCGGTTTTGCACGCCGCGGCGCTCACGGTTGCACTGGGTCCGTTGTCGCATCCGCATCGCCAAGGCGGGCATTGATCGTTGGGCTCTGCATCCAGTTGTAAATATCGTAGGCCACCTGATAGCTCAGTCGATCCGATATTGCGCATCCGGTCCAACCGCGAAACGAGTGGCGCAATGCGATAAAGCTGCCGATCTCGCGCTCGTCG
Organism: Rhodocyclales bacterium; assembly: GCA_016235765.1. Taxonomy (GTDB): domain Bacteria; phylum Pseudomonadota; class Gammaproteobacteria; order Burkholderiales; family Rhodocyclaceae; genus Fen-999. Next base: position 2,631 of record JACRIZ010000004.1, on the reverse strand, counting down.
TCCATCAACGAACCGCTCACCTTCAGCCACTTGGACCCGGTGTAAATGCCTCCACCAAGCAGACGGGAATCAATGATCGTCAGCACAAGCCTTTTGCCGCGGGCCGTGTCGATGTTCTCGGCAACCCGATAGACATTCCCGGAAAACATTCCAGACAGATAAGCTGGCAGTTCGGTATTCCAGGGACAGGAGTTCCTGATTTCCGGATCGACTGAGTCTTCCCGAAGCACACTGATTGTTTCCGCGATCCTGATGCCCAACGTGGGCTCCTCCAGCCAGCTGACGATGTTGTCTGCCAACCCCTCAGCAAGCTGGATGGCTCGCTTGCATTTGTGCAAGCTGCCGGAATAGCGAGCATCGCGGAAACCGAAATCGCCCAGCGGCTTTCCACTTTCGTCGAGCAGCGTGCCCCGTACCTCGATCCAGCCCGGCGCCGCCTTTTCGCCTTCGCCGACACTCGGGCCAAGTCTCGCAGTCAGAATCAGCTTTTGCCCCTGGGCTTCCATGGGGCGGGGGTTAACTGCAACCCGGTTGCCGCCGTACTTGACGAGGTACTTGACCAACGAGTCATCCCAAGCGCACTGCGGGCCGGGTGAGCCAGCCCCGTCGGCCGCTGGGCTGGAATAGGGAATGGTCGGGGCAACGTGGATCGGGACTGAAGAGCCAGCGTTGGCTACTTCTTGCAATCCAAGCAGTGAAGTCAAGACAATGGCCGCAAGCGGAATGCAATTTCTTGTCACGGTATGCTCCTGTGGTGAGGTTAAGAATCTGGTTGAGTATCGAATGGCGGGGTGGCATTGGCGGCAGTGCCGCTACTGTGTTGGTGCGGTATCGGCCTACATGCATTTCAACAATGGCGCTTCGTCGAGACCCATTTCGATGCCATCCACCCTCCTCACGGAAACCCAAGTCTGTTCCTAACGGGGCCAGATAGATACCGGCCTCGTTCTCCATTTCGGACACGAAGAACTTGATCATTAAGCCTAACGAATTAGACCTATAGCTGGCGTACCGGATATCGACCTCGTTGCCGGAGACCCGGTGTTGACCTGTAGGCACGGCCGGTGAAACGCGAACCTAGCGTGTTTACCTGCTACGGCATGCCCGAATTGTCTTCATTCTCCAATGCCTGCGGCAAGAAGGACCTCGCCCTTGTCAAAATCTCCTGCAACTGCTGGACAGTAAGCACCACATTGTTCTCATGCCGGAAGAACGTAAATTCGAGTTCCCTTGTGTCGGTTACCGCTATTGCCATGAAAGGCTCGCTGTCTCCAGGCAAATATACGTAGAGATAAGCGTATGTGCTACGGATGTCGCCAACTTTCTCAAAGAGCAATTTGTACATCTACTGCACCCCTCTAAATCCTATGAATTCCCCTGACAAGGTCCAACTTGCTGCCCGGCCGTCTGGCAAGGTGTAAGTAACCCACCCTCCTGGATGAAAGCCACTGGCACCCTCCGTTCTGGTTCCATTTTGCAGAATTTCTTGAATCCTTGTGACTGCCAACTCATTTATCTGCGCGTCCGTTCGATACACCAGCCGTAATGCCTCTGTTGACTCGAAGCCAAAATACTCTGGATGTTTGGTAACCGCTCTCCCAGCGTTCGTAATGGCTTGTCCGTCGTTGAACGGCTTCAGGGCCGCCGCCAACAGATCATCGACCGCTTTCCCTTCTACGCCCAACACCCCCCAAGCCCGTCCAAGCAGTGTAGCAACTCGATTGCCAACCGCTCCGCCCAAGACGACCTCCTCGACCGGGTAGACCGGTTGGGCAGAACCGTTGGCGGCCGCGAAGTGCTCCAGACGATCCTGATCGCGTGTCTCCATGCCGGGGATGATGGAGGGTGCCGGCGCGAAGCCGAGTTCGTAGTTGCCTGTTGGGTCGGCCCGTTGTTCCGGCGTAGTCGAGAAGTAGGTCTGTGCCGAGCCGTTCGTTATGACAGGTTGCCCATTGACCAATAGCGTCTTGTTCGTATAGGGCGCCAGCATGTCGGACGCTGTTATTAGATCGGCGAAGTAGCGATTGACCTCGCCCATCTGGCCTTCGCTGCCGCTGATCTGCGCGGTTCGCTCAAGTGCGGAGAGATACGCTGCATTCTTGGCGTATTCCTTGTCGTCAGCCCTGCTTTCGGCGACGCGCTCCAGCGCATCGGTCCAATACAGCGTGGCCTCGCGGAGACATTGCGTATCGCCTTGGCAGGCTTGCTGGGCTTTATCGGAAGCCAACTTCTGGATGAGCCTCTTCTCATCCGGATGCAACTGCCTATTAAACGAATCCACCATGGACGCCGCCGCGGAGGCGGTCATGGCATCTTTGCCCATGAGGTCCGCAACGAGGATGGACGTCATGGAAGCGATGGCATTGCCGAGTTGGCCGCCGAGCTTGTTGTTCTTCGCATAGTCGGTCTGATCGAGCTTGTCGCCGAGGGGCGAGAGGGCTTCGGCGATCGCCCCGCCCAGGGCGGCGGAGCCGCAGTCCTGCTTCATCACGCTCGCCGCCGCGCATTGGACCACCGCATGGGCCAGCATCTTCTCCAGACTGCCCGGCGCCAGATTGTTCGCCTTGCCCCAATCACCCACCTCGGCGGTGAGCGACTGGGCGAGCGAACTCACCAGCGCCGCCTTCATCG
>JACRIZ010000051.1 GCA_016235765.1 Rhodocyclales bacterium | reverse complement strand
GCGCTCATGGGGATGGTCTCGACGACGAAGCCGATCTGGCGCAGGAGTTCGACCCATTCCTTGAGCGGGCGGCAGTAGAGCTGCGGCAGGCGGTGGCCGCGGGCGAAGGTGACGGCGGCGTCGACCCAGTTGCAGACGTGGAAGAAGAGGCCGGCGTCGGCGTCGCCGACGCGAGTCAGGAAGGTGCCGCCGGGCGGCAGCGCGGCGCGGACGCGGCGCAGGATGTCGACCTGGTCGGGGAAGTCGATGTATTGCAGCACGTCGAGGATGGTGACGACGTCGGCGTGGCCGTAGTCGATCTTGCAGATGTCGCCCTGGCGGATGACGACTTGCGGTTCGAGCGGCGCCATGGCCGGCATGGCGCGGTCGATGTCCTTCTGCATCAGCTCGAAGCCGCGGAACTCGAGCACCTTCGGCGGCTCGGGCCAGTCGGCCGGCCAGTCCTTGTTCTCGTAGAGCTTGCGCGCCGCGAGCAGCCAGGAGGCGAAGCCGGCCTGGCCGCAACCGAGATCGAGGAAGCGGCCCTGTTTCGGGAAGATGCCGAGGCGCAGCAGCTCGCGGAAGATGCAGTCGCTGGACAGCTTGCCGCGCGAGAAGTGATAGGCGAAGTGGCCGGCGGCGCGGTAGGGGCGGCTGGCTTCGTCGAGAAGGCGGGCAAGGACTTTGGCGGTCATGATGGGACTTCGTCGAAGGCGTGGGCGAGGGTGACGGAATGCAGGCCTGCGGACCGCAGCGCAGCCAGGAAGGGCGGCAGGGCGGAGAGGATGACAGCTTGCCCAGCGGCGGTTACGGCGGCATTGCCGTCGTGCATAAGCACGATGTCGCCGGCCGCCAGGCCGCGGGTGAGGCGGGCGACGACTTCAACCGGATCGCCGCAGCGGGTGTCGAAGGGCCGCCGCGTCCAGGTGGCCAGGTGCAGGTCGAGGTCGGCGAGGATGGGCTCGAGGAAGGGATTGCGCAGGCCGGCGGTGGGCCGGAAGTAGCGCGGCGCGCGGCCGACGGTGTCGGCGATGCTCTCCTGCGCGTCGGCGATCTCGCGGCGCATCTGCCACGGCCCGAGCGTCGCAAACAGGGTCAGGTGGTGCTGGCTGTGGTTCTCGATGCTGTGGCCGCGGGCGACCATCTCGCGCGCCAGCGCCGCGTGGTGCAGCACGTCCTTGCCGATGCAGAAGAAGGTCGCTTTGGCGCCCGCCGCGTCGAGCAGGTCGAGCACGTGCGGCGTCACTTCTGGATCGGGACCGTCGTCGATGGTCAGCGTGACTTCGCCGCGCGCGGCGGCAGCGTCGCCCAGGCGGGTGAGATTGGGCCCGAGCAGCGTCGAGCGCGGCCACAGTCCCGCGCCGGTCAGTACCGCCTGGTTGGCGAGGAAGGCAGCCAGCGCCAGCGGCCATTGCCCGGGCACCAGCGCCAACGCCGCCGCGCCGGCGTGGATGGCGTAACTCGCGCGGATGGCCGGTGACGGTCGCCAGGCGGCCATGGTCAGGCGTCCTCCTGCGGCGTGGCCAGCATGGCGGACAGAACCAGGGCCAGGACGGCGCCGGGACCGACGGTGACGCCGATCGCATGGAGGACCGGCACGCTGGCGGTGGCCAGCGCGCCGAAACCGATCACCGTGGTGGAGTTGGCGACCAGCAGCGAGGCGAGGGTGTGGCTGTCGTTGGCGGTCTTGCCCTCGTCGAAGAACAGCGCGTAGTTGGAGCCGACGGCGACCGTCAGCAGCAGGCCGACCAGGTGCAACAGCGTCAGGCGCTCACCGAGCAGCGTAAGCGCGGCCATGACCAGCAGCACCGCCAGCACCAGCGGCGCCAGTACGCGCAGGGTGCGCCGCAGCGAACGCAGCGTCGCCAGCAGCAGCAGCGCGATGGCGGCGAAGCCGGCCAGCGACAGCCAGATCGCCTCGCCCAGGTAGTCGGCATAGAGGCGTACCGATTCCTCGCCGAGGTCGAGGAACAGGGCGCCGGGCTCGTTGGCGAGCGCCGCGCGCAGCGCCGCGGCATCGATGCCGCCGGCCGAGCTGCGCACCGGCAGCAGCACCGTCCAGCGCGCGCCGCGCTGCTGCAGCATGGTGTCGACCGCCAGGCCCAGCGTGCTGCCCTTGAGCGATTCGGCGGTGAGCAGCGGCTGACTTTTCGCGGTAGCGACGTCGTCGAGGAAGCCCTGCAGCTTCTCCGCACGCAGCGGCAGGTCGGCGAGCGCGCCCTTGAGGCGCGCCGCCAATTCGGCGCGCTCGGGCAGCGCGGCACGGCGGGCCTGCTGGGTCGCGGTACTGGGCAGGAAGCGCGTCGGCGTGTCGAAACCGCCGATGGCGCCGGCATCGACCAGCCCCTGCAAACCCGCGGCGACGCGTTCCGCCGCCACCAGCGCCTCCTCGCGGCTCGGCGCGCCGAGCACGACCAGATAGCCCTGTTCCGTGTTGCCGAGGTCGGCGCGCAGCGAAGCATCGAGCGCCAGCACGGCCGGCGGCATCGGGCTCAGGTCGGACAGGCGCTCGTTCCAGAGCTGGTCGCGCTTGACGAACACCACGGCGCTCGCCGCGACGGCCACCGCCAGCATCAGCCAGCGCAATTGGCCGAGGCCGCGGGCGGCGGGCGCCACCGCGCGGCCGAGGGCCGAGGTGTCGCGGATCGCGAAGCGCGCCGGGCGCAGTTGCGGCAGCACGAAGCGCGTCACCGCCGCGGCGACGATCAACCCCGAGATCGAATACAGGCCGAGTTGGGCGAGGCCGGGAAAGCCGGAGAACAGCAGCGAGGCGAAGCCGCACAGGGAGGTCAGCACGCCGAGGCGGATGGTCGGCCAGAAGCGTGCCCGCCAGTCCGCGTCGCTGCCCTGGCGCGACTGCACGAAGTAGTAGATGCTGTAGTCGACCGCCTCGCCGATCAGGGTGGTGCCGAAACCGATGGTGATGCCATGCACGCTGCCGAAGCCAAGCATGACGGCGGCGACGCCGGCCAGCGCACCCGACAGCACGGGTAGCAGGCCGAGCGCCAGCGCGGTGATGGAACGGTAGGCAAGCAGCAGCACGACGACGATGCCGATCGCGCTGACGACGGCCAGGCGCTCGACCTCGCTCTTGATGGTGGCGCGTGCCTCGAGCGAGAAGACCGGCGCGCCGGAGACCAGCAGGCGCGCGTCCGGAGTGTCGGCGGCAACGGCGGCGAACTCGGCGCGCACGCGCGCCACGGCCTCACCCTGGCCGTCGGTGTCGGATCCGGCGGCCCGCGTCTGCGCCATCAGGATGGCACGCCGGCCGTCGCGTGAGCTCCAGACGCCCGCGGTGCTGGCCGGCTGGTCGCGGCCCTCGAAGGCGGCGAGCAATTGCAGCAGTTCGCCGGTCGGGTCGCGCGGCAGCAGGCTCTTGGTCATCAGGCCGGCCGGCGAAGCGAGCAGGTCGATGCTGTCGCCGATGGCCTGGCGCAAGCCGGCTGCGCTGAAGCGTTCGGCATCGACCGCGGGGCTGAGCAGATAGCGGTTGTCGAACATGAGCTCGCGATCGCGGGCGAAGGCCGCGGCATCGCCGTTCTGCACGCCGGCGAACTGGCCGCTGGCGGCCAACCGCGTCGCCAGCGCCTTCGACAGGCGCGCCCGGGTCGGCGCGTCGGCGCCCTCGATGCCCATCAGCAACAGGCGCGACAGGCTGCCCTCGCGCAACTGCTCGACCAGCACTTCCTGCGTGGCCGAGGGCCGCTGCGGCAGGAAGGCCGACATGTCGGCGGTGAACTGGCCGCGCCAGACCACCAGCGCACAGGCGACGAGCCCGAGCAGCCAGATCAGGACGGCGGTGCGGCCGGCACGGGTCATTTACCGTCCAGCGCCTCGATGGTCATGACGGCGCTGTCGCCGTCGGCCTGCAGGTAGCGGATCCACTCGACGTGGTTCCGGGCGCCGCCGAAGGTGATGCGAACCACGTAGGCGGCAATGCGCTGGTCGTCGGGCAGCAGGTCGAGCGTCCAGCGCTCCTCCGTTCCCGAGAGCCGCAGCTTGTAGTTCTTCTCCAGCGCCGCCTTGTCGCCGGCCAGGGTGCCGCGCAGGCTATCGACAAAGGCCAGCGCTTCCGGCTGGTCCGAGAGCCGGATGGTGAGCACTTGCTTGCCGCGCTCGAGTCGCAACTGGTCGCCGTCGAGCACCATGAGTTCCTGCCGGGGCTTCAGGGTGCGCTTCTCCAGGCGGGCAGGCGGCTGGTAGTTGAGCTCGCCCGAGGACACAACCGGCTTGTCGAGCAGGGCAATGGTCTTGGTCTCGACGAAGCGGGCGCGGCCGCCTTCCTGCTTGGCCAGGCTGCGCATCAGGGTGTCGATGTCCCAGCCGGCGGCCTGCGCCGACAGCGCGCAAAAAGTCAGCCACGGCAGCACGCCCAGGACGCGGATCAGTTTCATTTTTCGGCGCTCCGCCAGAAGTCGAAGAAGTTGAACCAGTTGTAGGGCGCCAGCCGGCAATAGTGCTCGAGGCGGGCGACGTAGGCGAGCTGCGCCGCGGCCATCGCCGCGTCGCGCTGGCCGCGCGGCACGGTCGAGAAGTCGGCCAGCGGCTCGAAATGGATGCGGTAGCGGTTGCCGCCGAGATAGAGACCGGCCATGAACAGCACCGGCCGCTGCAGCATGGCGGCGACGCGGAAGGGGCCGACCGGAAAGCTGGCCGGCGCACCGAGGAAGTCGATGGCACGGGTCGGATCGTTGGCCAGGGCGCGGTCGGCCAGCATGCCGACCAGGTGGCCGGCAGCAAGCTTCTCCTGCGCCAGCAGCATCGAGTCCATGCGGCCGAGCGCAATGATGTCCTGCGTGGCGAGTGGATTGATCGCGGCGAGGGTGGCATTCACCTTGCGCGCGTTCTCCTCGTACATCAGCATGGTGACCACCTGGCCGACGTTCTTCCGGCCCAGCGAGCGCATCACCTCGAAGCTGCCCAGGTGGGCGCCCATCAGCAGCACGCCGTGGCCCGCATCGGCTGCCGCATGGACATGCTCGGCACCGACGATCTCGATGTCGAACAGGTCGAAGCGTTCATTGAGCAGATAGACGCGATCGTGGATGGTGCTGGCGAACGCCAGCACATGGCGAAAGCCGTCGCCCCAGTTCGCGTCGCGACCCAGGACGCGCGCCAGGTAGGCGCGGCTGGCGCGGCGCGCGCTCGGCGCGAAGAAGAGGAAGTAGAGGGCAATGCCGTAGAGGACGATGCGGCCGATCGGCCGGCCGAGGTGGAGGGAGATCCAGACCATCAGCTTCAGGATGGCCATGTTGCTGCGCTCGGGGCGCTGCGTCCAGGTGCCGGTCATGGTCAGCCCGCGAGAGTCAGCGTACCCGAGGCGACTGCGGTGCCCGCGCTGGCGATCTCGAAGCGCACCGTGCGGCCGGGGCCGGCCGTCCAGGAAAAGTCGAGCGTGGCACCGGGGCCGGCGGGACTCAGGAACTTGGCGTTGCCGATGCCGACGACGCGGGCGTTCAGCGCGGCGGCCACCAGTTGTGCGGCGCGGTCGAGCAGGACCACGCCGGGCACGATGGGCCGGCCCGGAAAGTGGCCGGCGAAGGCCGGGTGGTCCGTCGGCACGGTCCAGCGCGCGGTGTTCATGGGGCGCTGCGGCCGTGGCGATCGAGCAGGGCCAGCAGGTCGGCACGCGGCAGCTTGCCGGTGGCGTTGCGCGGCAGCCGCTCGACGAACATCATTGGCCGCGGCAGGAAGATCGGATCGATGCGCTGACGCAGCGCCGCACGCAACTGCCCGGCCGACAGGCCGGGCGCGACGACCACGGCACAGAGCCGGGTGACGCCGTCCACCGCCGTCTCCTCGGGCATGAAGAAGCAGCCGTCGGCAACGCCCGGAATGTCGGCAAGTTGATGGTTGAGGTAGGCGATCGAAGTGCGCTTGCCGGCGATGTTCACCATGTCGGCATTGCGGCCGTGCAGCGAAAACGTGCCATCGGCGTGCAGTTCGATGACGTCGCCGAGTGCCTGGCGAACGCCGCAGTTGCCGCCCAGGGCGTAGGTCAGGTCGTCGGCCTGTTCGAGGCGGACGCCCGGCAATGCCTGCCAGCGCGGACCGTCGATGGTGCGCCGGCTGGCCAGTTGGCCGGTCTCGGTGCAGCCGTAGATTTCGTGCAGCGGCGCCGCCAGGCGGCGCTCGGCCTCGCGCGCCAGGCCGTCGGAAAGCGGTGCCGTCGCCGAGAGCAGCTTGTCGACCGCCGGAACCTCGATCCCCGCATCGAGGAGGGCGCGTAGATGTACCGGCGTCGTCACCAACAGGCGCGGTTGCGGCACGGCGGCCAGTGCGCCAACGATGTCGGCCGGATAGAACGGCCAGCCGGACCAGACGGCGCTGCGGCTTTGCAGCGTCAGCATGATGACCGACTCGAAGCCGTAACTGTGCTGCACGGGCACCGTGCCGATCAGCGAATAGCCCGGCTGCACGGCCGCCAGGCGCTCGGCCTCGCCCCGGCTGCTGTCGACCAGCGCACCCCAGCGCTTGACATGCGGCATCGGCGTGCCGGTCGAACCGGAGGTGAACAGCACCACCGCGACCTGGTCGACGGCGATTGCGGGCACGACGTCGACGCTGCCGGCAGCCAGCTCGGGAAACGCCAGCTTCGGCAGGTCGATGCCATCGCCGCTGCCGTCGTGCAGGCAGAAGACGTCCGCCGCGTAGTGCTTGAGCTGGCGCACGGCCTCGGGCGTCTGCGACGGCGGCAGCAGGCTGACCTTGCCGGCGACCAGGCTGGCGGCGACGCCGACCAGGAAACGATAGCGGTCGTGGCAGACGTTGAGCACGCTGCCGCCGGCGGGCAGCCGTTCGGCCAGGCGCATGACGTCCGACAGGAAGCGCGGCGCACTGACCGGGCCGTCGGGCCGCCAGGCGACGATGCGTCCCGCATCGGCATACGCGAGCAGCGGCTGGCTTTCGACGCTCATCGCCGGAACTTGGCGCGCACCGCGCGCACGGTGCCGACCAGGCCCACCTGGTCGTGTTTCGGCAGGGTGCGCTTGCGCACTTCGTTCTCGGCCAGGAACATGACGGCGATCAGCGGCAGGGACAGGATGTTGGCGAACACCGACCAGGCTTCGACGGGCGCCAGGAAGAACAGGCCGGCCGAAACGAGCGCGTAGGCAGTGAAGAACAGGGTCCACGCCACCGTGACCTGGCGCGTGTAGCGGTTCAGCGCGGGCGACATTTCCTCATGGACCATGGCGGCGACCTTGGTGACCAGGGGCCGGCGGCCGGCGGCCAGCGTGCGGCCGAAGACGAAGGCGAGTGCGGTGTTGATGCCGACGTTCTGGATGAAGCCGAACCACGCGCCAAGGTCGGTTACCACGCTGACGTAGTGGGCGAACACCGCATAGGCGATCGCCAGCGCGCCGCCGATCAGCCACGACGTCTTCACGTCCTCGCCCGGATTGATTTCACTGGACATCGACGCAGCGGCCCTACTTGGTCCGATGCGCCGCGATGTGGCTGGCCAGCGTTTGCAGGGAGGTGAAGACCTTGACGTTGGCCTCGTCGTCGGCGCGCAACTGGAAGCCGTAATGCTTGGATACCGCCAGGGCGAGCTCGAGGATGTCGATGGAGTCGAGGCCGAGGCCTTCGCCGTAGAGGGGCGTCTCCGGCGTGATTTCGGCCGGGCTCATTTCCAGGTTGAGGGCGGTGACGATCATCGCCGCCACTTCGTGCATGAGGGCGGTCATGTCGCTGGTCGCGTTGCTTGTCTGGGTCATGGTCGACTCGTCGCAGGTTGAATGTGAATCGGAACTTCAGCTCGTCGCTGGCAAGGTATCGGTGCGGATCGCCAGCACGGCATTGCTGCCGCCGAAGGCGAAGGAATTGGACAGGGCCACCCGGGCGCCGGAGCCGCGCAGCGGGCCGCCCGTGATGTGGCGGACGCCTGCACAGGCGGGATCGACGGCGTCGAGATGGGCCGTCGGCGGCAGGGCGTCCTGGCGCAGGGCGAGGACGGTGATGAGGGCTTCGATGGCGCCCGAGGCGCCCATCATGTGGCCGTGCATGGACTTGGTGCCGCTGACCGGCAGTTGCGCGGCCTGGTCGCCGAAGACGCGGCGCAGGGCCTCGATTTCGGTGGGGTCGCCCTCGGCGGTCGCCGTGCCGTGGGCATTGATGTAGTCGATATCCGCTGGCGCGAGGCCGGCGTCGGCGAGCGCCAGCTCGATGGCGCGCACCTGGCCGCGCGCATCGGGCTTGACCAGGTGGCTGTGGTCGGAGGTGGCGCCGTAGCCGGCCAATTCAGCCAGGATGGTCGCACCGCGGTCGCGCGCGTGCTGCCATTCCTCGAGCACCAGCGCTGCGGCGCCTTCGCCGAGCACCAGGCCGCCGCGGTCTGCGGCAAACGGCCGGCAGGCGCGCGCAGAGTCGTCGGGACCGCCGGGCGCGATGACCCGCAAAGCCTCCCAGGCGCGGGCGACGCCATAGCAGAGCGGGTCGTCGGAGCCGCCGGTGAGCATCACGGCCGCGTCGCCGGCGGCGATGCGCCGATAGGCCTCGCCGATCGCTGCGGCCGCGGAGGCGCAGGCGACGGTGTAGCTCAGGCAGGAATTGCCGAGACCGAACTGGATGGCAATGTGCGCCGAGGCAGCGTTGTTCATGCCGAGCACCACCGAGAGCGGCGAGATGCGCTCGCGGCCGTTCTGCCAGAGATCGCGGTAGCCGCGCTCGTAGGCCAGCGTGCCACCCAGGGCGGTACCCCAGGCGACGCCGCAGTCGTCCTTGGCCTTGCGGTCCTGGGTGTCGAAGCCGGCGTGGCGCCAGGCCTCCTGGGCAGCGGCGAAGCCGAGCTGGGCAAAGCGGTCCATGGTTCCGGACAGCGCCTTGGGCATCACGGCATCGGGATCGAAACTGGCGCAGCGGACGGCCGGCATGCAGAGCGGCCGCGGCTTGTCGTCGGTCGCATAGTGGCGAACGCAGGATTCGCCGGCCAGCAGGCGGGCGAAGAAATCCTCGCGGTCGCCGCCAAAGGGGCTGACCAGGCCGATTCCGGTGATGGCTACGCGTCGCTTCACTGCCAATCAGCCCCTCTCGTGCGCTCGGCTCAAGCCCTTGACGATCTCGATCAACTGGCCAATGGTCTTCGGCGTCGGCAGGTTCTGCGACAGGGTGACGTCGAGCTTCTCCTCGAATTCGAAGAACAACTCGAGCAGCATCAGGGAGTCGATGTCGAGCTCCTCAAGCGTCGCCTCCGGCCTGATGCGGGCCGGGTCGAGGCTGAGGCGCTCCTGCAGGAAGTCGCGCACTATCTCAAGTTCAGCGTTCATTGCCGTGATCATCAGGCAGCCGCGCTAGACGTCGATGTTGCGGGCGTAGAGGGCGTTCGATTCGATGAACGCGCGGCGCGGTTCCACCTCGTCGCCCATCAGGGTGGTGAAGATCTCGTCGGCGGCGATGGCGTCCTCGATCTGCACCCGGAGCAGTCGGCGCACCACGGGGTCCATGGTCGTTTCCCAAAGCTGCTCGGGGTTCATCTCGCCCAGCCCCTTGTAGCGCTGCTTCGAAAGGCCGCGCTCGACCTCGTTCAGCAGCCACTGCGTGGCCTCGGCGAAGCTGCCGACGGCCTGCGACTTCTCGCCGCGCCGGATCACCGTGCCCGACTCGCCGAGGCCGACGATCAACTGGGCAGTGGTGCGGATCTGCGTGTAGTCGCCGGAATGCAGGAACTCGGCGTCGATGTGGCCGACGCGCAGGTTGCCGTGCCGCATGCGCTCGACGCGCAGCCGCCACGACTCGGATTTCTGATGATACTCGGCGGCAATCCGCACCCCCTTGGGGGCGTGGGCGACCAGCGCCGCAGCGCTGGCGCGCGCGGCTTGCTCGTCGGCCAGGTCGATGGCGATGTTGCGCGCCAGCATGGCGTGCAGCACGCCGGACTCGATGAAGTCGGCCAGGCGCTTGATCACCGCCTCGGAGAGCAGATAGGCACGCGCCAGTTCGCCCAGTGCATCGCCCTCGATGGCCGCCGCGCCATGCGCGGGCACCAGGGCTGCGTCGGTGAGCGCCAGGGTCAGCAGGTGCTGGTTGAGGGCGTGGTCGTCCTTGATGTAGAGCTCGCTGCGGCCGTGCTTGATCTTGTAGAGCGGCGGCTGGGCGATATAGACGTGGCCGCCTTCGACCAGTTGCGGCATCTGGCGGTAGAAGAAGGTCAGCAGCAGGGTGCGGATGTGGGCGCCATCGACGTCAGCGTCGGTCATGATGATGATGCGGTGGTAGCGCAGCTTCTCCTGCTTGTAGTCGTCGCCGATGCCGCAGCCGAGCGCGGTCAGCAGGGTGACGATCTGTTCGGAGGAAATCACCTTGTCCAGGCGCGCCTTCTCGACGTTGAGCACCTTGCCGCGCAGCGGCAGGATCGCCTGGAACTTGCGGTCGCGGCCCTGCTTGGCGGAGCCGCCGGCGGAGTCGCCCTCGACGATGTACAACTCGCACAGCGCCGGGTCCTTCTCCTGGCAGTCGGCCAGCTTGCCGGGCAGCCCGATGTTGTCGAGCACCCCCTTGCGGCGGGTCATCTCGCGGGCCTTGCGGGCAGCTTCGCGGGCGCGCGCCGCCTCGACGATCTTGCCGGTGATGATCTTGGCGTCGGCCGGCTTCTCGAGCAGGAACTCGGCCAATCGGGCGGCAACCACCTCTTCGACGGCCGGCCGCGCCTCGGACGAGACCAGCTTCATCTTGGTCTGCGAGGCGAACTTCGGGTCGGGCATCTTCACCGACAGCACGCAGGCCAGGCCTTCGCGCATGTCGTCGCCGGAGATCTCGACCTTTGCCTTCTTGGCGATCTCGTGCTCTTCGATGTACTTGTTGATGACGCGGGTCATCGCTGCGCGCAGGCCGGTCAGGTGGGTGCCGCCGTCGGACTGCGGGATGTTGTTGGTGAAGCAGAGCACCTGCTCGGCGTAGGAATCGTTCCACTGCATCGCCACTTCGACGTCGATGGTGACGCCGCTGTCGCCCACCTTCGATGCACCGGTGGAGAAGAACACGTTCGGGTGCAACACGGTCTTCGAACGGTTGATGTATTCGACGAAGCCCTTGACGCCACCGGAGAAGGCGAAGTCCTCTTCCTTGCCGGTGCGCTGGTCGACCAGCTTGATCTTGACGCCGTTGTTGAGGAAGGACAGCTCGCGCAGCCGCTTGGCGAGGATGTCGTAGTGGAACTCGATGGTGCCGAAGATATCCTCGTCGGCCAGGAAATGCACTTCGGTGCCGGTGCCCTGGGCGTCGCCGACGATGCGCAGCGGACTGACCTCGACGCCGTTCTGCACCTCGACCAGGCGATCGGCGGCGTGGCCGCGCTGGAATTCCATGCTGTGCTTCTTGCCGTCGCGCCGGACGGTCAGGCGCAGCCACTTCGACAGGGCGTTGACGCAGGAAACGCCGACGCCGTGCAGGCCGCCGGAGACCTTGTAGGAGTTCTGGTTGAACTTGCCGCCGGCGTGCAGGACGCACATCACGATCTCGGCCGCCGAACGCTTCGGTTCGTGCTTGTCGTCGAACTTGATGCCGGTCGGGATACCGCGCCCGTTGTCGGTCACCGAGATCGAGTTGTCGGTATGGATGGTAATGACGATGTCGTCGCAATAGCCGGCCAGGGCCTCGTCGATGGCGTTGTCGACCACCTCGAAGACCATGTGGTGCAGGCCGGTGCCATCGGAAGTATCGCCGATGTACATGCCGGGCCGCTTGCGCACGGCTTCCAGCCCTTCCAGTTGCTGAATCGAATCCTCGTCGTACCCGCCGTTGGCGACGGTCGCCTGCTTGGACTGCGTCATTGAACTTCCCGGTTAGATGCGCATCGGCATGACGACGTACTTGAAGCGCTCGTTGTCGGGCAACATGAACAGGGCGCTCGAGCTGGCGTCGGCAAGCCGGCACTGGATGATCTCGGTGGAGATGTTGTTGAGCACATCCAGCAGATAGGTGACATTGAAGCCGACGTCGAGGCTCTCGCCCTGGTAGTCGACTTCGATTTCTTCCTGCGCCTCTTCCTGCTCGGCGTTGGTCGACAGGATCTTCAGGCTGCCGTTGTCGAGCACCAGGCGGACGCCGCGGAACTTCTCGTTGGTCAGGATCGCGGCGCGCAGCAGGGACTGCAGCAACTGGTCGCGGCGCAGGTTGAGGAGCTTGGTGTGCTGCTGTGGAATGACGCGCTCGTAGTCGGGAAACTTGCCATCGATCAGCTTCGACACCAGCTCGATGTTGCCGAAGCGGAACTGGGCCTGAGTCGGCGTGAGCACGATTTCGAGCGGCTCATCGTTGTCGGCCAGTTGCCGCGACAGTTCGAGCACGGTCTTGCGCGGCACGATGACTTCGCTGCGCGGCATGTTCTCCGGCAGTGCTTCGCTGGCATAGGCGAGGCGATGGCCATCGGTGGCGACGACGCGCATCTCGGCGCCATTGACCACCAGCAGCAGGCCGTTCAGGTAGTAGCGGATGTCCTGCTGCGCCATCGAATACTGGACCAGGGCGAGCAGATGCTTGAACTGCTTCTGGGTCATGACGATGCGGGTCGTCTGGCCGTCGGCCGCCGACATGCGCGGAAAATCCTCGGCGGGCAGGGTCTGCAGATTGAAGCGGCTCTTGCCGGCCTTCACCTGCAAGCGCTTGTCGTCGAGCGTCAGGCTGACTTCGGCCGCGTCCGGCAGCGAACGAAGGATGTCCTGCAGCTTGCGCGCTGCGACCGTCAGGGCCGCTTTTTCCGGACCGGCGGCTTCGGCGCTGGTCGTGATCTGGATTTCGATATCGGTGGCGAGCAGCGTCAGGCGTTCGCCGTTCTTCTCCATCAGCACGTTGGAGAGGATGGGCAGCGTGTGGCGTTTCTCGACGATCCCGCAGACCGATTGCAGAGGAACCAGGATCTGGTCGCGTGGGCCTTTGTACAGGAGCATTCTTTATATCTCCCTTGATGATTGATGATGAAGGATGACGTTGAATGTGGATAAGGCGAAATTGTTCTTATTACTCATGCAGATGCTAATTCTATTCCCTTGGCTTGAACCCTGTTGGACGACTGTGGATGAGTGTGGACGAATTTTTGGTCCGGAACGGAATGATGACTTATCCACAATTGTTACCATTTTGTTCCGTTGATTATCCCTTGATGGATTGCAGCAGCACGTGCAGGTCGTTGTTGAGTTGGCCGTCCTTGCCGCGCAGGTCGGTGATGGTGCGGCAGGCATGCAGAACGGTCGTGTGGTCGCGGCCGCCGAAGGCGTCGCCGATTTCGGGCAGGCTGTGCGGCGTCAGTTCGCGGGCCAGCCACATGGCGATCTGGCGGGGCCGGGCGATGGCGCGGGTGCGCTTCTGCGAGTACATGTCGGCGACCTTGATCTTGTAGTAGTCGGACACGTATTTCTGGATCAGTTCGAGGGTGATCTGGCGGTTGTGGGCACCAATGACGTCCTTGAGGGCTTCCTTGGCGACTTCGATGTTGGGTTCGCGGCTGTGGAAGCGCGCGAAGGCGATGACCCGGTTCAGCGCTCCTTCGAGTTCACGAACGTTGGAGCGCAGGTTCTTGGCGATCAGGAAGGCGACGTCGTCGCCGAGCGGTACCGCCATGGCCTCGGCCTTCTTCTTCAGGATGGCGACCCGCATTTCCAGTTCCGGCGGCTCGACCTGCACCGTCAGGCCGCAGTCGAAACGCGAAATCAGCCGGTTTTCCAGGCCCTGGATGTCCTTCGGGTAGGTATCGCAGGTGATGACGATCTGCTTCTTGGCTTCGATCAGGGCGTTGAAGGCGAAGAAGAACTCTTCCTGGGTGCGATCCTTGCCGTTCAGGAACTGGATGTCGTCGATGATCAGCAGGTCGAGGGAGCAGTAATAGCGCTTGAAGGTATCGAAGGCTTTCTGCTGGTAGGCGCGAACCACATCGGCGATGTAGTCGTGGGCATGGACGTAGCGGATGATCTTGCCCGGATGGTGGCGCCAGACTTCGTTGCCCAGCGCATGCACCAGGTGCGTCTTGCCGAGCCCGACGCCGCCATAGACGAAGAGCGGGTTGTAGGAGATGCCCGGATTCAGGCCGACCTGCTGGGCGGCGGCCCGGGCGAGATCGTTGGAGCGACCGGTCACCAGGGTTTCGAAGGTGAATTCCTCGTTGAGGCGGGTCTTTTCGTATACGGGGTCAGTTCCCCGTGCGGGGGGTGTTTCGGATACGACGGCCACGGCGGCCGGGCGTGATTCGGCAGCTTTGTCGGCAGCCGGTTCGCTGGTTTCCGGGTGGTCGTCGAGCGACAGCGTGACCCCGGTTGCCTGCGGATGGAATTCGCGGAGCAGGAGTTCGATTCGGGGCAGGTAGCGCTCACGCACCCATTGCAGCACGAAGCGGTTCGGCGCCAAGAGGCGAACCTGTCCTGGCGCGGCCAGTTCGACCCGAAGGGACTTGATCCAGGAGTTGAATTGCTGCGCAGGCAGCTCTTCCTGAAAGTTCGTCAGGCAGCGCGACCAAAAGTCGTTCATCGTCGTATCGTCGCTTGGAGAAACCACGCCTGATCTTTTTAAGTTATTGATAAGTAAATAAGTTACGGCAGAAATAGCGCGGACCCGAGCTGTGTCAGCAGGGATCCGAGCAAACATTCTATCGGGTTCGATGGTAGTTATCCACAAGGCGGGCGGAAAAATGGCCTTGACAAAGAAGCCTGCCGGCGATGTAATCGCGCGTTTCTCTTGAAAGACCAATACCATGAAACGGACCTATCAGCCTTCAGTGGTGCGCCGCAAGCGCACGCACGGTTTCCTGGTGCGCATGCGTACTCGCGGCGGCCGCGCCGTCATCCGTGCTCGTCGCGCCAAGGGCCGTCAACGCCTCGGCGTCTGAGCCCAACCAGACACAGGTAGCGCGGCGATGGCCGGGCAATCGGACCAGGGGTTCGGCTTTGGCACCCTTGACCGCTTGCACCGGCCGGGCGAGTTCGCCGCGGTGATGGCCAGTCGCACCCGGGTTGCCGCTGGCTGCTTCGAGTTGCGCTACCGGTTGCGCCAGCCAGGCGATGTCGCTTTGCCGGCCGATCGGGCGAGACTGGGCTTGATCATCCCCAAACGCCTGGCCAAGCGCGCCGTCCTGCGCAACCTGCTCAAGCGCCTCGCCCGCGAGGCATTCCGAAACGCCAATCCGGGCTTGCCGCCGATGGACATGGTCTTGAGACTGGCGAAGCCCGCACTGGCGGTAGGCGGGCAACTGGATCGGCCACAACGCCTTTCGTGGCGCAAGACTCTGGACGAGCTGCTGGCCGGGGTGCCGCGATGACCCCGCGCTGGACGACCCGGCCGCTGGTCTGGCTGATCAGGGCTTACCAGTACGGAATCAGCCCGTTTCTGGGCCGCAGTTGCCGTTTTCAGCCGACTTGTTCCGAATATGCCGTCGAATCCCTCGAGCGTCACGGGATCATCCAGGGCCTGTGGTTGGCGATGCGCCGTATCGGCCGCTGTCATCCTTGGCATCCGGGCGGTTATGATCCCGTTCCCTAAGAATTTCCGACTCCACCATGGATAACCAACGTCTGATCCTGTTCGTGATCTTTTCCTTTTCCCTGGTCATGCTCTGGGATGCTTGGCAAAGGCAGGGGACGCCTGGACAGGTTGCGAGCCCGCCTGCCGCAACCGCGCCTGTCGCTGCGCCGGCGGCCGGGGGCAGTGCGGCGCCGGTGCCGGTGCCGACCGCCGAAACCATCCCGTCCGCCGCTGCCCCGGCAGCAGCCGTCGATTCCGCCGCCAGGCTCGCCGTCACCACCGACCTGTTCGTCGCGGAAGTCTCCGCCCAGGGCGGCGACCTGACCCGGCTGGAGTTCCGGGCCCACAAGGCGACCGGAGATCAGGACAGCAACTTCGTGCTGTTCGAGGCCAAGCATGCGTATGCTGCCCAGAGCGGCCTGATCGGCGCGGGCCTGCCGACGCACAAGACCGTCTGGCAACTGCCGGCAAGTCCCCTGCAGATGAAGGACGGCGAGCAGGAGTTGAGGCTGCGGTTGACGGCGCCCGCCGCCGACGGCGTGCAGGTCGCCAAGACCTACGTCTTCAAGCGCGGCAGCTACCTGATCGACGTCGAGTACGAGATCGCCAACGGCGGCGCGGCGGCCATTGCGCCGCATGCCTATTTCCAGCTGACCCGCGACGGGCAGGCGCCCGAAGGCGCCAACGCCATGATGTCGACCTTCACCGGGCCGGCCTTCTATACCGACGCCGAAAAGTTCCAGAAGGCGGAGTTCGGGGACGTGGCGAACAAGAAGGCCAAGGTGCCCGGCAAGACCGACAACGGCTGGGTGGCGATGGTTCAGCACTACTTCGTCGCGGGCTGGTTGCCCGGAGCGGGCGAGCGCGAATTCTTCTTGCGCGAGGTCGGCAAGGACCTGTATGCGGCGGGCGTGATCGTGCCGGTGGCGCAGATTGCGCCGGGCGCTTCGGGCAAGGTGGCGGTGCCGCTCTATGCCGGGCCGCAGGAGCAGGACAAACTGGCCCAGGTCGCGCCAGGCTTCGATCTGGTGGTCGACTACGGCTGGCTGACGGTGGTCGCCGCGCCGCTGTTCTGGGTCCTGCAGTGGCTGCACGGTTTCATCGGCAACTGGGGCTGGGCGATTATCGCCCTGACCGTACTGATCAAGGGCGCGTTCTTCCCGCTCTCGGCCGCCTCCTACAAGTCGATGGCCAAGATGCGCGTGCTGACGCCGAAGCTGCAGAAGCTGAAGGAAACCTACGGCGACGACAAGCAGCGCCTGAACCAGGAAATGATGGAGATGTACAAGAAGGAGAAGGTGAACCCGCTCGGCGGCTGCCTGCCCATCCTGGTCCAGATCCCCGTGTTCATCGCCCTCTACTGGGTGCTGATGGGGACGGTCGAGATGCGCGGCGCCCCCTGGGTGGGCTGGATCACCGACTTGTCCACCAAGGATCCGTACTTCGTCATGCCGCTGATCATGGGCGCGACGATGTTCATCCAGACCAAGCTCAACCCGGCACCGCCCGATCCGATGCAGGCCAAGATCATGATGATGATGCCCATCGTCTTTACCGGCATGTTCTTGTTCTTCCCTGCGGGTCTGGTGCTCTACTGGACGGTCAATAACGTGTTGTCCATCGCCCAGCAGTGGCAGGTCAACCGGATGATCGAGGCCAGTGGCCTCAAGGCCAAGTAATTCCGCGGATACCATCGCCGCGCTCGCCACGGCGCCGGGCCGTGGCGGCATCGGCGTCGTGCGGGTGTCGGGCACCGGTCTTCTGGACTTTGCCGAGCGCCTGACCGGCCTGCGCCCGCAAGCGCGGCGCGCCACCCTGGCTGACTTTCGCTCGGCCGACGGCACGCCCATCGACCGGGGCATCCTGCTCTACTTCCCGGCGCCGCATTCCTTCACCGGCGAGGACGTGCTGGAATTGCAGGGCCATGGCGGGCCGGTGGTGATGCAGGAACTGGTCGGCCGCTGCCGCGAACTCGGCGCGCGCCTCGCCGAGCCGGGCGAATTCACCCGCCGCGCCTTCCTCAATGACAAGCTCGATCTGGCCCAGGCCGAGGCGGTCGCCGACCTCATCGAGGCTAGTACCGCGCAGGCGGCCCGCTCGGCCCTGCGTTCCCTGGCGGGTGAGTTTTCGCAGCAGGTGCATGGCCTGGTCGAGCAGTTGATCGAACTGCGCATGCTTGTGGAGGCGACGCTGGATTTCCCCGACGAGGAAATCGATCCCCTGCGCGATACCGACATGCTGCCCAGGCTGGACCGGCTGCGCGCCGGGTTGGGCGAGCTGCGCGGGCGGGCGCGGCAGGGCAGCCTGTTGCGCACCGGTCTGACGGTTGTGCTGGCCGGCCTGCCCAACGTCGGCAAGTCGTCGCTGCTCAACCGGCTGGCGGGCGAGGAGCGCGCCATCGTCACGGAGATCGCCGGGACGACGCGCGATGCGCTCAAGGAAACCATCCAGGTCGATGGCATTCCGCTGCACATCATCGATACCGCCGGGCTGCGCGAGACCGAGGACCAGGTGGAGCGGCTGGGCATAGAACGCAGTTGGCGCGAAATCGCCGGGGCCGACGTCGTGCTGCAGATCGTTGATGCCCGAGCCGGCGTTACCCCGGCCGACCATGGCGTGGCAGCGCGTTTGCCTGCCGGCATCGAGCGCGTCGTGGTCGAGAACAAGTGCGACCTTGCGCATCAGGCAGCCAGCCGCTACGAGGCGCAGGGGCAGGTGCATCTGCGCATCTCGGCAAAGACGGGCGAGGGCGTGAGCCTGCTGCACGACGAGCTGCTACGCGTGGCCGGTTGGCAGGGTCACGGCGAGGACGTGGTCCTGGCGCGCGAGCGACACCTGGTTGCGCTGGCCGAGGCTGCGGAACGGCTGGAACTGGCCGCCGGCAATATCGAGCAGCAGGAACTGGCCGCCGAGGAGTTGCGCCTGGCGCAGGAAGCGCTTGCCGCCATTACCGGCGAGTTCAGCGCCGATGACCTGCTGGGCGTGATCTTCAGCCGTTTCTGCATAGGCAAATGAGCGAACTGCCGCTGCTCGCGCTGGCGGCGCTGCTGGCCGGATTCATCGACGCGGTGGCGGGCGGCGGCGGCCTGGTGCAGGTGCCGGCGCTGTTTACCGCGCTACCGGCCGAGTCGCCGGCGACGATCTTCGGCACCAACAAGGGTTCCAGCATTTTTGGTACCGCCAATGCCGCCTGGCGCTACGCCCGAAGGATCGCGATACCCTGGGATGTGGCGTTGCCGGCGGCAGCGTCGGCGTTCGTTTTCTCTTTCATCGGCGCGGCGACGGTTGCCTGGCTGCCGAAGGACGTGGTGCGGCCGCTGGTGCTGGTGATGATGATCCTGGTCGTCATCTATACGGCAGTGAAGCCGGAGTTCGGCGCGGTTCATGGCACGCCGCCGCCCGCCGGCAAGGTCCGGCCCTGGGCGCTGATTGCCGGTGCGGCGCTCGGGTTCTACGACGGTTTCTTCGGCCCGGGGGCGGGCAGCTTCATGATCTTCGCCTTCGTCGGCGTCTTCGGCCTGGACTTCCTGCGCGCCTCGAGCGCGGCCAAGATCGTCAATCTGTCGACCAACGCGGCGGCCTTGAGCTTCTTCATTCCGACCGGACACGTGCTTTGGGCGATTGCGCTGACCATGGCGGTGTTCAACATCGCCGGTGCCTTCGTCGGCACGCGGCTGGCGCTGCGCCACGGCAGCGGCTTCGTGCGCTGGGTGTTCCTGATCGTAAGCACTGTCCTGATAGGGAAATTCGGCTACGATACGTTGTTCACGCAGATCCAGTAACGGGAGGAGACCCACTACCATGAAGCTGAAGCCGCTCGCCGCGGGCCTGATCGCCGCGTTTGCCACCACCCAAGCCCTGGCCGACATCACCGTCGGCGTCACCGTTTCGGCCACCGGGCCGGCCGCCTCGCTGGGCATTCCGGAAAAGAACACCTTCGCGCTGATGCCGACCACCATCGGCGGCCAGAAGGTGAATTACATCGTCCTCGACGACGCGTCGGATACGACGACGGCGGTGAAGAACGTCCGCAAGATGATCACCGAGGACAAGGTCGACGTCATCGTCGGCTCGACCATCACGCCGAATTCGCTGGCGATGATCGACGTCGCCGCCGAGGCGGAGACGCCGATGATCTCGATGGCGGCGTCGGCGCGCATCGTCGATCCGGCCAACCCGAAGGTCAAATGGGTGTTCAAGACGCCGCAAAACGACGTCCAGATGTCGACGGCCATCGTCGAGAGCATGCTCAGCAACAAGGTCCAGACGGTGGCCTTCATCGGCTTCGCCGACGCCTACGGCGAGGGCTGGTACAACGAGTTCAGCAAGATCGCCGAGCTGCGCAAGCTGAAGATCGTCGCCAACGAGCGCTACAACCGCAACGACACCTCGGTGACCGGCCAGATCCTGAAGATCCTGGCCGCCAAGCCGGATGCGGTGCTGGTCGCCGGCGCCGGCACGCCTGCCGCGCTGCCCCAGAAGGCGCTGAACGAGAAGGGCTACAAGGGCGCCTACTACCAGACCCACGGCGTCGCCAACATGGACTTCATGCGCGTCTGCGGCAAGGATTGCGAAGGCACGCTGCTGCCGGCCGGTCCGGTGCTGGTGGCCGGCCAACTGCCGGACAGCAATCCGATCAAGAAGGTGGCGCTGGATTACACGAGCAAATACGAGGCTGCCCACGGCAAGGGTACGACGTCGACCTTCGGCGCCCATGCCTGGGACGCCGGCATGCTGCTGCAGAGCGCAGTACCGGTCGCGCTCAAGAAGGCGCAGCCGGGCACCAAGGAATTCCGCGCCGCGTTGCGGGATGCGCTCGAGGGCCTGAAGAACGTCACTGTGTCGCACGGCGTCGTGAACATGTCTCCCCAGGACCATCTCGGCTTCGACCAGCGCGCCCGCGTGATGGTCAAGATCGAGAATGGCGGCTGGAAGCTGCAGCAGTAGGCGGTATACTGCGCGGCTGTTCACCGGGGCGCCCTCGTGAAAGCAAGGGCGCCCCGGTCGTTTCCGGACTCCTATGGACCTGCAGATCGCCCTGTTGCTCAGCCAGGACGGCATCGTCAATGGCGCCATTTACGCGCTGCTGGCGCTGGCGCTGGTGCTGGTATTTGCCGTCACCCGGGTCATCTTCATTCCCCAGGGTGAATTCGTCGCCTTCGGAGCGCTGACGCTGGCAGGTTTCCAGGCCGGCAAGGTGCCAGGCACGCTGTGGCTCCTGATCGGTCTTGGCGCGGCCATAGCGATCGTCGAGGTGGTAATTGCCATGCGCAGCGGCGCGCTGCGTCGACTGACTTCAGCGCTGGGCTGGAACCTTGGCTATCCTGCCGTTGCGGCGGCCGTGGTGTTCCTCGGCGAGCCGGTCAGTTGGCCCCTGTTCGTTCAAGTGGTGCTGGCACTGGCGATGGTGGTGCCGCTGGGACCGATGGTCTATCGGCTCGCCTACCAGCCCTTGCTGTCGGCGTCGGTGCTGGTACTGCTGATCGTCTCGGTGGCGGTTCACCTGACGCTGGTGGGTCTCGGTCTGCTGTTCTTCGGTGCCGAGGGTTCGCGGACCCCCGCGTTTTCGGAGGCCAGTTTCGAAATCGGCGGCGTGGTGGTGACCGGCCAGACGCTTTGGGTGGTCGGTGCCAGCGCCGTGCTGATCGTCGTCCTCTACTTGTTCTTCGAGCGTAGCCTGTGGGGCAAGGCCCTGCGGGCAACGGCAATCAACCGGACCGGCGCGCGGTTGATGGGCATTTCCTCGACGCAGGCCGGCAAGCTCTCCTTCGTGCTGGCCGCCGCGATCGGTGCCTTGTCGGGCATTCTGATCGCGCCGATCACGACCGTCTATTACGACACCGGCTTCCTGATCGGACTCAAGGGATTCGTTGCCGCGATCGTGGGTGGGCTGGCCAGTTATCCGATTGCGGCCGCGGGCGCCATCCTGGTCGGCTTGCTGGAGTCGTTTTCGTCCTTCTGGGCCTCGGCATTCAAGGAGGTCATCGTTTTCACGCTGATCATCCCGGTGCTGGTCTGGCGCTCGCTGACGACGAGGCACGTGGAGGAGGAGGAGTGAGCGCTCGCAATTGGGTGGTCGCGTTCCTTGCCTTGCTGGCGCTCGGTCCTCTGGTCCTTCCCGAATTCCACATCACCTTGCTCAATTACATCGGCCTGTATGCGCTGGTGGCCCTGGGCTTGGTACTGCTGACCGGTGTCGGCGGGCTGACGTCGTTCGGGCAGGCGGCATTCGTCGGCATCGGCGCGTACACGAGCGCCTACCTGACGACCACCGAGGGTCTTCCCGACTTTGTCGCCTGGGTGGGCGTGTCGCCATGGCTGACTTTGCCTGCCGCGATACTCCTGACCGTGGCCGTGGCGGCGGTGCTGGGGCTGCTGACCCTGCGCCTGTCCGGACACTACCTGCCGCTGGGCACCATAGCCTGGGGGATGTCGCTCTACTTTCTGTTCGGCAACGTCTCCTTCCTGGGCGGGCACACAGGGGTATCGGGTATTCCGGCCATTAGCCTGTTCGGCGTGGAATTGAAGGATGGCCGGTATTTCTATTACCTGATCTGGCTGATGGTTTTGGCGGCCTTGTGGGCTACTCAGAATCTGCTCGATTCGCGGGAAGGGCGGGCGATCCGGGCGCTCAAGGGCGGCGCGGTGATGGCCGAGGCGATGGGGGTCGATACGGCGCGTTCGAAGCTGGTGATCTTCTTGATCGCGGCGGCGTTCGCGGCCGTTTCGGGCTGGCTGTACGCGCACCTGCAGCGCTTCGTCAATCCGACCCCGTTCGGGCTGCACATCGGCATCGAGTACCTGTTCATGGCGGTGATCGGCGGCGCCGGTCACGTCTGGGGTGCGTTGCTCGGCGCCGGCCTGATCACCATCCTCAAGCAATGGCTCCAGGACCTGCTGCCGCGCATCTTCGGCGCCTCGGGGAATTTCGAGATCATCGTCTTCGGTCTGCTGATGATCTTCGTCCTGCATCGGGCGCGCGACGGCCTGTGGCCGGTGATCCGCAGGCTGGCGCCGCTGCGGGGTGCCAGGCGCAAGGTCGAGTCCGCCGGGCCCCTCGGTCGGCGGACCAAGCCGGCGGCCGGGTCGGTCGTGCTGGAGGTCAAGGATGCGGTCAAGAAGTTCGGCGGCCTGACCGCCAACAATCACATGAGCCTGTCGGTACGGGCGGGTGAGATCCTGGCCCTGATCGGTCCCAATGGCGCCGGCAAGAGCACCCTGTTCAACCTGATCACCGGTGTCGATCCACCGACCGCAGGCGAGGTGCATTTTCTCGGCGGTCGGGTGGACGGCTTGGCCTCGCGGGAGATCGCGCGCCGTGGCATGAGCCGAACCTTCCAGCATGTGCGGCTGTTGGCGACGATGTCGGTATTGGAGAACGTGGCCATCGGCGCCCATTTGCGTGGCGGGGGCGGCGTGATGGCCGCTGCCTTGCGTCTTGAGCGGGCGGAGGAGGGGCGACTGCTGGCGGAAGCGGCACGGCAAATCGAGCGGGTCGGCCTGGCTGAACATGTGTTCGATGCGGCGGGTAGCCTGGCGCTGGGGCAGCAGAGAACCGTCGAGATCGCGCGCGCGCTGGCCGCCGATCCCTCGCTGCTGCTGCTGGACGAACCGGCGGCCGGGCTGCGCTATCTGGAAAAGCAGGCGCTTGCCGAGTTGCTGGGGCGGCTGCGCGACGAGGGCATGGGCATCCTGCTCGTCGAGCACGATATGGACTTCGTGATGGGCCTGGCCGACCGGGTCGTGGTAATGGAGTTCGGCGAAAAAATCGCGGAGGGCCTGCCCGAGGAAGTCCAGGGCAATCCGGATGTGATCGAGGCCTATCTGGGCGGGGTTGACTGATGGAGCAGCCGGTCATTCTCGAGGTGGAGGATCTGTCGGTCGGCTACGGGAAGGTCGAGGCGCTGCACCATGTGTCGCTGAAGGTAAGAGCCGGCGAAATCGTCACGGTAATCGGTCCCAATGGCGCCGGCAAGACGACCCTGCTTTCCGCCATCATGGGTCTGCTGCCGATCGGCGCCGGGACGGTCGGCTTTCTCGGCTCGACGCCGAGGGAGATCGAGGTCGAGCGCATGGTGGCGATGGGCATGACCCTGGTTCCGGAAAAGCGGGAGCTGTTCGGCGAAATGAGCGTCGAGGACAATCTGCAGCTCGGCGCCTTCATGCGGCGGCGGCTCGGTCATCGGGACGAGGCCGCGACCATGGGCGAGGTCTATTCGATCTTTCCGCGGCTGAAGGAGCGCCGCGACCAGTTGGCCGGTACGCTGTCGGGCGGCGAGCGGCAGATGCTGGCGGTCGGGCGTGCGCTGATGGCCAAGCCGAAGCTGCTGATGCTGGACGAACCCAGCCTGGGGCTTGCCCCCCTGATCGTGCGCGAGATCTTCCACGTGCTGGCCCGGTTGCGCAAGAGCGGGGTCGCCATCCTCCTGGTCGAGCAAAACGCCCGGGCGGCACTGCAACTCGCTGACTGTGGTTACGTATTGGAGACCGGGGAAATCGCCTTGGCCGGACCCAGTTCGGAGTTGCGCGACAATCCACGCGTGGTGGAGAGCTACCTCGGGTTCGGCGGCAAGCACTAGGCGCTTTCTTGATGTTTCACGTGAAACGCGAAGGATGCTGTTTCACGTGAAACTCAAAATGGCCGGTGACCGGCGTATCATTGCGCCTCTTTTTCGACCGCTGCCGAGACGCCTTTCGGATGCTTTTCCCTACTCGATTTGATGTCATCGTGATCGGTGGCGGCCATGCCGGCACCGAGGCTGCGCTGGCTGCGGCCCGTTCCGGCGCTCGCACGCTGCTGCTCACTCACAGCATCGAGACGCTGGGCGCCATGTCCTGCAACCCTTCGATTGGCGGCATCGGCAAGGGGCACCTGGTCAAGGAAGTGGATGCGCTCGGTGGGGCGATGGCGGCGGCGACCGACGAGGCGGGCATTCAGTTCCGGATTCTCAACGCCTCGAAGGGCCCGGCGGTACGCGCGACGCGCGCCCAGGCCGACCGGCAGCTCTACAGGCAGGCGATCCGCGCGCGGCTGGAGAACCAGCCCAATCTGACCTTGTTCCAGCAGGCCGCCGATGACCTCACCCTGGTCGGCGACCGGGTGGGCGGCGTCGTGACTCAGTTGGGTATCCGCTTCGAAGCGGCAACTGTCGTCCTGACTGCAGGCACCTTCCTCAACGGGCTGGTGCATGTCGGCCTGGAAAACTATCGGGCCGGCCGCTTCGGCGATCCGCCATCGCTGACTTTGGCGCAACGCCTGCGCGAACTGCAACTGCCGGTCGGAAGGCTCAAGACCGGCACGCCGCCGCGCCTCGACGGCAAGACCATCGACTTCTCGGTGATGCAGCGCCAGCCGGGCGACGATCCGGTGCCGGTGTTTTCCTTCCTGGGGCGGGCCGCCCAGCATCCGCAGCAGGTCCCCTGCTGGATCACCCATACCAATGCGCGTACCCACGACATCATCCGCGCCGGCCTGGATCGCTCGCCGATGTTCACCGGCGTGATCGAGGGGGTGGGGCCGCGCTACTGCCCGTCCATCGAGGACAAGATCCACAAGTTCGCCGGCAAGGACGAGCATCAGGTCTTCCTCGAACCGGAAGGGCTGACCACCCACGAAGTCTACCCGCAGGGCGTGTCGACCAGCCTGCCGTTCGACGTCCAGATTGCGCTGGTGCGTTCGATCCGCGGCCTGGAGAACGCCCATATCACCCGCCCCGGTTATGCGATCGAGTACGACTATTTCGATCCGCGCAACCTGAAGGCCTCGCTGGAAACCAAGTCGATCCGCGGCCTGTTCTTCGCCGGGCAGATCAACGGCACCACCGGCTACGAGGAGGCGGCCGCGCAGGGTCTGCTGGCGGGCGTCAATGCCGCGCGCCAGGCGCGCGAACTGGAGGCATGGTCGCCGCGGCGCGACGAGGCCTATCTTGGGGTGATGGTGGACGACCTGGTGACGCGCGGCGTCTCGGAGCCCTACCGGATGTTTACCAGCCGCGCCGAGTATCGCCTCAGCCTGCGCGAGGACAACGCTGACCTGCGCCTGACCGAAACGGGTCGCCGGCTCGGCGTGGTGGATGACGTCCGCTGGGCGGCTTTCGAGGCCAAGCGCGAGGCGATCGAGCGCGAAGTGCAGAGGTTGCGCGACACCTGGGTCAGCCCGCGCATCGTTCCGGACGCCGACGCGCTGCGGGTGATCGGCAAGCCGCTGGAACGGGAATACCGTCTGTTCGACCTGCTGCGGCGGCCCGAGGCCGACTACGCCGGCCTGATGAGCCTGCCCGAGGCCGGGCCGGGTGTCTCGGCACCCGATGTGGTCGAACAGGTCGAAATCCAGGCCAAGTACCAGGGCTACATCGAGCGCCAGCGTGACGAGGTCGCCAAGGCCGAGGCCAGCGAGACCATGGTCTTGCCGCCCGACCTGGACTACAAGACTGTCTATGGCCTGTCGATCGAGGTCCAGCAGAAGCTCGACCAGCATCGACCGGAAACCCTGGGGCAGGCCTCCCGGATTCAGGGCATGACCCCGGCGGCGATCTCCCTGCTGCTGGTGCACCTCAAGAAGCTGCGCAAGGCCGCCGCATGAATCTTGCCGAGGGCATCCGCCAACTGGGTTTGGGCCTGCCGCCTGGCGCAGCGGAGCGTCTTGAAGGCTATCTCGCGCTGCTCGGCAAATGGAACCGGGTGTACAACCTGACGGCGATTCGGGATACGGACCAGATGGTGACGCATCACCTGCTGGATTCCCTGGCCATCCTGCCGCATCTGGGAGCGGCGCGGACCCTGGTCGACGTCGGCAGCGGCGGCGGCCTGCCGGGGCTGACTTTGGCGATCTGCCGCCCCGACCTGCAGGTGACCTCGGTGGAGGCTAGCCAGAAGAAAGCTGCCTTCCAGCAACAGGCCAAGATCGAGCTCAGGCTGGCCAATGTAAGCATTCACTGCGGCCGCATAGAAGCCGTAACGGGAACCTTCGATGCGGCCATTTCCCGTGCCTTTGCCGAGCTGGCCGACTTTGTCCGCCTTGCCGGCCACCTTAGCCGCCGCCTGCTGGCCATGAAGGGTGCCTACCCCCTGGCCGAGCTGGACCGCCTGCCGCCTGGCTGGCGACTCGCGAACACCGTCAAGCTCGATGTTCCCGGGCTTGGCGCCGAACGACACCTGATCGTCCTGGAGAAAACTTGATGCACATCTTCGCCATCGCCAACCAGAAAGGCGGGGTCGGCAAGACCACCACTTCGGTCAACCTGGCCGCGGCGCTTGCCCTGCGGGGCCAGCGCACCCTGCTGGTCGATCTCGACCCACAAGGCAATGCCACCATGGGCAGCGGCGTAGACAAGAGCGATTTGCCGCGCTCGGTCTACCAACTGCTGGTCGGGCTGGCGACCCTGCCCGAAGCGCGGCTCCGTGCCGACGCGGCCGGCTATGATGTCCTGCCGACCAATCGCGACCTGGCCGGCGCCGAGATCGAACTGGTGGAACTGGAGCGGCGCGAACTGCGCCTGAAGGAGGCGCTGGCCGACCATGCCGGCGACTATGACTTTGTCCTGATCGACTGCCCGCCGTCCCTGTCGCTGCTGACCCTCAACGGCTTGTGCGCCGCCCATGGCGTCATCATCCCGATGCAATGCGAATATTTTGCGCTGGAGGGACTTTCCGACCTGGTGAACACCATCAAGAAGGTGCATGCCAACCTCAACCGCGACCTGAAGATCATCGGCCTGCTGCGCGTGATGTACGATCCGCGCTCGACGCTGTCGACCCAGGTCTCGGCGCAACTGGAGCAGCACTTCGGCGACAAGGTGTTCAAGACCCTGGTGCCGCGCAACGTCCGTCTCGCCGAAGCGCCCAGCTACGGCATTCCCGGCGTGCTGTTCGACAAGACGTCGAAAGGCGCCCAGGCCTATCTCAACTTCGCGGCCGAGATGATCGAGCGCGTTCAATCGTGGAAGGAATGAAGCCATGAATCCCCCGAAACTGAAGGGCCTCGGTCGCGGCCTCGACGCGCTGCTGGCCGCCAACAGCACGCCGGAAGCGAGCCGCCAGGACACGCTGCCGGTCGGCGTCCTGCAGCCGGGCAAGTACCAGCCGCGCACGCGCATGGACCCGGGCTCGCTGGAAGAGCTGGCGGCCTCGATCAAGGCCCAGGGCCTGATCCAGCCGATCTCCGTGCGCCCGGTGTCGGCCAGCCGCTACGAGATCATCGCCGGCGAGCGGCGCTGGCGTGCTGCGCAGATCGCCGGCCTCGCCGACGTGCCGGTCCTGATCCGTGACATCCCCGACGAAGCCGTGCTGGCGATGTCGCTGATCGAGAACATCCAGCGCGAGGACCTCAATCCGCTCGAAGAAGCCGCCGGCCTGCAGCGCCTGATCGACGAATTTAGCATGACCCACCAGCAGGCCGCCGATGCGGTCGGTCGTTCGCGTTCCGCTGCCACCAACCTGCTGCGCCTGCTGCAGTTGGCCAAGCCTGCCCAGGACATGCTGATGGCCGGCGACATCGAAATGGGCCATGCCCGCGCGCTGCTGCCCCTGGCCAAAGGCGAGCAGGGACGCCTGGCCAGCGTCGTGGTCGAGAAGGGCTGGTCGGTGCGCGAAACCGAGCGGGCGGTCGCCAAGGAACTGAATCCACCCGCGCGCAAGGCTGCCGCCAAGGTGCCGGATCGTGACCTGGAGCGGCTGGAGGAAGACCTCGCCGACAGCCTTGGCGCAGCCGTGAAAATCTCGGCCAACCGCAAGGGCGCGGGCAGCTTGAGCATCCGTTTCGCCAGCCTCGATCAACTCGACGGGCTGCTGGCCCGCCTCGGTGCCAGACAGGCCGCCGCGTAAGGTTTGCATAACCTGGCTCGGCTACGATCCGAATGCATAGAATGTAGTCTCGATTCCACTCAAGAGGCAGGAGAAGACGATGTTGAAAGATCGCTACAAACCACTCTCCCAGGTGCCGGTTTGCTCCGGCGGCTGCTACGTCGGCGGCGCGCTCAACCCCACCTTCGTGAACGTCAACTCTCCCGCGATCGAGGTGATGACCGACCTGACGCGGATTCCGCCGGCCACCGTTACCCCGCAGGAAACGCTGGCGCAAGCCAATCAGCACATGCTGCTGCGCGGTGTTCGGCTGCTGCTGGTGGTCGAGATCAATGGCCGCATCTCCGGCGTCGTCACGGCGCGCGACCTGCTTGGCGAAAAGCCCGTGCGCGTCGCCCAGGCACGCGGCGCCAAGCGCGAGGAACTGGCAGTGCGCGACGTCATGACGAATCTCGAAGACATGGAAGCGATCAAGATGGGCGACGTTCTGCGCGCCGAGGTGGGCCATATCGTTGCGACCCTGGTTGCCTGCGGCCGACAACACACGCTGGTGGTCGAGGAAGACAAGGAGGCCAACAAGCAGACGCTGCGCGGCATCTTCTCCGCATCGCAGATCGCGCGTCAGCTCGGCGTCGAATTGACGACCCACGAAGTGGCGCGCACCTTTGCTGAAATCGAAGCTGCGTTCGCCGGCGTCTAGTTGAGTATATAATTAAATGTTTCCATTGCGACGCAGCAATTGTCGCAGCCATAAGATTCAGTTAGAATCCATTGGTTTTTTTTGATGGTCGCCTATCACGAAGGTTCGAGCGGAACGACAACGCGGATCAAGCGCGCGTTCCGAGTGACCATGGCGTGGCAGGCAGCGGCAAGCGTTGCAATCGCCATCGTCGCAGGCGTCGTCGCCGGGAGGCAGGGATTTCTCTCCGCGCTGCTGGGCGGTGGCATCGGTGTGGTCGGCGTCCTGGTGTTTGCGCTGGTG
>JACRIZ010000002.1 GCA_016235765.1 Rhodocyclales bacterium | reverse complement strand
GATCGTCTTCTTCCTGATGGGCGCCATGACCATCGTCGAAGTGGTCGATGCGCACAACGGCTTTGAAGTCATCACCAAGCGCATCCGAACCGAAAAGCTGTCCTCGCTGATGTGGCTGGTGGGCTTCGTCACCTTCTTCCTTAGCGCGATTCTCGACAACCTGACCACCACCATCGTGATGGTCTCGCTGATGCGCAAGTTGCTCGCCAAGCATGAGGACCGGCTGTTCTTCGCCGGCATCATCGTCATCGCCGCCAATGCGGGGGGTGCCTGGACGCCGATTGGCGACGTCACGACCACCATGCTCTGGATCGGGGGCCAGATCACCTCCCTGGCCATCATGCAGGGCGTCTTCCTGCCGTCGATCATCAGCATGGTCGTGCCGCTGGCGGTCACTGCCTACGTGCTGCAAGGTCGCCCGGTCGATGGCCACGAAGTTACCGACATGGACCACGGCCTGCGCACCTCCGAGTTCGAGCGCAACCTGATGTTCTTCCTCGGGCTGGGAATTCTGGTTTCCGTGCCGGTGTTCAAGACCGTCACCCACCTGCCGCCCTTCATGGGCATCCTGTTCGGCCTGGGCATCCTCTGGCTGGTCGGCGACCTGATCCATCGCCACAAGGAGGACGAGACCAAGCAGCATTTGACCCTGGCTCACGCCCTGAGCCGGATCGACATGAGCTCGATCGTGTTCTTCATCGGCATCCTGCTGGCCGTTGCCACGCTGGAGCACACCCACATCCTGGGCGCCCTCGCGCAATGGCTCGACCAGGCGGTCGGCCGGCAGGACGTGATCGTGCTGCTGATCGGCCTGGTCAGCGCCGTGGTCGACAACGTGCCCCTGGTGGCGGCTTCCATGGGCATGTACGACCTGGCGCAGTACCCGACCGACAGCTTCCTCTGGGAGTTCATGGCCTACTGCGCCGGTACGGGCGGCTCCATCCTGATCATCGGCTCGGCTGCCGGTGTTGCCGCCATGGGCCTGGAGAAGATCCACTTCTTCTGGTACGTGAAGAAGATCAGCGGTCTGGCGCTGATCGGCTACTTCGCGGGCGCGGGCGCCTATCTGCTGCAGTACCAGTTGCTGCACTGAGGAGGGCGCGATGGTTGTCGTGAATTGTCCGATTTGCGACAAGAAAGTGGCGTGGGTGGCAGAAAACCGCTATCGCCCGTTCTGCTCGGAGCGCTGCAAGCAGATCGACCTGGGGGCGTGGGCCAACGACGAGTATCGGGTACCGGCTGCTTCAGACCCAGACGGACCGGATGGCAGCGATGCCATGGGCGCCGGCTAGCCTTGCCGCAGGCAGGTCGGCGCGGCCCAGTCCACCGATGACATAGACCGGCAGCGAATAGCTCTCCAGCAACTGCGTCACCGTCGGCCAGCCGAGGCCGGGCCGGCCCGGGTGGGTGGCCGTCGGCTTGACCGCGCCGAGTACGGCGAAATCCAGTTGGTACTCGGCGGCGAGCTTCAGTTCGGCGCCATCGTGGCAGGACGCGGCGACCAGCGGGAAGTTCGGCCGGCCGCGCAGGCCCTTCAGTTGCTCGCCGGTCAGGTGCAGGCCGTCGGCGCCGACCGCCCAGGCGAGTTGCGCATCGCCATTGACCAGCAGGCGCGCGCCGTGACGCTGGCAGAGCGCCGCCGCAGCGGCGGCAAAGGGTTCGCGCTGGTCGGCCGGCAGTTTTGCCTCGCGCAATTGAACCAGCCGCAAGCCGTTCTGCAGGGCGCGTTCAAGAAGAGTCAGTTGTGGCGACACGCCGATCTCGTGGGCGTGCGTCACGCCATAGACGTCGGGCAGTGCCAGCGAGGCCAGCACCGGCGCATTGGCGGGCAGCATCGGCGCCACGGTGGTCGCGCCGGGCTGCTGCCAGGCCAGCGCCGAGTGCACGTGGTCCTTGAGCTCGCCGCGCCACTCGGTGACGCGGAAGAAATGCAGCCGCACGTGCGCGTGCTCGTAGAGGTGCTCGCGGACGATCCAGGGAGTCGCCTGCAGCACCTCGATCTCGAGTTCTTCGTGCAGTTCGCGGACCAGCGCGTCGCGCGGCGTTTCGCCCACTTCCACCTTGCCACCGGGGAATTCCCAGTAGCCGGGGTAGAAGGTGTCGGGCGCGCGCTGGCCGAGCAGGAAGCTGCCGTCGGGGCGCTCGATGACGGCGGCGGCGACGTCGGTGATCTTCACTGCTGCGGGTGCCTGCCCGCGTAGTCGCGCGCGAATTGCCAGGCGACGCGACCGCTGCGCGCGCCGCGCAGCAGCGCCCACTGCAGCGCTTCCTGGCGTGCCGCCACGGCTGACTTTTCATCGACGCCGAAAACCTTGAGCCAGTGTTCGCAGATGACGAGGTAGGCGTCCTGGTCGAAGGGATAGAAGGACAACCAGAGGCCGAAGCGCTCGGAGAGGGAAACCTTTTCCTCGGTGGTCTCGCCGGGATGGATCTCGCCGTCGTCGCCGCGCTGCACCTGCAGGTTCTCGGCCATCGTTTCGGGCATCAGGTGGCGGCGGTTCGAGGTGGCGTAGATCAGCAGGTTGTCGGGCATGCCGGCGATGGAACCGTCGAGGACGGACTTGAGCGCCTTGTAGCCCGGCTCGGCGGCCTCGAAGGAGAGGTCGTCGCAGAAGATGATGAAGTGTTCGGGGCGTTCGGCGACCAGGTCGACGATCTCGGGCAGGTCGTTGAGGTCGTGCTTGTCGACCTCGATCAGGCGCAGCCCCTTGGCGGCGAGCTTGTGCAGCACGGCCTTGATCAGCGAAGACTTGCCGGTGCCGCGCGCGCCGGTCAGCAGCACGTTATTCGCGCTGCGGCCGGCGACGAACTGGCGCGTGTTCTGTTCGAGGCGCGCCTTCTGCTCGTCGACTTCGCGCAGGTCGGAGAGCTGGATGCGATGCGGATGGCGCACCGCTTCGAGCTGGCCGCGGCCGTTGCGGCGCCGCCAGCGGAACGCCCGCGCACTCCAGTCAGGCACGGAGGCGGGCGGCGGCAACAGCGCTTCGAGCCGCTTCAGCAGGTCGTCGGCGCGCGACAGGAATGTCTCGAGTTCCACTTCGGGTAATCTGTCCGGGTTGATACGCAGCCACTGTAGCAGAACATGTCACGCCTTCCGATTTCACTCATAACGACTTTCCTCCTCGCCGCCTGCGCGGCGCCGGCGCCGCAGCCGGTGGCCGATTGCGCGCCGGACAAGCCTTGTCCTTCCTGCCCGCCGCCGGTCGTCGAGCCGGCCAAGCCGGCCGAGAAGCCGCTCCAGGCGGCCGACTGGCCCGACATCCCCGGCTGGCAGAACGACGATCCGCTCGCGGCCTTCGCGGCCTTCCGTGCTTCCTGCGAGCGCATCGAAAGTCAGCCGCTGTGGAACGCCACCTGCGTTTCGGCGCGCGCCGCCGACGTCACCACGGCAGCCGCGGCGCGCGCCTGGTTCGAGGCCGAGTTCCGTCCCTGGGCGCTGGTCAATCCGGACGGCACGCGCGAGGGCATGGTCACGGGCTACTACGAGCCCCTGCTCAAGGGCAGCCGCGCCCGCCAGCCGCCCTATCTGTCGCCGCTGTTCGCGCCGCCCGAGGATCTGGTCGTCGTCGACCTCGCCGAGGTCTATCCGGAACTCAAGAACATGCGCCTGCGCGGGCGGCTGCAGGGCCGCAAGCTGGTGCCCTACTACACGCGCGCCGAGTGGGCGCAGCAGGAGGAGGGCCGCCTCGACGGCGCGCTGCTCTGGATCGACGATCCGCTCGATCTCTTCTTCACGCAGATCCAGGGCTCGGGCCAGGTCGTGCTCGACGATGGCTCGCGCATCCGCGTCAGCTATGCCGACCAGAACGGTCATCCGTTCAAGTCGATCGGCCGCTGGCTGATCGATCAGGGCCAGATCAAGCTCGAACAGGCCTCGATGCAGGGCATCAAGGCCTGGGCGCGCGCCAACCCGAAGCGCCTGCAGGAAATGCTCAACGCCAACCCGAGCCTGATCTTCTTCCGCGAACTGCCGGTCGA
The DNA here is from genome assembly GCA_016235765.1 of Rhodocyclales bacterium. Lineage (GTDB taxonomy): Bacteria > Pseudomonadota > Gammaproteobacteria > Burkholderiales > Rhodocyclaceae > Fen-999. The sequence continues at coordinate 9,063 of JACRIZ010000002.1, read as the reverse complement.
AGGCTCGGGCCCCCCGGGCGCGCTCGGCGTGCCGTTGACGCCGGAGCGCAGCATCGCCATCGACCCGCGCATCGTTACCCTGGGCGCGCCGGTGTTCCTTGCGACGACCTGGCCGAACGACAGCAAGCCGCTGCAGCGCCTGATGCTGGCCCAGGACACCGGCGGCGCCATCCGCGGCGCCGTGCGCGCCGACTTCTACTGGGGCAGCGGCACCGAAGCCGGCAACCTGGCCGGCAAGATGCGCCAGCGGGGTTCGATGTGGGTACTGATGCCGAAAACCTATTCACCAAAATGAGGCGTTGAGCCTCCCGGCGCGAAAAACACAGGCACGGTAACGGTGCCGAAAATGGGGTGGTGGCACTGTAATAGTGCGCATTGAGTCACGGTTATAACTTAAGTCATTGTTGTAACAGGCCATAAGCTTGCGGCACGCTTGTTGCATTCGCGCACGGATTCGTGCTTGATTGCCAAAGGGGCCCCAAGATGGAGAATTTGAAGACTTCCGCCGACACGCTGTTCATCCTGCTCGGCGCGATCATGATCCTGGCCATGCATGCCGGCTTTGCGTTCCTGGAGCTGGGCACGGTGCGGCGCAAGAACCAGATCAATGCCCTGGTCAAGATCCTGGCCGACTTTTCCGTCTCGACGCTGGCCTACTTCTTCATCGGCTACGGCATCGCCTACGGGGTGAACTTCTTTGCCAGCGCCGACGTGCTGGCCGCGAAGAGCGGCTTCGAACTGACCAAGTTCTTCTTCCTGCTCACTTTTGCGGCGGCCATCCCGGCCATTGTCTCGGGCGGCATTGCCGAACGCGCCCGGATGAACCCGCAGTTCGCGGCGACCTTCCTGCTGGTCGGCTTTGTCTATCCCTTCTTCGAGGGCATCGCCTGGAACAACGCCTACGGCATCCAGGACTGGCTGAAGGCGAGCTTCGGCGAGAACTTCCACGACTTCGCCGGCTCGGTGGTGGTGCACGCCGTCGGCGGCTGGATCGGCCTGGCGGCGGTGCTGATGCTCGGTGCCCGGCGCGGCCGCTACCACAAGGACGGCGGCATCGCCGGCGCCCACCCGCCGTCGAGCATCCCCTTCCTGGCGCTGGGCGCCTGGATCCTGATCGTCGGCTGGTTCGGCTTCAACGTCATGAGCGCCCAGACGCTGGACAAGGTGTCCGGCCTGGTGGCGATGAACTCCCTGATGGCCATGGTCGGCGGGACCCTGGCGGCGCTGGTGATGGGCAAGAACGACCCCGGCTTCGTCCACAACGGCCCGCTGGCCGGCCTGGTGGCGATCTGTGCCGGCTCCGACCTGATGCACCCGCTCGGTGCCCTGATCACCGGCGGCATTGCCGGCGGCCTGTTCGTCGTCATGTTCACGCTGACCCAGAACCGCTGGAAGATCGACGACGTGCTGGGCGTCTGGCCGCTGCACGGCCTGTGCGGCGCCTGGGGCGGCATCGCCGCCGGCATTTTCGGCGCGAAGTCGCTGGGCGGCATGGGCGGCGTCGCCTTCATGAGCCAGTTGATCGGCACCCTCCTGGGCGTCACGATCGCCTTCGTCGGCGGCTTCATCGTCTATGGTTTGCTCAAAAAGACTGTCGGCATACGCCTCGACGCCGAGGAGGAGTTCAACGGCGCCGACCTCAGCATCCACAAGATCTCGGCCAGTCCTGAGCGCGAGACCCTCTGGTAGGGTTAACCACTAAGGCGAACGGACTAATGCGCCGCCGCCGCAAGTCCCGGCGGGGGCGTATCATTTGCGCCGGGAGGTTTCACCATGGCCGCTGAACCGGAAGCAAAACGGGCACCGTACGTCATCGAGTGGCGCGACGGCTTCAAGATCAACATCCCGCAAGTGGATGCAGAACATCGCCATTTGTTCGATCTCGTCCGGGCGCTGGACTTGAAGACGGTCGACCAGACGATCGAGGAGTTGCTCGAGTACGTCGTCACGCACTTCACCAACGAGCAGGCGCTGATGGAGAAGAGCGGCTATCCGGCCTTCGAGCAGCATCTCAAGCTGCACGAAGACTTCGGCACGCACGTCGCCGATTTCCTCGGCAGCGGTGACGAATGGTCCGAGGATAGGGTGCAGGAACTGCGCCGCTTCCTCAACAAGTGGCTGATCGGCCACATCATGACCCACGACCTGCGCTTCGGGAAGTGGTTCACCGACCACCACGGCCCCGATGCGCCGATGATGCAGGCCGCGCCGCAGAAGCGCAGCCTGCTGGCCCGCATCCTCGGCGTGCATTGACGCAGCGACGGGCGGCCTGCCGGCCGCCTGTCTGTATCAGCCGAGTTCGATCAGCAGGTCCTTGGGCTCGACGCGGTCGCCCGGTACGACCAGCACCTTGACCACGGTGGCATCGCGCTCGGCGGTGACGGCGGTTTCCATCTTCATGGCTTCGATGGACAGCAGCGGGCTGCCGCGGCTGACCTTCTGACCCGGCTTGACCGCCACGGTGGCCACCGTGCCCGGCATCGGCGCCGGGACGTGGTTGGGGTTGCCGTCCTCGACCTTGGCATGCGCCTTCTTCTTCGCCAGGCCGGCCTTGTCGATATGGGTCGGGCGCGGCTGGCCGTTGAGTTCGAAGAACAGGTGCGCCACGCCTTCCTCGTCGTCGTCCTGGCGGGCGGTGAGCTGGATCACCAGCGTCTTGCCCTTGTCGATGTCGACCGCCACTTCGTCGCGTTCGTGCAGGCCGTAGAAGAACACCGGCGTCGGCAGGGCCGAGACGTCGCCGTAGTGTCGCTGGTGGGCGGCGAAGTCAGCGAACACTTTCGGGTACATCAGGTAGGAGGCGAGGTCATTGTCGTCGACCTGCCGCCCCGCCGCCTTTTCGGCGTCGAGGCGGGCCGCGTCGAGGTCGACCGCCGGCAGGTGGGCGCCGACGCGTCCCACCACGGCTGACTTCTCCTTCAGGATTTTCTTTTGCAGGGCCGGCGGGAAGCCGTCGGCCGGGTAGCCCATCTCACCGCGAAACATCGAGACCACGGAGTCCGGGAAGGAGACTTCCTTGTCCGGATCGGCGACCTCGGTCGGCGTCAGGCCGTTGGCGACCATGAATAGCGCCATGTCGCCGACCACCTTGGACGAGGGCGTGACCTTGACGATGTCGCCGAACAACTGGTTCACGTCGGCGTAGGCCTGGGCCACTTCAGACCAGCGCGCATCCAGGCCCATCGAACGGGCCTGCTCGCGCAGGTTGGTGTACTGGCCGCCGGGCATTTCGTGGCGATAGACGTCGGAGGTGCCCGCGCGGATTTCGGCCTCGAAGGGCGCGTAGTAGTGGCGCACGCCTTCCCAGTAGCGGGCGAAGGGCTGGATGTCGCGGTGGGTGATGCCTGGCGCGCGTTCGGTGTTCTCCAGGGCGGCGAGAATGGCGCCCAGGCTCGGCTGCGAGGTGAGGCCGCTCATGGAATCCATCGCCGCGTCGACCGCGTCGACGCCGGCATCACAGGCCGCCAGCACCGAGGCGACGCTGCCGCCGCTGGTGTCGTGGGTGTGGAGATGGATCGGCAGGCCGACCTCCTCGCGCAGCGCCTTGACCAGCGCCCGTGCCGCCGGCGGCCGGCAGACGCCTGCCATGTCCTTGATGCCGATGATGTGAGCGCCTGCTTTTTCCAGCTGCTTCGCCATGTCGACGTAGTACTTGAGGCTGTACTTCGGCCGCGCGGTGTCGAAGATGTCGCCGGTGTAGCAGATCGCCGCCTCGCAGAGCGCGCCGTTCTCGATGACCGCGTCCATGGCGACGCGCATGTTGTCGACCCAGTTGAGTGAATCGAAGACACGGAAGATGTCCATGCCGCTGGCGGCGGCCTGCTTGACGAAGTAGCGCACCACATTGTCGGCGTAGTTGGTGTAACCCACTGCGTTCGACGCGCGCAGCAGCATCTGGAACAGGATGTTGGGTGTCGCCTCACGCAGCTTGGCGAGGCGCTCCCAGGGGTCCTCCTTCAGGAAGCGCATCGCCACGTCGAAGGTGGCGCCGCCCCAGCATTCCATCGAGAACAACTGCGGCAGCAACTGCGCATAGTGCGGCGCGACAGCGACCATGTCGGCCGTGCGCATGCGGGTCGCGAACAGCGACTGGTGCGCGTCGCGCATGGTGGTGTCGGTAACCAGCACCTGCGGCTGCGCGCGCATCCAGGCGGCGAACTTCGCTGCGCCGAGTTGCTTGAACCGGTCGCGGCTGCCGGCCGGCGGCGTACCGCCGAGGCTGACCTTGGGCAGGATCGGTCGGGCGAAGGGCTGGTGCGGCATCGGCCGGCCCTTCATCTCCGGATTGCCATTGACCTCGACCTCGCCCATGAACTTCAACATCCGGGTGGCGCGGTCACGGTGCTTCTTGAAGGTGAACAACTCGGGCGTGGTGTCGATGAAGCGCGTCGTGCATTCGCCGCTCTTGAACGCCGGATGCAGGATAATGTTCTCGAGGAAGGTCAGGTTCGAGGCCACGCCGCGCACGCGAAACTCGCGCAGGGCGCGGTTCATGCGCCGGATCGCCTCCTCGGGGTCGTGGCCCTTGGCCGTGACCTTGACCAGCAGCGAATCGTAGAAGGGCGTGATCACCGCGCCGGTGTAGGCGGTGCCGGCGTCGAGGCGGATGCCGGCGCCCGAAGCGCTGCGGTAGGCCGTGAGCTTGCCATAGTCGGGCGTGAAGTTCTTCTCGGGATCCTCGGTGGTGACGCGGCACTGCAGGGCGTGGCCAGAGAGGCGGATGGCCTCCTGCGCCGGCAGGTAGACGTCGCCCCCGATCTTCGCGCCTTCGGTGACGCGGATCTGCGCCTTGACGATGTCGAGCCCGGTGACTTCCTCGGTCACCGTGTGCTCGACCTGGATGCGCGGATTGACCTCGATGAAGTAGAAGTTGCCGCTGTCAGCGTCCATCAGAAACTCGACCGTGCCGGCGTGGGTGTAATCGACGCCGCGCGCCAGTTTCAGCGCCGACTGGCATAGCGCCTCGCGCTGCTCCGAGGTCAGGTAGGGCGCGGGAGCCCGCTCGACGACCTTCTGGTTGCGCCGCTGCACCGAACAGTCGCGCTCGAAAAGATGCACCAGCTTGCCGTGCGTGTCGCCCAGCACCTGTACCTCGACATGGCGGGCGCGGACGACCATCTTCTCCAGATAGACTTCGTCGTTGCCGAAGGCCGCTGCCGCTTCGCGGCGCGCGACCTCGATGGCCGGCGCCAGTTCGGCTTCGTTGTTGATCGCGCGCATGCCGCGGCCGCCGCCGCCCCAACTGGCCTTCAGCATCAGCGGATAGCCGATCTTCGCCGCCTGGCGGCGGCATTCGTCCATGTCGCCAGGCAGTGCGCCCGTGGCTGGCACCACCGGTACGCCGACGCGTTCGGCCAGCGCCCGAGCGGCGACCTTGTTGCCCAGTTCGCGCATCACCGCGGCCTTCGGGCCGATGAAGGCGATGCCGGCCTCGCCGCAGGCCTCGGCGAAGTCCGGGTTCTCCGACAGGAAGCCGTAGCCGGGGTGGATGGCATCGACTTTCGCCTGTTTGGCGACGCGGATGATGTCATCGATGTCGAGATAGGCCTGGATGGGCTTCTTGCCCTCGCCGACCAGGTAGCTTTCATCCGCTTTCGAGCGGTGCAGGGCGAAACGGTCCTCGTTGGAGTAGATTCCCACGGTTCGGATGCCCAGTTCGCTGGCCGCGCGCATGACGCGGATGGCGATTTCGGAACGATTGGCGACGAGGATGCTGCGGATGTGTCTTGTGTTCATTGAGTTCTGCCGATGACCATATTTGCGTTGCAGCAATTTTGCCCGAATGTAAGCAATTGGTCACATGAAAGCGACTTATCCGCCCCTTGAATGGGTTTTGCTGCAGCGCAGCAGTATGCTAGCCTAAGTAGCAAACAAGCCGATCCACGAGAGCCGCCATGACAGCATTCGAACTGAAGAACTTCCTGCGGGAAAAGGTGCCCCTGTTCGGCGGTTTCGACCCCGCCAGGCTGGAGCAAATTGCCGACGACAGCGAACTGCGGACCTTCGAGGGCAGCGAGGCGATCATCGAATGCGGCGACGAAGGCAAGTTCTTCGGCGTCCTGGTCAGCGGCCACGCCCAGGTCTCGGTGGCCGACAGCACGGGCGGCCGCCTGGTGTTCTGCGAACTGCACGAAGGCGACGTGTTCGGCGAGATGTCGCTCCTGACCGGCGACCGGACCGTGGCCGACGTCATCGCCGGCAACCGCTGTTTCGTGCTCATGATTCCCCAGCAGGTCTTCAGCAGCCTGATCCTGTCGAATCCGCGCGCCGTCACCTTTCTGTCCAAGCTGCTGGCCGACCGCACGCGCATGCAGGCCGTCGACCTCACCAGTCGCCAGTTGCACGACCAGGCGGTGACCCATTCCTCCGATCCCTACGCCCTGAGCCTGCACACCGAGGTGCCCGGCAAGCTACTGGCGCTCAACATCGGTCTGTCGCAGATCCGCTTCGGGGTCTACGACACGCGCGACGAGAGCCTCGACGTGCATGGCGTGATCGACTGCGGCGACGGCGAGCATGCCTACGTCACGGTCACCGCCGGCGGCGTCATGACAACCCGCGAGCGGCCGGTGTGCGACCTCGACGACCTGTTCCCGGTGCTCTTCGAGTCCATGCTCTCCCTCGGCGACAAGTTCCTGTTCACGCCCTACGAAGTCGTGGCAGTCGGTCACCGGGTGGTGCACGGCGGCAGCAAGTTCTCCTGCTCGGTGGTGATCACGCCGCAGGTGCTGGCCGACATCGAGGCGCTGGCGACCTACGCGCCGCTGCACAATCCGATCAACCTGGACGGCATCCGCCGGGCGATGAAGTTCCTGCCCGACGTGCCGCACGTCGCGGTCTTCGACACCGCCTTCCACCAGACACTGCCGCCCTATGCCTACCTCTACGGCCTGCCCTACGACTGGTACAAGAAGGAGGGCATCCGCCGCTACGGCTTCCACGGCACCTCGCATCGCTTCGTCTCGCTGAAGTCGGCCGAGATCGTGCGCCGGCCGCTCGGCGAACTGGAGATCATCTCCTGCCATCTCGGCCTGGGCGCCTCGATCTGCGCCATCGACCACGGGCGTTCGGTGGACACCACGATGGGCATGACGCCTTCCGACGGCCTGATCATGCCCAGCCGCGCCGGCAGCATCGACCCGGCGGTACTGACGCACCTGATGCGCCACTACAAGCTGGGCCCGGACGAAATCGAGACCCTGATCAACAGCCAGAGCGGCCTCAAGGGCATCTCCGGCATCTCCAGCGACATCCACGAGATCGAAGAGGCCGCCAACGAGGGCCACCACCGCGCACTGCTGGCGCACAAGGCCTTCTGCTACCAGATCCGCAAGAACATCGGCGCCTACGTCGCGGCCATGGGCGGCGTGGACGTGCTCGCCTTCACCGGCGAGATCGGCGAGAGTAGTCCGACGGTGCGCAGCCTGGCCTGCCAGGGCCTGGCCTACATGGGCATCAAGCTCGACGAGGACAAGAACAGCAGCATCGGCGCCGTCAGCGACTACGCTGTCATCTCCGCCGACGACTCCCCGGTCACCATCATCGTCGTCGCCAACAATGACGAGCGCCTGCTGGCGTGGGAGACCTTGCGCGCCATCGAACGCAACCAGATCACGCTGGCCATTCGCGACGAGGCGGCGTCGCCGATCCCGATCGAGGTGTCGGCCCATCACGTGCATCTGGCCCAGGCCGATGTCGACAAGCTGTTCGGACCCGGCCACCAACTGACGCCGGAACACGAGTTGTCACAGCCGGGGCAGTTCGCCTGTGCCGAGAAGGTGGATCTGGTCGGCCCCAAGGGCCGCATCGCCAACGTACGCGTGCTCGGACCGACGCGCAAGGAAAGCCAGGTCGAGATCGCCATGACCGAGCAGTTCAAGCTCGGCGTGCAGCCGCCGATTCGCGAGTCCGGCGACCTCAGCAATACGCCGGGCATCCGCCTGGAAGGACCGGCCGGCAGCGTCCAGCTCGAGCGCGGCGTGATCTGCGCCCAGCGCCACATCCACATGTCGCCCGAGGATGCGCTGCGCCTGCGCGATCGCTACGTGGTGCGTGTGCGCATCGAAGGCGAGCGCGAGGTGACCTACGGCGACGTCGTGGTCCGCGTCAATCCCAACTTCCGCCTGGCCATGCACATCGATACCGACGAGGGCAATGCCGGCAACATCACCACCGGCATGCAGGGCTTCATCGAGGAAATCCAGGGTCGAGGCTAGACGCGCCGCCCGGCGCCCTTCTGCAGTTGTTCGGGCGCGATGTTGGCGCGGTCGCAATCGACCGCCGTCGGCTTGTCGCCCCATCCGCAACATTGTCGGCGTGGCCGCTCCTGGCCTGGAAAAGACAAACCCCGCCGGAGCGGGGTTTGCGCTGGCCGTCCGCTCTCGCGGGCGGGGGCATGCCGATTACTTCTTCTTCGGCGCGGCGGCCTTGGCAGGACCGCTGCGGCCGGTCTGCATGAAGTTGTCGAAACCGGCTTCGGCGAAACGGAACCACAGGTGCTGTTCGTCGCGGAAGGCGGCATAGTCGGTATAGACCTTCTTCCAGGCCGGATTCTTGGCCGACAGATCGTCGTAGAGCGCCATCGCCGCATCGTGCGCGGCCTTGAGGATGCTCTTGTCGAAGACGTGCAGCTTGGCGCCGGCTGCCACCAGGCGCTTGAGCGCGGCCGGGTTCTTGGCGTCGTACTTGGCCTGCATCACGACATGGGCGTTGGATGCGGCGACGGCGAGGATTGCCTTGTAATCGGCCGGCAGCGCATCGTAGGCTTTCTGGTTCACGTAGAGCGAGAGCTGCGGACCACCTTCCCACCAGCCGGGATAGTAGTAGTGCTTGGCGACCTTGACGAAGCCCAGCTTCTCGTCGTCGTAGGGGCCGACCCACTCGGTGGCGTCGATGGTGCCCTTTTCCAGCGCCTGGTAGATTTCGCCGCCGGGGATGTTCTGCGGCACGCCGCCGATGGCCGACAGCACCTTGCCGCCGAAGCCGCCGATGCGCATCTTGAGGCCCTTGATGTCGGCCAGCGTCTTGATTTCCTTGCGGTACCAGCCGCCCATCTGGGCGCCG
>JACRIZ010000050.1 GCA_016235765.1 Rhodocyclales bacterium | reverse complement strand
TCCCTCGCCGCCAGCGGCGTCGCGGTGTTGCTGATGGTTTTGTAGGCCTGGTAGTTCCAGGAGAAGGAAATGCCGGTGCTGAACAGGCTGCGGGTGTTGCGGAAGGTGCGCAGGCCGCGCTTTAGCGAAGCCTTGAGGGAAGAGACCTCGGCATAGGCTTCCAGCAGGCCGTCGTAGGCCTCGCGCGGTGTCATGCCGTACATCTTGAACACCGGCTCGAAGATGGTGTAGTGCCGCCAGTCGTTCGGATAATCGGTTAGCAGCAGGCGGTTCTCGTCCTTGATCTGCTGATAGAAGGCGGTGCCCGGCAACGGGGTTTCCAGCGACAACTGGACAGCATCGATGCCGGTCTCCAGCACGAAATCGATGGTGCGGCGGAAGGCGTCCTTGGTCTGGCCGTCGGAACCAAAGATGAAGCAGCCGACGATGGCGATGCCGTGGTCGTGGAGCTTCTTGATCGCGTCGCTGAAGTTGCGCGTGTTCGGGCGCAGGTTCACCGACTTGTGCATCGAGTCGATGGTGACGGGATCGAGCGATTCGAAGCCGATCAGCATGGCCTTGCAGCCGCTGCGCTGGGCCGATTTCAGCACGTCGTCGTGTTCGACGATGTTCAGGCAGGTCTGGCCGCCCCACTCCTTGCCGCAATCGGCCATGCGGTCGAACAGGTCCTTGGCGCGCCGGATGAAGCGCGGGCCGGAGCCGACGATGTTGTCGTCGACGATGAAGATGCGCTTGGACTTGATGGAGTTGATCTCGGCTATCACGTTGTCGATGTTGCGCACCCGATAGCGCGAGCCGTTGAAGGCCGTGACCGAGCAGAAGTTGCAGTTGATCGGGCAGCCGCGGCCGGTCTGCACGGTCTCGACGAAGTACTTGCCGGTCAGCAGGTCACGGCGCGGCGCCAGCAGGTTCTCGATGTCCGGCAGTTCGCAACTCCGGTATACCGGCTGCATCTGCCCGCGCTCGAAGTCCGCCAGCACCTTGGGCCAGATGTTCTCGCCTTCGCCGACGACCACGGAATCGGCATAGCGCTGCGCCTCGTCGGTCATGTACGACGCGTGGATGCCGCCCATCACCACCGGCACGCCGCGCTTGCGGAAGGCAGCCGCGATCTCGTAGGCGCGCGGCGCCAGCGGCGTCATGCAGGTAATGCCGACCAGGTCGACCTGCCCGTCGAAGTCCAGGTCTTCCATGGCCTCGTCGACGATGCGGACATCGTAGTGCTCGGGCGTGTAGCGCGCGATGGTGGCCAGGTTCAGCGGCGGCAGGGCCAGCACCTTGATGTTCGAGTGCAGGCTGCCCTTGAAAGCCGGATTGACGAGAAGGATTTTCTTCATGAGCGGAGATCGGATTCGATTGTGCGGCCGGGAGTATCGCCGATTTGGCCTGCCTGTGACCACTGGCACCTATAATCCGCCCCATTCCACGCCGAATCCGACATTGCGAGATCGCCATGACCACCCGCCCCGCCAAGATCCTGGAAACCTTCGCCAACCCGGCGCCGCAGCGCGACTACCAGATCCACATGGAGATCCCGGAGTTCACCTGCCTGTGCCCGAAGACCGGCCAGCCGGACTTCGCGGTGCTGACGCTCGACTACGTGGCGGACAAGCTGTGCGTGGAACTGAAGAGCCTGAAGCTCTACGTCTGGAGCTTCCGCGAGGAAGGGCACTTCCATGAGGACGTCACCAACCGCATCCTCGACGATCTCGTCAAGGCGGTGAAACCGCGCTTCATGCGCCTGACCGCCCGCTTCTACGTGCGCGGCGGCATCTTCACCAACGTGGTCGCCGAACACCGCAAGAAGGGCTGGCAGCCCGCGCCGCGCGTCGACCTGGCCGAATTCCCGCCGCAGTCGAACACCCGCGGCTAGGCCTCGAGTTTCGCCGAGATCAGGCTGGCGGCCACGATCAACGCACCGCCCATCCATTCGCGCAGGCCCATCGTCTCGCCGGCCAACCACCAGGCGGCAATGGCGGCCACCACCAGTTCCGAGAGCAGGATCACGATGGCGCGGCCGGCCGGAATGCGCGTCAGACCGTACTGGACGACCAGATTGATGACCAGCAGCACCACGCCAATGATGCCAATCAGTATCCAGATATCGAAGCTGACGTCGGGTATGGCAACTGGCTCGGCCAGAGCGACGTAGCCCGCGCCGACGGCGACCACCCCGACGAACACGGCCATCGACTTGAGTTCGATAGTGTAGTGGTGGGCTCGCCGGATCAGCACGTTGGCGAGCGCGAACAGGAACCCGGCAGCCAGTCCGATCCATTCCCCCGGCGCGTCGGGCCAGGGCGCCCCCAGTTCCGGCCGCCATAGCATCACCACCGCGCCGGCCAGCGAGAGCCCGACCAGCACCGAGCCGGCCAGGGTCAGCTTCTCGCCGAGGATCAAGCGAGCCAGCAACACGGTCCAAAGCGGTGCGAGGTAGAACAACAGCAGCACACGCATCACTTCGCCGTGCAGCATGCCCAGCACGTAGCCGAGATTGCAGCCCGCCGATGACAGGGCAATCGCTACCAGCCAGCCGTCGATGCGCGCGCCGCGCATCTTGCCGGGAAACAGGACGAGGCCAAGCACCAGCGCCACGGCGTAGGTGAGCATCGTGGCCAATGCGCCGGAAATGCCGGCAGCCTCGATCAGGCGATAGGGATACCAAATCAGTCCCCAGACGGTCGCGCCGGCAAACAGCGACGCCACGGCGGCGGCATGCCCTGGCCTATAATCAACGTTTGAATTGCCCATCGCTCCCCGCGGCCGTTTCCGTGAATCCCAACCTCGCAAAACTCCAGTCCTACCCCTTCGAAAAACTGCGCCAGCTCTTCCTTGGCGTGTCACCGCCGCTAACTTTCGGCGAGATCAAGCTGTCGATCGGCGAACCGCAGCACGGCACCCCCGAATTCATCCAGGAAACGCTGGCGGCCAATCTGGCGGGGCTGGCGAATTATCCCACCACCAACGGCTCCGACGACCTGCGCCAGGCCATCGCCGACTGGCTCGGCCGGCGCTACGGGATTCCCACCCCCGACGCCGCCACCCAGGTGCTGCCGGTCAATGGCTCGCGCGAGGCCCTGTTCGCCTTCGCCCAGTGCGTCGCCGACGCCCGCAAGCCCGACGGGCTGGTGCTCTGCCCGAATCCCTTCTACCAGATCTACGAAGGTGCGGCCTACCTGGCCGGCCTGACGCCCGCCTTCATCAACCAGTTGCCGCATGACGGCTTCGCCATGAACTTCGGCGCCGTTGCCGAAGACACCTGGCGGCATACGCAACTCATCTACGTCTGTTCGCCGGGCAATCCGACCGGCAATGTGATGACCCTGGCGCAATGGCGCGAGCTGTTCGAGCTTTCCGACCGTCACGGCTTCGTGATCGCCGCCGACGAGTGCTATTCGGAGATCTACTTCGACGAGGCGAAGCCGCCGCTGGGCGCCATGGAGGCGGCGCGCCAGTTCGGCCGCGACGACTACCGCAATCTGATCGTCTTCTCCAGCCTCTCCAAACGCTCCAACGTACCCGGCCTGCGTTCGGGTTTCGTCGCCGGCGACGCTGCCATCATCAGGCAGTTCTGGCTCTATCGCACCTACCACGGCTGCGCCATGTGCCCGTCGGTCCAGGTCGCCTCCACCGTCGCCTGGCGCGACGAGGCGCATGTGCGCGAGAATCGCCGGCTGTACACCGAAAAGTTCGAACAGGTGACGCCCATCCTCGCCGACTGCCTCGACACGCAGATGCCCGCCGCCGGCTTCTACCACTGGGCCTCGGTGGCGCGCTACGGCATCCCCGACACCGAGTTCGCCCGCCGCCTGCACGGCGGATACAATGTCACCGTGCTGCCCGGCAGCTTTCTCGCCAGGGAAGCGGGCGGCGTCAATCCGGGTGCCGGCTTCGTGCGCATCGCGCTGGTCGCCGATGTCGACGAATGCTTGGAGGCTGCCCGCCGCATCGCCGATTTTTGCCAGACACTCTGAGTCACGAACGATAAGGAAAGCCATCATGCAAGACCTGCAACGCACCATCGACCAGGCCTGGGAAAACCGCGCCTCGCTCAGCCCCGGCGCCGCGCCGGCCCAAGTCAGCGAAGCGGTCGAGCACGTCCTCAACGACCTCGGCCAGGGCAAGCTGCGCGTCGCCGAGCGCATCGACGGCCAGTGGGTGACGCACCAGTGGATCAAGAAGGCGGTGCTCATCTCGTTCCGCCTCGAGGACAACCGGGTCATGGACGGCGGTGTGTTCCGCTATTACGACAAGGTGGGGACCAAGTTCGCCAACTGGGACGACCAGACTTTCCGCCAGGGCGGCTTCCGCGTCGTACCCGGCGCCGTGGTCCGCCGCGGCAGCTTCATCGGCAAGAACGCCGTGCTGATGCCCAGCTTCGTCAATATCGGCGCTTACGTCGACGAGAGCACCATGGTCGACACCTGGGCCACCGTCGGCTCCTGCGCGCAGATCGGCAAGAACGTGCACCTCTCCGGCGGCGTCGGCATCGGCGGCGTGCTGGAACCGATCCAGGCCAATCCGACCATCATCGGCGACAACTGCTTCGTCGGCGCCCGCTCGGAAGTCGTCGAGGGCGTGATCGTCGAGGACAACTGCGTCATCTCGATGGGCGTCTTCATCAGCCAGAGCACCAAGATCTACGACCGCGCCACCGGCGAGATCACCTACGGCCGTGTACCGGAGGGTTCGGTGGTGGTGTCCGGCAACCTGCCCTCGGCCGACGGCAAGTACAGCCTGGCCTGCGCCGTGATCGTCAAGCGCGTCGATGCCAAGACGCGCGCCAAGACCTCGATCAACGAACTCCTGCGCGACTGATCTCGCCTGCCCTCGAAGGGAAGTGCCATGATTCTCGACAAGCTGTTCCAACTGATGGCGGAAAAGAACGCGTCGGACATCTTCATCTCCGCCGGCACGCCCATCAACATCAAGATTCACGGCAACTGCATTCCCATCAACCAGCAGGTCATGGATCCGGCGACGATCCAGAAAATGGCCTACGAGATGCTCAACCCGGAGCAGATCAAGGTCTTCGAAACCACCCGGGAACTGAACCTCTCGGTCAGCAAGTCCGAGGTCGGCAACTTCCGCGTCAACCTGTTCTGGCAGCGCGGCTCGATCGGCGTCGTGGTCCGCTTCATCACCAGCCTGATCCCGAAGATAGAAGAGCTGGCCCTGCCGCCTATCCTCTCCGAAATCATCATGGAGAAGCGTGGCCTGGTACTGGTGGTCGGCGCCACCGGTTCCGGCAAATCGACCACCATCGCCGCCATGCTCGACCATCGCAACACCAACATGTCGGGACACATCCTGACGGTCGAGGACCCCATCGAGTTCCTGTTCAAGCACAAGCGTTCCATCGTCAACCAGCGCGAAGTCGGCCTCGATACGATGTCCTGGGGCGACGCGCTGAAGAATGCCATGCGGCAGGCGCCGGACTGCATCCTGATCGGCGAAATCCGAGACAAGGAAACCATGCAGGCCGCCATCGCCTACGCACAAACCGGCCACCTGTGCCTCGCCACCCTGCACGCCAACAACGCCTATCACGCACTCAACCGCATCATCAACTTCTTCCCGCTCGAGAACCGCACCTCGCTCTATCTCGACCTGTCCGCTACGCTGCGCGCCATCATCTCGCAACGCCTGGTGCGCAGGCCGGACGGCAGCCGCATGCCGGCGGTCGAAATCCTGCTCAATACGCGTCACATCGCCGAGTTGATCGAAAAGGGCGAACTCAACGGTATCAAGGAGGCCATGGAGCAAAGCCTGGCGCCCGGCTCGCAGACCTTCGAACAGGACCTGCACCGCCTGTACAAGGAAAGCACCATCACGTTGGACGAGGCCTTGTCCAACGCCGATTCACCGACCAACCTGTCGTGGCTGATCAATAACGAGCAGATCCAGGCCCCGGGGAAGGCGGCGAAGGTGCCGTCCCTCAATGCGGGAGCGACGACCTCCGACGAGGGCCCCGGGGGCGCCTCTTTCTCGGAATTCACCCTGAACATGGATACTTGATGGCGGACTCGCCCACCCTGGCGCTGGCACGTCAACTGATTGCACTGCCCTCGATCACCCCTGCCGATGCCGGATGCCTGGACCTGATCGCCGGGCGATTGGCGCCTCTCGGCTTCTTCCTCGAACGCATCGACCGCAACGGTGTCTCGAACCTGTGGGCGCGTCGCGGCACCATGGCGCCGTTGGTCTGCTTTGCCGGCCATACCGATGTCGTCCCCCCAGGTCCGATCGAGCAATGGCAGTCCGATCCCTTCGCGCCGACGGAGCGCGACGGATGCCTGTACGGACGGGGCGCAGCCGACATGAAGTCGTCGATCGCCGCCTTCGTCGTGGCGGCGGAACGCTTCATCGCCGAGCGCCCCGCCCACACGGGTTCCATTGCGCTACTGCTGACCTCCGACGAAGAAGGCGATGCGATCGACGGTACGGTGCGGGTCGTCGAGACACTCAAGGCGCGCGGTGAAATCATCGACTGTTGCATCGTCGGCGAACCCACCTCGGTCGATAGGCTCGGCGACACCATCAAGAACGGCAGGCGGGGCTCGCTCTCGGCACGTCTCCTGGTCAAGGGCATCCAGGGCCACGTCGCCTACCCCGAAAAGGTTCGCAATCCCATTCATCTCGCGGCGCCAGCGCTGGCCGAACTGGCCGCGATCCGCTGGGACGAAGGCAATGACTACTTCCCGCCGACCAGTCTCCAGATATCGAACATCCGCGCCGGAACCGGTGCGACCAACGTCGTTCCCGGCACGCTCGAAGTGCTGTTCAATCTGCGCTTCTCCACGGCCAGCACGGTCGAGGGACTGCAGGCGCGGGTGCATGCCCTGCTCGATCGCCATGACCTGGAATACGAGATTCACTGGACGATCGGCGGCCGACCATTCCTGACTCCCCGCGGGCCGCTGGTAGACGTTCTGGTCGACTCCATTCGTGCCATCACCGGAGCCAAGCCGACGCTATCGACCAGCGGCGGCACCTCCGACGGCCGTTTCATTGCCGACATCTGCCCGCAAGTGGTCGAACTCGGCCCGGTGAACGCCAGCATCCACAAGGTCAACGAACACGTCATGATCGACGACCTCGAACCACTGTCCGAAATCTACCGTCAGGCGCTGGAGCGCCTGCTACCCGCATGAGCCAACTGGTCGACGAACTGGTCACGCTACGCGACTGGCTGCGCTGGGCCGTCAGCCGTTTCAACGACGCCAATCTCTTTTATGGCCACGGCACCGACAACGCCTACGACGAGGCGGTCTGGCTGATCCTGCATACGCTGCATCTGCCGAACGATCGCCTGGAACCTTTCCTCGATGCCCGCCTGACCCGGGTCGAACGCCTGGCCGTACTCAACATCCTGGAACAGCGCCTGGTCCGTCGCCTGCCGGCCGCCTACCTGACACGCGAAGCCTGGCTGGGGCCGTACCGCTTCTATGTCGACGAGCGCGTGATCGTGCCGCGCTCCTATTTCGCCGAACTGCTCGCCGAACACATGACACCGTGGATCACCGACCCGGAGCACGTCCACACGGCGCTCGACCTTTGCACCGGGTCCGGTTGCCTGGCCATCCTGATGGCCGAGGCCTTCCCCGCCGCCGATATCGATGCGGTAGACCTTTCCGCCGACGCACTGGCGGTGGCGCGCCGCAACATCACCGACTACGGACTCGACGAACGCATCCACCTGATCCAGTCCGACCTGCTCGAAAGCCTGGACGACCGGCGCTACGACTTGATCATCTGCAACCCGCCCTACGTCACCGCCGACTCGATGGCGGCCCTGCCGGCCGAGTACCGCCATGAGCCCGAACTGGCCTTGGCGGCCGGCGACGACGGTCTCGACATCGTGCGCCGGCTGCTCGCGGAGGTCCCCAGGCACCTGACTGAACATGGTCTATTGTTCGTCGAAGTCGGCCACAACGCCGATATCGTCGAGGCGGCGTTCCCCGACCTGCCGCTCACCTGGGTCGACGCGCCCAGCGGCGAAGGGAAGGTCTTCCTCGTATCTCGCGACGCACTGTAATTAGGGGAAAGCGCCGCGCTCGCATTCCTTGAGGCGATCGAGTTGTTCGCCCGCTCCACCCACCTGCCCGGCGAAGTGGCGCTCGAGGCGGGCAATGCGATTCAGCCACAGGATTCGTTCTACCTGCGCCTCCGAGCGCTTGGCCGTCAGTACGCTTGCCATACTGGCAAGTTGCTGCTCCTGGAGCGCAACCAGCTCGCGATAGCCCGGCTGCTCGGCGATTCCAGCGCTGATCCTGCGCGTCGCCGCCGGCGCAAGCCGCAACCAGAAGTTCGGTTCGCTGGCGAGAGGTTCGCGACCAACCACAGCCGAGCGGAGGTCGATCTGCATTTGTCGCAGGCTGCGATTCGCCGAGGCGATATCCGCCTCGATGCCGGTTCGCCACCGGTGACGCCGCGTCAATTCATGGACCAGCCGCGGCCCGTGCTCGGCGAGCCCTTCCCGTTGTGCGATATGCCGCGCGGCATCGCGGTATCGGCTCTTCACATCGCCTCGGGAAAAGCTGTTCCAGCGAAGATACCAGGGCTCGCTCCTTTCGAGGAATGCCTCCGAGGTGGAACGGGGCAGATCCGAGTTGATCCCATGCTTCAGCGTGTAGTGGTGCGCCTCCTCGAAACTGACCGTTCCCGAGCCGTCGAGATCGACCTCGGCCGAGGGAATCTGCTCTCCGAGGCGCGTACTCCCCGTCAGCGCGGCAAACAGATAGGTGGTGTAGTCACGAAACTCGGACTGATTGATGCCCAGATCGCAGCCTTCCGACTCGCGCATGTCGGATTCCGCGAAATAGCCGCAGCGGCGCTGGGCCGCCGAGTTGATGCCCTTTGGCGCTTCATACGCCAGCGCGGCGAACGCACCGGAAAAGCACTGTGTCATGACGACGCGCACGGTCGCCCGCCGATCGATGTCATTGAGCGCCCTGCCGAACTCGCTCACGCTCAGTCGTCCATCTCCCCATAATTTCAGCGAATTCCGCGAAGTATCGCCGGCGTCCATGTCGCCGTGCCCGTTGTACACGATCAACACCGAGTCGTTCGGACCAACGCTCGCGAAATCCTGCTTCAGCGCGGCAAGCAGGGCCGTCTTCTCCGTCGTGCCGTCCACAAGCGCCAAGGTGTTGCGTTTGGTTCGATTCGCATAGGCGGTCTCGTCGCCGAATACCCGCAGGACCCGTTCGAGATCCGGATCACGATCCTCCCCCGCTGCGAAATACACGACGTCGACCATCGGCGTCTTGCCGCTCGTGTAATAGGTACGGAATTCGACACCGCGCTCCGTCAGGACACGTTGCAGCCAGCGGACGTTTTCCTCGATCTGTCCTTGCGAGTTGCGCAGCGTATTGCCGCCACCGATCAGCCAGACGCGGGTCGCCGCGGCGGCAGTGCCGACGGACAGGAGTGCCAGCAAGATGAGCAGGATGGAACGCACTTGTGGTCACGCCGGCGCAATGCGCCGGTCGAATACGAAACCCAGCACTGCGGCAGCCAGCACCATGGTTGCGAGGATCATCGGCACGTAGGGCGGCAGCAACGCCAACACAATGCCGACCAGCGCCAGCGCAAGTCCGGCCAGCATCGCCCGCGTTGCGCCAAATCCCAGGCTCAGGCCCCGCATCGCCAACCAGCAGGCCACGGCGAACGGAAGCGAGGACAACCAGTCCGCCGCAACAATCTCGGCTGCCTGTAGCTTGGAGACGTAAAGCAACTGCCGCAGGAACTCCGCATCGCCCACCAGCGTGTCGGCCGCAACGACCGGGATCAGCCCCAGCGGATAGAGGATCATCGCGAATGCAGCGCCGACCAGAATGCGCCGCCACGACAACCGGAACATCATGCCACCGCCCCGCTCCGCTTCTGAATGATGTAGTTGCCGATTGCCAGTGCATCCAGGCCCGTACTGTAGAAGCAGCGAATGGCCTGCTCGGGCGACTCGACGACCGGTTCGCCCATCACGTTGAAGCTGGTATTCAGCAATACCTCGACGCCGGACAACTTGCCGAACTCGGTCAGCAATCGATGGTAGAGCGGATGCGTGTGCTGATTGACCGTCTGCAGTCGCGCGCTGCCGTCGACGTGGGTAATCGCAGCCAGTCGTTCACGCCACTCGGGTCGGACATCGCCGACCTTCAGCATGAACGGGTCTTCAACCGGAATCTCGAAGTAGGTTCTGTGCGTGCCTGCAGTCGCCGAGGGTGCAAACGGGCGATAAGGCTCGCGATACTTCACCTCCGCGTTGATCTTCTTCTTCATGTCCGCAGGCGTCGGATCGGCAAGGATGCTTCTGCTGCCGAGGGCCCGCGGCCCGATTTCCATACGCCCCTGGAACCAGCCGATGATCTTCCCCGAATGAAGAATCTTCGCCGTGTCCGCACAAATGTCGTTCGATTTGAAATAGTCGAGCTTGCAGGTCTTCAGTATCTTTTCGATCTGCTCGTCGGAATACTCCGTTCCGAGGTAGGGATTGTCGTGATGGTAGCGCTTGCCGTTCCCCAGCAACTCGTTCCAGACCACGTAGGCGGCGCCGATCGACGTGCCGTTGTCGCCGGCGGCCGGCATGACATAGACATCCTTGAAGCGGGTCTCGCGCAGTATGCGGCCGTTCATCACGCTGTTCAGCGACACGCCACCGGCGATCACCAGGTAGTCGGCAGACGATTTCTGCTCGAGTATCCGGCACATTTGCAGCACCTTCTCTTCCAACACCTTCTGG
The DNA here is from genome assembly GCA_016235765.1 of Rhodocyclales bacterium. GTDB lineage: Bacteria > Pseudomonadota > Gammaproteobacteria > Burkholderiales > Rhodocyclaceae > Fen-999. The sequence goes on along the minus strand of JACRIZ010000050.1, from coordinate 6,299 downwards.
AAGGAGGCAGCAATGTTTTCGTGGTACTTTTCGAAAGCGGCGGCCTTGTCCCGTTTCCTTGGTTGCCCGAAAGCCTCGATGAACTTGCGCCCGATTCGCCGCGAGCCGAAGGTCGGATAGTCGAACCAGCTCAGGTCGACCTTGATCTCGCCGGTCGGCTGGATGGCGACCATCTTGTCCACGATGTCGAAGAAGGGCTTGGGATCGCCGAATGGCGCCAGCCCCATCGTCTTTCCTTCGTCGTAGTTCGGTTGAAAACCGCAAAACTCGGTCGCTGCCTCGTAGAAGGAGCCCAGCGAGTTGGGGAAGAAACTCTCGCAGTACTTGACGAATTGGCTGCCGTCATACTCGCCCATCCAGTGCGTCGACCACTCTCCCGATCCGTCGATCGAGAGCAGGGCTGCCTTGTCATAGGGGGAAACAAAGAAGCTGCCCGCAATATGCGAATGATGGTGATCAACAAAATGCACACGCGGCCCCGTCGATTCGTTCCCCCAAATCGACCGGTACCATCCCCAGAATTCCCGCTGGGCGTAGAAAGGCCGAAGGAACTCGCTCTTGATGCATTCCTTGCTCCGCGTACCCAGCTTCAGTACATAGGCCAGTCTCTTGCCCAAATGAAGCCACGGATCATAGGAAACCGCGATGTGTTCGATGTCTTCCGGGCGCACGCCGGCGAACTGGAAGCACCGCCTGGCGGCATTCTCCGGGAATACATAGGTATGCTTCTTCCTGGTGAAGCGCTCTTCCTCGAGCGCCACCAGCAACTCGCCGTCCTTGACGATGCACGCGGAGGTGTCGTGAAAAATGAAATTCAGTCCAAGAACTACCATCTCATGCCTTCCCGGGCTCATGCTTGACCGAGAGCCTCAAGCGACGCCTGGCAAGTATCATACTTTTGAGTAATTGCCCGTAGATGGTTTGGTTAAAGTATTCGAACAGGTACTTCGGTTCATGCTGGAAATGCCACCGGTCCGACCAAGGTGGGCAGGTCACCAGATTCACTTCTTCCGTATTGCCGTCTGCCAGTTCAATCGCCTTGAGCAGTGCAATTGCGCCGGGGCCGAACTCCTTGAACCTCTCGTCGTAGCCAATCTTGAGGAAGTTCAAAGACTTGCCCGTTCGCAGCCCGATTTGGGCGGCAACCGGTGTATCGCGAAACCGCAGCACATTGACCACCGCCTGTCCGGACTGACAAAATAACCCCAGCACCTCTCGGTAAAAGGCACGTGCGTCGAGCCGCAGCGCAATTGCGCTGCCAGTGCCACCATCGCCCTTCCACCCCGACGCCTCCACCTGAAGGAAGCTCTCGTATTGACCGTCCAGGTCGTCGCATCGCAATAGTTGCGACAAATTGCCGGCGCCGTGGCAGGACTCCGCATTTCGAAGATGGCGCAGGACGTTCTTCGCCTGCTTTTTCGACACTTGTGCCAACAACCGGTCATCCTGTGCACCCTTGGCCAGGTAGGCGCAGAAGCCGTTCGGGCGTAGCGTAAATCCGTACTGCCGCAACTCCCGACGAAGGGCAGATCGTTCCGCTAGCTGGACCAGTTGCAGAACATCCCAGGGAAATGGGGGCTCCTTTCTCAGTCTGTCCAGCAGCGCGGGGAACAGTCCACCGTCGTGGTCGAGAACGATAGGCATGTCGGACAGATCGATCGCCGGATGAACGGGAAACGAGAGCTGCCGAACGAACAGGACACCGAAACGCTTGATCGTGAACTGAAGGGGCAAGATGGCAACCGGTCTGTCGCCAGCCGAAACACGGACGTAGCAAAGGTCGTCGGCGACGAGATGGCGCTGTATGGCGAGATGCCATCGCCAGTCGTTGTAGAAAGATTGATTGGCGCAGCGACCGAAGATATCCTCCCAGTCTCCGCGAATGGCATCCAGCCCCCGAGTGCCATAGACATAACTGAAGGAAAGCGGTCGCGTCTCGTGCACGTCGCAGTTGATATATCGTGAATGGCGGGAGAGACAGGGCCGCGCCAGGTTAAATCCCCACCCCTCCCCTAGAGAGCCCCTCTAGTACAAGTGTATATGAAGCCGGTCCGGATGTGTGCGGGCATTTGCGCAGAAATGAAAAGCGGAGCCCTCTGGCTCCGCTCGTCATTTCAGTGTGGGGTGGCTGATGGGACTCGAACCCACGACAACCGGAATCACAATCCGGGACTCTACCAACTGAGCTACAGCCACCACCTTTGAAACTAAAATTCTGGCCCGCCCGGCGAGACTCGAACTCACAACCCCCGGCTTAGAAGGCCGGTGCTCTATCCGGTTGAGCTACGGGCGGTTCTCCGAGCGACCTCCGGGGCATCGCGTTGCTGGTCGGGGTGAGAGGATTCGAACCTCCGACATCCTGCTCCCAAAGCAGGCGCGCTACCGGGCTGCGCTACACCCCGAGAGGCGCGGATTCTACCGACGCCCCCGGGGCGGGTCAACGCAATTTCAGTGGGTCACGACTCCCGTCGCAGCATCGGTCGTCTCGGCCACCGAGGCGGCGGGCACCGCTTCGGCCGGCTTCGATTCGGGCAGCGGCTCAGGCATCCGTTCCAGGGCGAGTTCGAGTACCTGATCGATCCACTTGACCGGACGAATCTCGATCTTGCTCTTGATGGTGTCGGGCATCTCGGCCAGATCCTTGACGTTCTCTTCCGGGATCAGCGCCAGGCGGATGCCACCGCGCACCGCGGCCAGAAGCTTTTCCTTCAGGCCCCCGATCGGCAGCACTTCGCCGCGCAACGTGATTTCGCCAGTCATCGCCACATCCGCACGCACCGGAATGCCGGTCAGCGTCGACACCAGGGCGGTCGTCATGCCGATGCCGGCCGACGGCCCGTCCTTCGGCGTAGCGCCTTCGGGCAGGTGGATATGGATGTCGTTCTTCTGATAGAAGTCCTCGGGGATGCCCAGCGACTTGCTGCGCCGGCGCACGACAGTCAGCGCTGCCTGGATGGATTCCTGCATCACCTCGCCCAGTTTGCCCGTGGTCATGGTCTTGCCCTTGCCCGGCACGGCCACCGATTCGATGGTCAGCAATTCGCCGCCCACTTCGGTCCACGCCAAGCCGGTTACCTGGCCGACCTGGTTGTCCTTCTCCGCCATGCCGAAGGTGTAGCGGCGCACGCCGAGGAACTTGTCGAGGTTCTTGGCGTTGACGACGATCTTGTTCTTGCGCTTCTTCAACACCAGGGCCTTGACCACCTTGCGGCAGATCTTGGAAATCTCGCGCTCCATCGCCCGCACGCCGGCTTCGCGCGTGTAGTAGCGCACGATGTCGCGCAGCGCATCTTCGGTGACAGTCAGCTCCTCGCGCTTGACTCCGTTGTTCTTCAGTTGCTTGGGCAGCAGGTAACGCGTCGCGATGTTGACCTTCTCGTCTTCCGTATAGCCGGCCAGGCGGATCACTTCCATCCGGTCGAGCAGCGCCGCGGGAATGTTCAAGGTATTGGCCGTCGCGACGAACATCACATCGGACAGGTCGAAATCGACCTCGATATAGTGATCCTGGAAGGTGTGGTTCTGCTCGGGATCGAGCACTTCCAGCAGCGCCGACGAGGGATCGCCGCGGAAGTCCATGCCCAGCTTGTCGACTTCATCGAGCAGGAACAGCGGATTCTTCACGCCGACCTTACTCATGTTCTGCAGGATCTTGCCCGGCATCGAGCCGATGTAAGTCCGACGGTGGCCGCGAATCTCGGCTTCGTCGCGCACGCCGCCCAGCGCCATGCGCACGAACTTCCGGTTCGTGGACTTGGCGATCGACTGGCCGAGCGAGGTCTTGCCGACGCCCGGGGGCCCGACCAGGCACAGGATCGGCGCCTTGACCTTTTCGACGCGCTGCTGCACGGCCAGATATTCGACGATGCGTTCCTTGACCCGCTCCAGACCATAATGGTCCTTGTCGAGTATTTTCTCGGCAGCGTTCAGATCCTTGGAAACGCGCGACTTCTTCTTCCAGGGCAGGCCAACCAGGGTGTCGATGTAGTTGCGCACCACCGTGGCTTCCGCGGACATCGGCGACATCAGCTTGAGCTTCTTGAACTCGGCATTGGCCTTGGCCAGCGCCTCCTTGCCCATGCCGGCATCGCGGATCTTCTTTTCCATCTCTTCCAGATCGGCGCCCTCTTCACCTTCGCCGAGCTCCTTCTGGATGGCTTTGACCTGTTCGTTGAGGTAGTACTCGCGCTGGCTCTTCTCCATCTGGCGCTTGACGCGGCCGCGGATGCGCTTCTCGACCTGGAGGATGTCCAGTTCGGTCTCGAGCTGGGAAAGCAGCTTTTCCAGGCGCTCGCCGACATCGAACAACTCGAGGATTTCCTGCTTCAGCTCAAGCTTCATCGGCAGGTGGGCGGCAATGGTATCCGCCAGCCGGCCCGGCTCCTCGATCCCCGCCAGCGAAGTCAGGATTTCGGGCGGAATTTTCTTGTTCAGCTTCACGTACTGGTCGAACTGGGCCAGAATCGCGCGGCGCATCGCCTCGACCTCGTGATCGGGACCTTCATCGGCCGCCAGCGGGGTCACATCGGCCACAAACAGCGCCTTCTGGTCCTCGACGCTCTCGATCCTGGCACGCTGCGATCCCTCGACCAGCACTTTTACCGTGCCGTCGGGGAGTTTGAGCATCTGCAGGATGTTGGCGATGCAACCGATCGGATAAAGGTCGTCGGATTCCGGTTCATCCTTGGCGGCGGACTTTTGCGCGACCAGCAGGATGCCCTTGCCGGCCTCCATCGCGGTTTCCAGCGCCTTGATGGACTTCGGTCGCCCCACGAACAGGGGAATCACCATGTGCGGGAAGACCACCACATCGCGCAGGGGCAGGAGCGGGAGTTGGAGCTTTTCCGAGGGGGAGTCGAGTTCGCCTAGCATGGCTTTTCCTTATAGGTTGGGGCTGCCGTTCGGACATGGGGGCAACGGCGGCCCAATTCAAGCCTCCGCAGCCTCGTCGGCAACAGTCGGGTCAGTTCGAGCCGGAAACCTTAGGCTGATCCGCGTAGATCAGCAATGGCTGGCCGCCGTTCTCGATCATCGCCTCGTCCACCACGGCCTTGGCGACGTTTTCCAGCCCCGGCAGTTCGTACATGGTGTCCAACAGCGCGCCTTCGAGTATCGAACGCAGGCCACGAGCACCGGTCTTGCGTTTCAAGGCCTTGCGGGCAATCGCCTGAAGGGCGGCTGGCCGAACTTCGAGTTCGACCCCCTCCATGGCGAAGAGTTTCTGGTACTGCTTGATCAGGGCATTCTTCGGCTCGATCAGGATCGTCACCAGGGCATCCTCGTTGAGTTCCTCTAGAGTCGCCACGACCGGCAGACGGCCGATCAGTTCCGGAATCAGGCCGTACTTGATCAGGTCCTCGGGCTCGACGGTGCGCAACACCTCGCCGACGGCCTTCTTGTCCACCTTGCTCTTGACCTCGGCGCCGAAGCCGATGCCGCCCTTTTCCGAGCGGTTGCGGATGACCTTTTCCAGGCCGTCGAAGGCGCCACCGCAGACGAACAGGATGTTGGTGGTGTCGATCTGGACGAAGTCCTGATTCGGGTGCTTGCGCCCGCCCTGCGGCGGCACACTGGCGATCGTGCCTTCGATCAGCTTGAGCAACGCCTGCTGAACGCCTTCGCCCGACACGTCGCGGGTGATCGACGGGTTGTCGGACTTGCGCGAGATCTTGTCGATCTCATCAATATAAACAATACCTTGCTGCGCCTTTTCGACTTCGTAGTCGCACTTTTGCAGCAACTTCGGGATGATGTTCTCGACGTCCTCGCCGACGTAGCCGGCTTCGGTCAGGGTCGTCGCATCGGCCATCACGAAAGGCACATTGAGCAGCCGCGCCAGCGTCTGGGCCAGCAGCGTCTTGCCGGAGCCGGTCGGCCCGATCAGCAGGATGTTGCTCTTGGCCAGTTCGACCTCTTCCGAGCCCTTCTGCTGGTGGCGCAGGCGCTTGTAGTGGTTGTATACCGCGACGGCGAGAATCTTCTTCGCCTGCTCCTGGCCAATTACATACTGGTCGAGGATGCCGCGGATCTCCGGCGGCGTCGGCAGGTCGCGCGAGGGCTTGCCGTCCGGATCGGCCGCCGCCTCGTCGCGGATGATGTCGTTGCAGAGCTCGATGCACTCGTCGCAGATGAACACCGACGGGCCGGCAATCAGCTTCTTGACCTCGTGCTGGCTCTTGCCGCAGAAGGAGCAGTACAAGAGCTTGTCGGTCGTCTTCTTTTCAGCCATCGCCGTTCCCCAATCGTCGGTCCGCTAGTCAGGCTTCGCCGCGCTTGTTCAGCACCTTGTCCACCAGGCC
>JACRIZ010000049.1 GCA_016235765.1 Rhodocyclales bacterium | reverse complement strand
TGACCGTCGGCACGGATGGTGCCGACAACCTCTATGGCTATGCCACCAACGACACCCTGAATGGAGGAGCCGGCGACGACAGACTGTACGGTGCCGCCGGCAACGACACGTTATCCGGTGGTGATGGCAACGACTACCTCTCGGGCCAGGACGGCGACGACGTTCTGGATGGCGGTACGGGTGCGGACTACCTCTGGGGTGGCAACGGCAACGACTTGATGCAGGGAGATGCTGGTGACGACATCCTGTATGGCGACGCCGGCAACGACACCTTGAATGGCGGCGTCGGTAGCGATTATCTGGCGGCTGGTGCTGGCAACGACACCTACGTCCTGGGCCGTGGCTACGGGGCCGATACCGTGACCGAGAACGACAGCACCACCGGCAACACCGACATCGCCAGCTTCCTGTCAGGCATCGGCGCCGACCAGATCTGGTTCCGCCATGTCGGCACCAATCTGGAAGTGAGCATCATCGGCACCTTGGACAAGCTGACCATCAACAACTGGTACTCGGGCAACCAGTACCACGTCGAGCAGTTCAAGACGGCGGACGGCAAGACCCTGATCGATACCAAGGTGGAAACCCTGGTCCAGGCCATGGCGGCCTTCTCGCCACCGGCCGCGGGTCAGACCACCTTGCCGCCGACCTACCAGGATGCCTTGGGGACGACCATTGCCGCCAACTGGCAGTAGACCGTATTCACCACCAAGGACACCAAGGACACCAAGAGATTCAAGAACGAGAACGAGGTTTTCCTTGGTGCTCTTGGTGCCCTTGGTGGTGAAACGAACTTGTCATGACTGAGTCGCCGCCCGACTCCGGCCTGCTGGGCCTCGCCATGCTGGCCCGCTTCCACGGCGTCGCCGCCGACCCGGACCAGCTCGCCCACCAGTTCAAGGCCCCCGGCCTAGCCTTCGGCATCGAGCAGATCCTGCTTGCCGCCAAGTCGCTCGGCCTCAAAGCCAAGCGCGTCACCACCGAAATAGTCAGGCTTGACCGCACGCCTCTGCCGGCGCTCGGCGCCACCCACGACGGCCGCTACTTCATCCTGGCCCGCTACGACGGCGACCAGGCCCTGATCCAGCATCCCGGCGAAGTTCGACCGCAAGTCGTGAAGAGCGCCGAACTCGCCGAACTGTGGAACGGCGAACTGATCCTCTTCACCAGCCGGGCCTCGCTGGCCGGCGAACTCGCCAAGTTCGACTTCACCTGGTTCATCCCGGCCGTCGTCAAGTACCGCAAGCTCCTGGGGGAAGTCCTGTTGGTTTCGTTCGCCCTGCAACTCTTCGCCCTGGTCACGCCGCTCTTCTTCCAGGTCGTCATGGACAAGGTACTCGTCCATCGCGGCTTCACCACCCTCGATGTCATCGCCTTCGGCTTCCTGGTCGTCATCGTCTTCGAGACCGTGCTCTCAGGACTCAGAAGCTACGTCTTCGCCCACACCACTAGTCGCATCGACGTCGAACTCGGCGCCCGGCTGTTCCGCCACCTCCTGAACCTGCCGCTGGCCTACTTCCAGGCTCGGCGGGTCGGCGACACCGTCGCCCGGGTGCGCGAACTGGAGAACATCCGCCAGTTTCTGACCGGCAACGCCATCACCTTGGTGCTGGACCTCTTCTTCTCGGTGGTCTTCATCGGGGTGATGCTCTTCTACAGCGGCTGGCTGACCCTGATCGTCCTCCTGTCGCTGCCGGCCTACGGCATCCTCACTGTCCTCATCACCCCCGTCCTGCGCGCCCGCCTGCACGAGAAGTTCAACCGCGGCGCCGAGAACCAGGCCTTCCTGGTCGAGAGCATCAACGGCATCGACACCCTCAAGGCCATGGCCGTCGAACCGCAGATGACCCGCCGATGGGACAACCAGCTCGCCGCCTACGTGGCGGCAGGCTTCCGCACCGCCACGCTCGGCACCGTCGCCCACGAAGGCGTGAACCTGATCGGCAAGCTCGTCACCGTCGCCACCCTCTGGCTCGGCGCCCGGCTGGTCATCGACGGCCAACTCACCGTCGGCCAACTGATCGCCTTCAACATGCTGGCCGGCCGGGTCGCCCAACCGGTGATGCGTCTGGCGCAACTGTGGACCGACTTCCAGCAGACCGGCATCTCCGTGCAGCGCCTGGGCGACATCCTCAACAGCCGGACCGAACTCGCCACCAACCGCAGCGGTCTGCCGCCGCTCCAGGGCCGCATCGAACTCGACCGGGTGGTCTTCCGCTACCGGCCGGACGCACCGGAAGTCCTGAGAGGCATCGAACTGACCATCGAAGCCGGTGAGGTAATCGGCATCGTCGGCCGTTCCGGCTCGGGCAAGAGCACCCTGACCAAGCTGGTCCAGCGCCTCTACCTGCCCGAGAGCGGCCGGGTGCTGGTGGACGGCATGGACCTCGCCATGGCCGACACCAGTTCGTTGCGCCGCCAGATCGGTGTCGTCCTTCAGGAGAACATGCTCTTCAACCGCAGCATCCGGGAGAACATCGCCCTGTCCGATCCCGGCCTGCCTTTGGAAGCCGTCATCCAGGCCGCCAAGCTGGCCGGCGCCCACGACTTCATCCTGGAGCTTCCCGAAGGCTACGACACCCCGGTGGGCGAGCACGGCTCGACGCTGTCGGGTGGCCAGCGCCAGCGCATCGCCATCGCCCGGGCGCTGATCACCAACCCGCGCATCCTGATCTTCGATGAAGCCACCAGCGCGCTCGACTACGAGTCGGAACGGATCATCCAGAACAACATGAAGGCGATCTGCCAGGGCCGCACGGTGATCGTCATCGCCCACCGCCTCTCGGCGGTACGGGACGCCAACCGCATCGTCGTCCTCGACCGGGGCCGGATCGTCGAGGCGGGCAGCCATGCCGAACTCCTGAACCACGAGGCCGGGCATTACTCCCGGCTGCATCGCCTGCAGATGGGGTGAGACATGACAAGGCCTTTCACCACCAAGTGCACCAGGGGCACCAAGCAATCCCAAGAAAACATGTCGTTAGCAGTTCTTGGTGTCCTTGGTGTACTTGGTGGTGAAACGATCTTGAATTGCCAAGAATGAACCCTTCCCCCTCCCTCCGCCTGCAAGCCTTCGCCGACCTGATCGCCCGCTACGCGACCATCTTCCGCCACGTCTGGCAGGAACGCAAAAGCCTAGATCCCCATCCGCGCCTGCCGCACGAAGCCCAGTTCCTGCCCGCCGCGCTGGAGCTTCAGGAATCCCCGGTATCCCCGGCGCCGCGCATCACCATGTGGCTGCTGATCGCCTTCGCCGTCATCGCCTTGCTGTGGGCGATCTTCGGCCACATGGATGTGGTCGCGACCGCCCAGGGCAAGATCGTGCCCGGCGACCGGACCAAAGTCATCCAGCCCATCGAGACCGCCACGGTCAAGGCCATCCACGTCACCGATGGGCAGGCCGTCAAGGCCGGTGATGTGCTGATCGAACTGGATGCCACCAACACCACCGCCGACAGCACCCGGCTGGCCAACGATCTGGCCACGGCCAGGATGCAGGCCGCCCGTGCCCGGGCGCTGCTGACGGCCATCGCCTCGGGGCGGGCGCCGATGCTCGGTCCGGTCTCGGGCATCGACGCCGATCGGCGTGGCCAGGAACAGCGCGTCCTCGAAGGCCAGTATCACGAGTACCAGGCCAGGCTCGCCCGCATCGATGCCGACAATGTCCGCCGGGCGGCGGAACTGGCCTCCACCCGCGAAGTGGTGACCAAACTCGAACAGACCGTACCCATCGCCAAGCGCCGGGCGCAGGACTTCAAGAACCTGGTGGACAAGAAGTTTGTTTCCGAACACGGCTATCTGGAAAAGGAACAGTCCCGGATCGAGCTGGAGGCCGACCTGGCGACCCAGAAGAGCCGGCTCCATGAACTGGAGGCCGCCATCGAAGGCGGCAAGAGTGAACGGGCGGCCTTGATCGCCGAATTCCGGCGCTTGGCGTTGGATAGCCTCAATGAGGCGGAGCAGAAGACGACCACGGCCGAACAGGAACTGATCAAGGCCGACTCGCGGGGCAAGCTGATGACGCTCACCGCGCCGGTGGACGGCACGGTGCAGCAGTTGGCGGTGCATACCATCGGCGGGGTGGTGACCGAGGCGCAGCCCCTGATGATGGTGGTGCCGAAAGACAACCCGATCGAGGTCGAGGCCTACGTCGAGAACAAGGACATTGGCTTCGTGAATCCGGGCCAGGACGCCGTGGTGAAGATCGAGACCTTCCCCTTCACCAAATACGGGACCATCGAGGCCCAGGTGGCCTACGTCTCGAACGATGCGGTGAATGACGAGAAGCGGGGCCTCATCTTTCCCGCACGGGTGAACCTCGACCGCGCGACGATTCAGGTGGAGAACAAGACCGTCAATCTCTCACCGGGGATGGCGGTGACGGTGGAGGTGAAAACCGCCCAGCGGCGGGTCATCGAGTACTTCCTCTCGCCGCTGCTGCAGTACAAGGATGAGAGTCTGCGGGAGCGGTAGGGGTGGCGTGCCGCGACGGCTGACTTTCTCTCAGGGCGTACCGACGAACAGGTAGATGTTCGAGGTGCCGGCGTTGGAGCGGCCGAAACCGAGATAGAGCATGCCGATCGGCGTTTCGCCGCCGACATAGACGGCGCCGGAATTGAGCCAGCCGACACGCGTCGTCTCGGTGTAGCGCAGGCCGGCCTTGCCGGTTTCCAGCGCGAAGCCGAGGCGCATGTCGCCGCGCAGGCCGAGCGGCAGGCGGCCGATGATCTTCTCCGCCTGCAGGCTGCCATAGCGGATTTCATCGCCGAGGATCTGCCCCTGGGAGAATCCCGACAGGTTGAGGAAGCCGCCCAGTGCGCCCGCGTCGTAGTAAGGCAACTGGCCGCGCGGCGAGCCGATGTAGCGGAAACGGCCGGTGACGACGAAGTCGCCGAGCGAACCCGAAGCCTGGATCTCCGCCTCCAGCTTGCTGTAGTCGGCCTTGGCGCTGTCGAAGTAGTTGCCGCGGATGGCCCAGCCGCGCGTCGCGTTGTGCAGGCGGTCTTTCTGGTCGAGGTCTAGGGCCAGGCGCCAGCCGCCATAGCGGACGTCTTCCTCGGGCAGCCAGAGCGTGCCGACCTCGCGTACGGTGCGATAGTGCTGCTGTTCCCAGCCGGCGCGAACCTGGCCGAGCCGGCCGATATTGGCGCCGGCCATCAGGCCGAGGCGCCCCTCGACGAAACGGTATTGGGCGATGTGCTTGTCCCGCTCGAAGATGTCGACTTCCTTGCGCCGATAGCCGAACTGCGGTTCGACGAAGAAGACCTGGGTCGCCTCGACCGGCTGGTAGAAGTCGAAATTGATCGCATCGGTGGTGCCGATTTCGCCTGTGAGCAGGAATTCGCCGCCGAGGCGGTTGAGCCAGGTGCGGTGGTAGCCGCCGCGCAGGCCGTAGCTGGAACCGCGGCGCAGGGTGCTCTGCAAATGGACGCCGACGCGCACGTAATCCGGCCCCCAGGGTTTTTCGACGGGCAGGACGCGCAGGATGTGGCGGTCGCGGATCGACAGGACTTCGTAGTCGATGCCTTCGTAGTAGCCATCGCCATAGGCACGCAGCAGGTTGCGATTCAACCGCGCCGTATCGATCTGCTCGCCGGATTGCTGTTCCAGGTGACGGGTGAGGGCTGCCGGATTGACGTCCTTCAGGCCGACGACGGCGATTTCATCGACGTTCGGCGGCACGAGCCGGGCCAGTTCGATGCCTTGCCACCAGCGCCGGTATTCATCCTCGCCGACGCCCAGCGTCCGCAATCGGTCCCGCACGGCCTCGGCCGCCGCGCGGCCGCGATCGGCGGTTTCGGCATTCTTCTGGAAGTCGCCGGCCGTGATGCCGTCGAGGTTCGGCCGGATGTAGATGTCCTGTGTCTTGAGCCCGGCCAGCGAGCGGGTGACATTCTGCTCGGTAAGGATGTTCACCATCTGCGCCGAAACCGACAGCAGGGAGCCGATTTCCTCCGGTTTCAGCAGCGGCGAGCCGACGTTGATGGCGATGATCACGTCGGGCTGGCAGCGCTGGCGCGCCTCCTCGATCGGCAGGTTGTCGACCAGGCCGCCGTCGACCAGCTTGCGGCCGTTGTACTCGGCTGGCGCCAACAGGCCGGGCACGGACATGCTGGCGCGCATGGCGCGGGTCAGGCTGCCGTCGCGGAAGACCACCCGGTCGCCGCTGCCGATGTCGGTGGCGATGATCGAGAGCGGCAGGGGCAGGCCCTCGATGCTGCGTTCGCCCAGGTCGGAACGGACCAACTGGTTGAAGAAGAGCTTGATCTTCTGGCCGGCGACCATGCCGCCCTGGTAGTGCACACCATTCGCGCCGACACCGGTTTCCGAACCCGGCACGAAGCGCCGCGAGATGGTCTTGTTGCGATACGACAACTCGGAGTACTCCGGGTTGTCCATGAACATGTCGCTCCAGTCGGCCTTGGCCAGCGCCTCGCGCATCGCGGCCGGGGTCAGGCCGCCCGCGTAGGCGCCGGCGACCAGCGCTCCCATGCTGGTGCCGGCGACGCAGTCGACCGGGACGCGCAACTCCTCCAGCACCTCCAGCACGCCGATGTGCGCCGCACCGCGCGCACCGCCACCGCCCAGCACCAGTCCTACCGTTGGCCTGGCCATGGCGGATGCGCTCAGGCAGAGCAGCAGCAAGGTCAGGACCGGACGAAGCATTATTGGCAGCCGGGCGGCGGACTGTTGCGGATATGACCTTTCATTTTACCGATGACATGCATTTCGCAAGCTCGGCAATCGAATTCCAGGCGAAGCTTCTCGTTGCCGTTCACCAGCACCATCGGTTCGGCGCGCACATGTCCCTGGACGCCCTCGACGCCCCTGGCCTGTTTCGGACAGAGGCTGAAGGAATAGCGCAGGCAGTGGCGGGTGATCATCAGGGGCACTTCGCCTGCCTCCTCGTGCGCCTCGTAGGCGGCGGCGATCAGCTTCACGCCGTGTTTCCCGTAGAAGGCGCGCGCGGCGTGGTTGTAAACGTTGGCGAGGAAGGACAGCGACGCTTCCGGATAGGCTGACGGCGGCTCCACGGCGGGCCGGCGCAGCGGGCGACGATAAGCGGCCAGCCGCGCGGCGATCAGTGCGGCCACCGCATCGCGGCGCAACTGGTTGAGCAGCGAGTTGGGCACGAAACGCGGTTCTGCCCATTCGACGACGAGGTCGGTCAGCGCGAAATCCGTGCTGCCGAGCCGGCCAAGTTGCTCGCGCAGGCCGAGCGCAGCCTCCGAGGCGTTCCGCGACGGCTGACTTTCGCAGGCGATGCCGACGGTCGCGGCGATGCCGTCGCTGTCGGTGAGCGTCAGCGCAAAGCCATCCTTCGTTTCGACGATGCGGGCCGCGACCGGAATTTTTCTCTCGGCCGACTTCTTCGTCAGCGCCTGCTCCCACGCGTGGTCGCGGTTGCGGTTGATGGCCAGTCCGACCTTCAGGCCGGGCAGGTCCTTGATTGGCTTGTCCGGATGCACCCGCCATAGGGTCGCGCCGAGGCGCGCCACGGTATTGGCCTGCAGCCCCGCCGAGGCTTGCTTGTATTGCCACGAGACGCCATCGCCGTTGGCCATCGCTTCCGGTGTTTCGATATCGATGAAGTCCGGGCCGACCTTCGCGACGGTACCCAGCGGCGTGCCGACGAAGGCAGGCGTGTCGAAGGCGCCGATGTCGGCCTGGCGACCATTGGCGAAGTAGTCGGTCGAACCGCGGTGGAAGGTCTTGTCCGGGTCGGGTGTGAAGAAGAGCTTCGTCCGGCCGCTCGATGTGGCTTGTTCGCCAAGTTCGTCGATCAGCCGCCGGTAGTGGCCGGTGATGTTCTTGACGTATGGCGCGTCCTTGTAGCGCCCCTCGATCTTGAAGCTGCCTACGCCAGCCTCGATCAGCGCCTTGAGGTTGGCGCTCTGGTTGTTGTCCTTGAGCGAGAGCACGTGCTTCTGGAAGGCGACCACCTGGCCGCGCATGTCCTGCAGGGTGTAGGGCAGCCGACAGGCCTGCGAGCAGTCGCCGCGGTTGGCGCTGCGGCCGGTCTGGGCGTGGCTGATGTAGCACTGGCCGGAATAGGCGACGCAAAGCGCGCCGTGGACGAAATGCTCGATGACCACGTCGTCCGGCACGGCCGCGCGCACGCGCCCGATCTCGTCGATGGCCAATTCGCGTGCCAGCACGATCTGCGAGAAGCCGACCTCGGCCATGAAGCGCGCCCGCTCGGGCGTGCGGATGTCACATTGCGTGGAGGCGTGCAGGTCGATCGGCGGCAGGTCGAGTTCGAGCAGGCCCATGTCCTGCACGATCAGCGCATCGACGCCGGCATCCCAGCACTGGTGCGCCAACTGGCGTGCCGGCTCCAGTTCGTCGTCGTGCAGGATGGTGTTGAGCGTGACGTAGATGCGGGCGTGGAACTTGTGCGCAAACTCGACCAGCGCCGCAATCTCGCTCATCGAATTGCCGGCCTTGTCGCGCGCCCCGAAGGCCGGGCCGCCGATGTACACCGCATCGGCGCCGTGCAGGATGGCCTCGCGGCCGATCTCGGCAGTTTTGGCCGGGGCGAGCAGTTCGATCAAGGTTTGCGCGGTTTCCGGGGCGCGGCGTGCGGTGCGTCGGCGCGCTTGCCTTTGTACGGCGGCTTGGCGCCGAAGGCGGGCTTGGCCGGGCGCTCGGGGCGCTCGGAACGAGGCGGCCGTTCGCTGTAGGCGGGTCGCTCGGGCCTCTCGGCGCGCTGCGGCCGCGTATCCGTGCCATCGGGATCGAAGGGGCGGATGTTGAGCGGCGTCTGCTTGACGCGCGTCTTCTTCAGCGTCGCCATGATGTCGGGCGGCAGTTCGGGCAGTTCGACCGTCGAGAATTCGGCAAACAGGTGGATCTGGCCGATGAACTTGCCCGCGATGCCGCCTTCGTTGGCGATGGCGCCGACGATTTCCTTCGGCGTGGCGCCGAGGTTCCGGCCCACGTCGATGCGGTAGCGCTTGAGGTCGCCCTCGGCGAGCGTCGGCTTGGCCTTGCCGGTGTCCGGCGAAAAGTCAGCCGTGGCGGGACGCCGCTCGTGACGCGGCTTCTCGTCGCGGGCTTCGCGTGGCGCAGCGGTGAATGACGGAGCCGGCGGCGGCGCGGGAATGTCGGGAATGTCCGGCTTCAGCGGTCTGTCGCGCGTGGCGAGGAATGCCAGTGCGGCAGCGATCTGCCGCGTGGCGATGTTCTGCTCGCTTTCCATGCGCCGGATGACTTCGTAGAAGAAATCGAGGTTCTAGTTGCCCAGCACTTCGAGGATCTGTTCCTGGAACTGGGCGACGCGTCTTTCCGCGACTTCGCCGGCGGTCGGCAGCGAGATGGGTTCGATCTTCTGCCGCGTGGCACCCTCGATGGCCTTCAGCATGCGCATTTCGCGCGGAGCGACGAACAGGATGGCGCTGCCGGCACGCCCGGCGCGCCCGGTTCGGCCGATGCGGTGGATGTAGGCTTCGGTGTCGTAGGGCACGTCGTAGTTGATGACGTGGCTGACGCGCGGCACGTCGATGCCGCGTGCGGCGACGTCGGTGGCGACGACGATGTCCAGGCTGCCGTTCTTCAGTCGCTCGATCACCTGCTCGCGCAGGCCCTGGGTCATGTCGCCGTTCAGCGCCGCGGCTTCCATGCCGCGCGCCTCCAGCTTTTCGGCGAGGTCGACGGTGGCCAGCTTGGTGCGCACGAAGATGATGGCGGCGTCGAAATCCTCCTCGACCTCCAGCATGCGGGTCAGCGCGTCGAGCTTGTCGGCGCCGCGCACCTGCCAGTAGCGCTGGCGGATGGTGGAGACGGTGGCGGTGGCCGCCTTGATCTTGATCTGCTGCGGATCGCGCTGGTAGCGCTTGGTGATGCGGCGGATCGGCTCCGGCATGGTGGCCGAGAACAGCGCGGTCTGGCGCGTCGCCGGCGTATTGCCGAGAATCCATTCGACGTCGTCGATGAAGCCCATGCGCAGCATTTCGTCGGCTTCGTCGAGGATCAGGGTCTGCAGCGCGTCGAGGTTGAGGCTCTTGCGCTCCAGATGGTCCATGACGCGGCCCGGCGTGCCGACGATCACGTGGGCGCCGCGTGACAGCGCGCGCAACTGGATGACCATGCTCTGGCCGCCGTAGACCGGCAGCACGTGGAAGCCCGGCATGTGCTTGGCGTACTTCTGGAAGGCCTCGGCGACCTGGATGGCCAGTTCGCGTGTCGGCGCCAGCACCAGGGCTTGCGGCTTCTTGAGGGCAAGATTGAGTCGGGCCAGCACGGGCAGCGCGAAGGCCGCGGTCTTGCCGGTGCCGGTCTGGGCTTCGCCGAGCAGGTCGTTGCCGGCGAGCAGGACGGGAATGCAGGCCGCCTGGATGGGCGAAGGCGTCTCGTAGCCGACGTCGGTCAGTGCGGATAGCAGGGCGGACGGCAGTTTGAGTGCCGCGAAGGAGTCGATGGTGTCTGTCATGGGGTACCCGCCTGAAGGAGGGAAACGGGGGGCCGGCTGAACCGGCGAGCCCGGCATTATCGCAGACAGGCATAATGCAAGTCCATGAAGATTCTCGATGAATTGAAACTGCGGGTGCGGGCCGCCAGCGGTCCCGGCGGCATGGCCGACTACTTTCATATCCTGCTCATGGAAGGCGGGTTGAAGAAGGTGGTCGAGATTGTCGATAGCCGGCCCGAGCTGCTCGCCGACCTGCTGCCCATCGTCGGCAATCCGGATGCCAGCATGAACGTCAGCCTGGGCGCCTCGGCCGTCTTCGAGCGCTATGCCCGCAAGGAGCCGCTGCGCGTGCTGGTGATGAAGCTGGGCAAGCTGTCTGAGCATGCCGATGCGCGGGTGCGGGCCGATGCCTGCCACTATCTCGGCCTGTCCGGCTCGCAGTTGGCGCGCTCGTTTCTCGAGCCGCGCCTGCAGGACGATAGCACCGATGTGCGCGAGATCGCCGCGGACGGCCTGGCCGAGCTCGGCGAGTAGCGCGCGCTACGGCGCCCGCAACCAGACCTTGGTGTCGTGGAACGGGGCGCCGCCCGCGGGCAGGGTGACGTCGGCGCTGGTGAGCTGGTTGATGCCGGCGCCTTCGATGAAGTCGGCATTGCCCCAGAGGCCTTCGACGATCATGACGCCGCGCTGAACGCCGTCGAAGGCGGCAGCGGCAATCGAAATCGCCCCGCGCGCATTGCCGATGCGGACCGTCGCGCCGTCCGCCAGGCCTTGCGCTTTCAGGTCCTCCGGATGGATGAGTGCCATCGGCTGCTGCTCCGCCCTGCGCGAGGAGGGCGTTTCGTTGAACGAGGAATTCAGGAAGCTGTGCGCGGGTGCGGTAACCAACCGGAACGGATGCGCCTTGTCGGCCTCCTCGATCAGTGGTGCATGGTCGGGATAGGCCGGCAGCCCGTCGTTGCCCCACTGTGGCTTGAAGCGGAAGCGCCCGTCCGGATGGCCGAAACCGTTCAGGAAGTGCGCCTCATCGAAACTCGGGGCGAGATCGAGCCAGCGTTGCCGTAGCAGTTCGTCGGCGCCGGGCAGGCCGGATTGCCTGAGCGTGGCGTCGATCAGTTCCCAGGTGTCCATGTCGAAGCCGGAGTGGCGGGCACCCAGTCGTTTTGCCAGCGCGCAGATCACGTCGTGGTTCGACCGCGTTTCACCCGCCGGCGGCACGATCGCCCGGGCGATCTGCAGGAAGCTGATGCCGTAGGAGCCGTAGAGGTCATCGTGCTCGAGGAAGGTGGTGGCCGGCAGCACGATGTCGGCCATCAGCGCCGTTTCGGACATGCGCTGCTCGTGGACGCAGACGAACAGGTCGTCGCGCAGGAAGCCCTGCCGGACGCGGCCATGCTCCGGCGCGACCACCATGGGATTGGTGTTCTGGATGAGCATCGCCGTCACGGGCGGGCCGTTGCCGATGTCCTGCGGGTCGCCGGTAAGCACGGCGCCGATCCGGCTCATGTCGAGCGCACGAACGCCCGATCGCGCCACATCCTCGCCGGTAAGCAGGGTCTTGTCGAGCTTGCCGAAACAGTCGCCGCTCATCTGGAATGCGCCGCCGCCCTGCTGTTGCCAGGCACCGGTGATCGCGGGCAGGCAGGAGACGGCATGGGCGGCGACCGAGCCGTTGCGCTGGCGGGTGAAGCCCAGGCCGACGCGCAAGTAGCTGCGCTTCGTCGAGCCGTACAGGCGGGCAAAGGCGACGATTGCCTCGACGCCCAGGCCGGTGATCGCGGCGGCCCATTGCGGCGTGCGGGTCTCAAGGTGGGCGTCGACATCCGGCCCGAAGTCGGTGAGACGGGCCAGGTAGTCCCGGTCTGCGTAACCCTCCTTCAGCAACACGTGCATCACGGCCGCGGCCAATGCCCCGTCGGTGCCGGGCTTCAGCATGAGATGCAGGTCGGCTTTCTCGGCGGTGGCGTTGCGGTAGGGATCGACGACCACCAGCCTGGCACCGCGTGTGCGGCGCGCCTGCGTGATCAGGGTCATGACCTGGACTTGCGTGGCGACCACGTTGGTGCCCCAGACGACGATCAGGTCGGAGTGCGGAATCTCGCGCATGTCCGTGCCCCACTTGGTGCCGACGCCGGCCAGCCAGCCGGCGCCTGCGGCAGCGGTACATATCGTGAAGAGTTGCCGCGAATAGCCCATGACGTGGCGCAGCCGCTCGATGGCGTTGCGCTGGACCAATCCCATGGTGCCCGCGTACTGGTAGGGCCAGACCGTCTCGGGGCCGTAGCGGTCCGACGCCGTCTTGAAGCGCGCCGCGACCTCGTCGAGCGCCTCGTCCCAGCCGATAGCCGCGAACCTGCCTTCGCCCTTGGCACCGATGCGCTTCAGCGGCACGGTGAGACGATCGGGGTGATGGACGCGCTCGGCGTAGCGGGCCACCTTGGCGCAGATGATGCCTTGCGTGTGCGGATGGTCCTTGGCGCCATGCAGGCGTGTCACACGTCCCGTGGCATCGAGTTCCACATCCAGCGCGCAGGCGCTGGGGCAATCGTGAGGACAAACCGAGGGATGGGTGGTCATGCATGGCTCCGCTTACAATTCATCCCGATTCTAAGCACTCGAATACAAATTCAACGAGGAGACAGCCATGAGTGAAATTCAAAATCTGACCCAGCAGTACGGCATCGCCGGCAAGCTGAGTTTCGAGACGATCGGCGAACTGGTCGCCGCGCGGGTGACGACACCGTTCGCCAGCGCAACCGTCGCCCTGCAGGGCGCGCATGTGATGACTTGGCAGCCGGCCGGCCAGCAGCCGGTGATCTGGGTGTCGAAGCTGGCCAAGTACGCGCCGGGCAAGTCGATCCGCGGTGGGGTGCCGGTTTGCTGGCCCTGGTTTGGGGCGCATGCCGGCAATCCACAGTTCCCCGGCCACGGCTTCGCTCGCACGGTGCCTTGGGCACTGGTGGCGAGCAAGGCGCTGCCCGACGGCCGCGTCCGCCTCGAGTTCGAACTGACTCAGAGCGATGCCACGCGCGCCCAATGGCCGCACGAGTCGACCGTGCGCAATATCGTCACCGTCGGCGAAGAACTGGAGGTTGAACTGGCGACCACCAACACCGGCAAGGTGCCGTTCGAGCTGGGCCAGGCGCTGCACACCTATTTTGTGGTCGGCGACATTCGCCAGGCAACGGTGGCCGGCCTGGAGGGCTGCGACTACCTCGACAAGGTCGGCGGCGGCCGCATGCGCCAGCAGGGACAGGTGAGCTTTACGCAGGAAACCGACCGCATTTACCTCGGCACGCATGGCTGTTGCGGCGTCCTCGATCCGGTCATGGACCGGACCATCCTGATCACCAGCACCGGCAGCCGTTCGACCATCGTCTGGAATCCCTGGACGGAGAAGGCCGAGAAGATGGGCGACTTCGGCGCCGAGGGTCCCTGGGGCATGGTCTGCGTCGAAACGGCCAATGCCGCCGAGGACGTCATTACGCTGCGTGCCGGCGAAACGCATCGCCTGGCCGCGCAGTACCGCGTGCTCGCCGCCCGCGACTGATGGCCGTTGCCGTCATCGGCGGTGGTCCGGCCGGGCTGATGGCGGCGGAGGTGCTGAGCCAGGCAGGCATGGGCGTTGATGTCTTTGACGCCATGCCCTCGGTCGGCCGCAAGTTCCTGATGGCGGGGAAGGGCGGGCTGAACCTCAGCCACGCCGAGCCGCGCGAGCAGTTCGTTGCCCGGTACGGCGACAGGCGCAAGTTCGTCGAGCCGTGGTTGGCGAAGTTTGGCGCGGATGAACTACGGGCCTGGGCGAGCAAACTCGGCATCGAGACCTACGTTGGTTCGTCGGGCCGCATCTTTCCCATCGACATGAAGGCGGCGCCGCTGCTGCGGGCCTGGTTGCACCGCCTGCGTGCGAGCGGCGTGAAGTTCCACGCCCGGCATCGCTGGCTGGGCTGGAACGCGGACGGCGCCTTGCGCTTCGCAACGCCCGGTGGCGAGACGTCGATACGTGCCGATGCAGTGGTGCTGGCGCTCGGCGGCGGCAGTTGGGCGAAGCTCGGCTCGGACGGCGCCTGGGTGCCGGCGCTGAAGGATGCGGGCATCGCGGTCGCGCCCTTGAAGCCGGCGAACTGCGGCTTCGACGTGGCGTGGAGCGATTTCTTCCGCAACAAGTTCGCCGGCGAACCGGTGAAGTCGGTCGCCGCGTCTTTCGGCAGTGTCACGCGCCGCGGCGAGTTCGTCGTCACCGGGCATGGCGTCGAGGGCGGATTGGTCTATGCGCTGTCCGCGCCATTGCGCGACGCCATCGAGGCGCACGGCCACGCGGATCTGGAAGTCGACCTGCTGCCCGACAGGTCGCTCGAACAGGTTGCCACCGAAGTGGCGCATCCGCGCGGCGCGCGTTCCCTGTCCAGCCACCTGCAAAGCCGGCTGGGCCTGAAAGGCGTGAAGGTGGGGATGCTGCATGAATGCGTGCCGAAGGAAGAGATCGGCGTATCACCACGGCTGACTTCTGCCATCAAGGCGCTAAGGCTGCGCCTGGTCGCGACACGGCCGATCGACGAAGCCATCAGCACTGCCGGCGGGGTGCGTTTCGAAGCGCTCGACGAACACCTGATGCTGCGCGACAAGCCGGGCGTGTTCTGCGCCGGCGAAATGCTCGACTGGGAAGCACCGACGGGCGGTTATCTGCTCACCGCCTGCTTCGCCAGTGGCCGCAGGGCTGGAGATGGCGTGCTGGACTGGTTGGCAAGTCGGCGATAATACGGTCATGACTATCCAATGGTTCCCCGGCCACATGACCTCGGCGCGCAGGAAGGCGGGCGAGACCATGGCGATGACCGACGTCGTCATCGAGGTGCTCGATGCGCGCTGCCCGGAGGCGAGCAGCAATCCAATGATCCGCGAGCTGCGCCTGGCGCGGCAGCGGCCCTGCCTGCGGCTGCTCAACAAGGCCGACCTCGCCGATCCAGAAGCCACCCAGGCCTGGCTGGCGTTCTACAACAGGCAGCCGGGCGTCAAGGCGGTGGCGATTTCCTGCAAGAAGCCCGGCGATGCGGCCAAGGTGCCGGCGCTGTGCCAGTCGCTGGCGCCGCATCGCAACGACGGCACCAAGCCATTGCGGATGATGATCATGGGCATCCCCAACGTCGGCAAGTCGACGCTGATGAACGCGCTGGTGAAGAAGCGCGTCGCGGCGGTCGGCGACGAGCCGGCGGTGACCAAGCAGCAGCAGCGCATCGACCTCTCGCCGCGCCAGACCCTGTTCGATACGCCCGGCCTGATGTGGCCGAAGATCGAGCACGATTCGGACGGCTACATGCTGGCCGCCAGCCACGCGATCGGCACCAATGCAGTGCTGGAGGAGGAGGTGGCGACCTTCCTGGCGGGCGTGCTGCTCTCCCGCTACCCGGAGGGAATCGCCAAGCGCTACGGGCTTGCCGTCGAGGGCCTCGATGCGCCCGGCGTCATCGAGGGCGTGGCGAAGAAGCGTGGCTGCCTGATCAAGGGCAGCGGCGGCGCGTTCGACATGGACAAGGCCTCGCTGGTGCTGCTCACCGACTACCGCAGCGGCGCGCTCGGCCGCATCAGCCTGGAAACCCCAGAGACGCGCGCGGCGATGCTTGCCGCAGCGAGCGCTACTCCACTATCTTGCTGATCGGCAGTTCGATGATGCCGCGCGCGCCGGCGGCGTAAAGGCTGGGCATCAGGTCGCGCACCAGCTTCTCGTCTACGACGGTGGACATTTCCACCCAGGCCGGATCGGCCAGCGTGGAAACCGTCGGCGTCGCGAGGGCCGGCAGCATCTTCAGCACGGCGTCGACCTTGTCGCGCGGCACGTTCATCGACAGCAGTACGCGCGTGGCGGCAGCGATGGCGCCCTTCAGCATCATCAGGACGCGCTCGATCTTGTCGCGCTTCCAGGCGTCCTGGAGCGCAACACGGTTGCCGATGAAGCGCGGCGTGCTTTCCAGCACCACGTGCATGACCTTGAGGTTGTTGGCACGCAGCGAAGAGCCGGTCTCCGAGACGTCGACGATGGCGTCGGCAAGGATGGGCGGCTTGACCTCGGTGGCGCCCCAGGAGAACTCGATCTCGGCGGTGACGCCGTGCTCGGCCAGGAAGCGACGCGTCATGCCGACCGCTTCGGTGGCGATGCGTTTGCCCTGCAGATCCTTGACGGTATCGAACGGCGAGCCATCCTTGGACGCCATCACCCAACGCACGATGCCGTAGTTCGGCCACGGCGCGCGCAGGTCGGCGAGCTGCTCCACATCGGCGCCGGTCTCGAGGATCCAGTCGAGTCCGGTGATGGCGCAATCGAGGATGCCCTGGCCGACGTAGCGGGCCATTTCCTGAGGCCGGATCAGGATGCACTCGATCTCGGCGTCGTCGATGTCGGGATAGTAGGAGCGGCCGGAGATGCGCAGGTTGTAGCCGGCGCGCTGGAACAGGCTCTGCGTGGTCTCCTGCAAGCTGCCCTTGGGAATGCCCAGGCGCAGGCGGGACGGCTTGGCACTCATGGCTTTGCTCCCATGGCCTGCAGCGGACCGCGCAGGCGGGCGAAGTCGCGTGGCGCCACATATTGCAGCAATTCCTTGTTCTCGGCATCGAGCGCGATATCGAGTCCGCGCTCCGGATAGAGGAAATGTTCCGTCTGCTCGGACGTGCGGATACGTTCGGCGGGCGGGCCGAAGCGCTGGAGGATCATGCTCTCGTCGAGGTTGATCGACGGCACGAAAGCCAGTCCGCGGATGGGGGCCGCGAAGGCGGCGGGCTGGTCCTGCTCGGCGAGTGCGGACTTCTTGGTGCTGCTCTTCATGTACTCGGTCTTGGTGGCGCGCTGGCGCATGGCGGCGATGGTCTCGACGGCAAGGTCGGCGGTCACGATCAGCTTGCCGGTCACGGCGCCGACGGTCACGGTGTCGAGATAGAGTTCCAGCGACGCGGCTTCGCCAGGCGCGGCGACCAGGGCCATCTCGCCATCGCCGAAGCGGGCGCGGGCATCGCTCAGGGTGTTGGCGCCAATGGTCAAGTCGAAGACGCGGGAATGTCCATCGGAAAGTACCTCGATCTGCCAAGGCAGGCCGGCTACCGCCTGCCCCGACCGGTTGTCGGGAGCGGGCGACAGGAACATGGGTGCGACCAGGATTGCGATGATGAATGCCAGGACGGCAAGGAATAGCTTCATGGATGAGTGCGGCAGAGCGGCGCGTTGGGAAGAGCGCGCAGTCTAAGCCCGTACCATTGGTGGCAGCAAGGTCGATCGAACGCCGTCAACCTGCTCGTCGAGCAAGCGTTATTGCTCCAAAGGGCGGACTACCCCGCATAACGGAGAAAACTGATGGGCAGCCTGAGCACAGAGTCTTTCGACGAATTCCTGGATTCGCTAAAGCGGGCGGGAATCGCGATCATCAACGAGCGTGAATTGCGCGAACGACTGGCCGAAGCGCAGCGCTGGCGCTTCGCCTTCGCCACGCTGGCCGCCAACGGCAAGTCGCTCGGTATCCAGTTCGTCAATCGCCGCGCCGGTGCCAACGACGCCCAGATTTGGAACACCTTTGCGCGCTTCGAATTTCCCACCCAACTCCAGGCACTCTTTGCCGAGAGCCTGAAGTCGGAGCACTGAACCCCTAGCGGCTGATCGGCTTGTAGCGGATGCGATGCGGCTTGGCACCGTCCTCGCCGAGCCGCTTGCGCTTGTCTTCCTCGTAATCCTGGTAGTTGCCGGCGTAGAAGAACCACTGCGAGTCGCCTTCGCAGGCCAGGATGTGGGTGGCGATGCGGTCGAGGAACCAGCGGTCGTGGGAAATCACCAGCACGCAGCCGGAGAACTCCAGTAGGGCATCTTCCAGCGCCCGCAGCGTTTCCACGTCGAGGTCGTTCGAGGGTTCGTCGAGCAACAGCACGTTGCCGCCCTGGATCAGCGTGGACGCCAGATGCAGCCGGCCGCGTTCGCCGCCGGAGAGGTTGCCGACGATCTTCCCCTGATCGCCGCCCTTGAAGTTGAAGCGGCCGAGGTAGGCGCGGCTCGGCATTTCGAACTTGCCGACGGTGAGGATGTCCTGGCCGCCGGACACGGCTTCGAATACGGTCTTGTCGTTGGCGAGCCCTTCGCGCGACTGGTCGACGGAAGACATCTTCACCGTCGGGCCGATGACGATCTCGCCGCTGTCGGGCTGCTCCTTGCCCTGGATCATGCGGAACAGCGTCGATTTGCCTGCGCCGTTCGGGCCGATGATGCCGACGATGGCGCCGGGCGGTACCTTGAACGACAGCTTGTCGATCAGCAGGCGGTCGCCGAAACTCTTGGTGACATCCTTGAATTCGATTACCTCGTTGCCCAGGCGCTCGCCGGGCGGTACGAAGATTTCCTGCGTCTCGTTGCGCTTCTGGTACTCGAAACTGGACATCTCCTCGTAGCGGGCCAGGCGCGCCTTGCTCTTGGCCTGGCGCGCCTTGGGGTTCTGGCGCACCCACTCGAGTTCCTGCTTCATCGCCTTCATATGGGCGTCGACCTGCTTCTGCTCGGTCTCCAGGCGCGCTTCCTTCTGCTCCAGCCAGGACGAGTAGTTGCCCTTCCAGGGAATGCCCATGCCGCGGTCGAGTTCAAGGATCCATTCGGCCGCGTTGTCGAGGAAGTAGCGGTCGTGGGTGACGGCCACCACGGTGCCCGGGAAACGGACCAGGAACTGCTCGAGCCACTCGACCGATTCGGCGTCGAGGTGGTTGGTCGGTTCGTCGAGCAGCAGCATGTCGGGCTTGGAGAGCAGTAACTGGCACAGCGCGACGCGGCGCTTCTCGCCGCCGGAGAGATTCTTGATCACCGAATCCCAGGGCGGCAGGCGCAGGGCGTCGGCGGCGATCTCCATCTGGTGCTCGACGTCGGCGCCGGAGGTGGCGATGATGGCCTCGTACTTCGCTTGTTCCTCTGCCAACTTGTCGAAGTCCGCATCGGGTTCGGCATAGGCGGCGTAGATTTCCTCCAGCTTCTTCTGCGCGCTAACCACTTCGCCCAGCCCGGCTTCGACTTCCTGGCGCACGGTATGCTCGGCATTCAACTGCGGTTCCTGCGCCAGGTAGCCGATCGAAATGCCGGGTAGCCACTGCACCTCGCCGTCGAACTCCTTGTCGGCGCCGGCCATGATCTTCAGCACGGTCGACTTGCCGGAACCGTTGAGGCCCAACAGGCCGATCTTGGCGCCGGGGAAGAAGGAAAGGGAGATGTCCTTGATGATCTGGCGCTTGGGCGGAACGATCTTGTTCACGCGCAGCATCGACATTACGTATTGGGCCATGGTGCAGGAACCTGAGGGTGATTCGGAAAGGCGGCAAGCTTACCGGAGGCGCGGAGGCTTGGGGCGGTTTCAGCGTGCGCCGATGGTGACCGAAAGAAAGACCAGCTTCGATACCGGGTTGACCGGGCCTTCCGGATGCAGTTTCTGCTCGGAACGGTCGGCGATTTCCTGGTGGTCGCCGCCGAGATTGATGCCGGAGAGTGCAATCACGACGTCCTGCGAGCCGACACGCAGGCGGCGCCTGACACTGAAATCGTAGGTCGTGTACGCCGGCGCCTGATAGCTGTATTGGCTGACGAAGCCTTCGCCGCCGGCCAGGGGGCCCATGCGCAGGGCCGAGAGCATGCTCGACCAGTCGCTGCTCCAGTTCTGGAGCCAACTCAGGCTGGCGGTGTAGGGCGCGACGCGTGTCCTGACGGCCGGATCCTCGATGCGTCGATCGATCATCACATGGTTCAGGATGATGCGCCCGTCCGCCCAAGGCCTGGTTTGCACCTGGTATTCCAGGCCGCGCAAGGTGACCGGGAAGTCGACGTTGTAATACTGCGCAGGCAAGACGGTGTACGGCGGCGGTGCGAACGCGAGCAGCGGCAGGTCGGGCGTGATTGCCGTCTGGCGCCGCGCCACGAATCCGGTGATGCGCTCGTTGAACAGGCGCACGTCGAGCCGCGTGTCGCCCGGCGTGAACCGCTCCAGCCAGCCGATTTCCACGCTGTCGATGCGCGGCGGCGCGAGGTCGGGATTCTGGACGTAGGGCCGGGCGAGCAAGACGCCGGTGGCGGGATCGAAGACTCGGACGTCGCCGTAGCGTTCGAGCAGGTTGCGGTCCCGCCAGGCGCGCGAGTAGCCTGCGCGCAGCGTCGTTGTCGGGCCGGCCTGCCAGTTGACGAACGTGCGCGGCGACAGGCGCGTGCGGTCATCGGAATACTTCTCCGCCATGGCACCGAGATTGGTCGTCCAGTTGGCTGCGACGCGCCACTCCAGGTTGCCGAACAAGCGGTAGAGGCTGGTCGCGATTTCGTTGCGCCCGTAGTAGATGAACGGCGCGTGGGCCGTCTCCCGCCGGGCCTCGCCGCCCCAGACGGCCTTGACATCCTCGCCCAGGGTCAAGCGATGCTGCGCCTCGAGGCTGTTGCGCTCGATGTCGCGGTTGCGGTTCAGGGGTACGTAGGGAAAGCCGAGCGCGGGCGCCGAAGTGATCCACTCGTCGCGGGCCGAGATGTCGTTGTGGAAGTAATTGATCAGGATCTCGTCGTCGGGGTTCGGCAAGTGCCGCCACTGTGCCTGCAGCGAAGCGCTATGGGTGTCGATGGTACGTTCGCCGTCATTGTTCAGCGGCGAATCGGCATAGCCGGTTTCGCGCGCGCCGTCGCTGGCGGTGATCCGGAGCGTGGCCTGGTCGCGATTCGAGATCTGGTGGTCGCTACGCAGGCTGAAGATGTTCATCCGGCTGCGGTCGTGCAATCCGGCATAGCCGTCGTCGCTGCGGGTGGCGGCGGCAAGGCGGACCGCGTGGTCGCCGGGTGGGCTGTCCCAGGTCGCGCGCAGGTCGCGGATGTTCTCGTTGCCGGCGCCGGCGGTGGCCGATGCTCCCGGGGCGCTGCCCGCCTGGCGGGTGATAATGTTGATGACGCCGAGGAAGGCGTTCGGTCCGTAGGCGACCGCATCGGTGCCGCGTACGATCTCGATGCGCTCGATCTCGTCCACCGTGACCGGGAGCGCCAGCCAATCCACGCCGCCGAGGACAGCGGGGGAATAGACGGCTCGTCCATCGATGAGCACCTGCATGTCCGCCGGGGAGTCGTTGCCCAGCCCGTGGTAGGTGACCCAGTGGATGCCGCTGCGTTCCTGGCCGACCTGCATGCCGGGTACCAGGCGGAACAGGCGCGCGATGTCGCGATAGCCCGTGGCCTGGATCAGTTCGCGGTCGAGGACGGTCACTGCCGCCGGCGCCTCCCGAATCGACTGGGGCAGGCGGGAAGGCGTCAGGACGATGGGCAGGTCTTCGAAATAGCTGCCTGCCGAGGGCGGATCAAGCCCGTCCTGGGCTTGCGCGATAGCGGCCAGGAATCCGAGTGAAATGCTTGGAAATCTCTTGAAAACCAAGGCCGTATGTTTTTTGTTCGGAAGGCCGCGAGATATTAACACCTTGTGTTGCACATGGGCATCAGCCGGTTTCCACCGTCGCGATCAGTTGCGCTTCGGCGATCGGCTCCCCTTCACCGACCAGTACGTCGGCGATCGTGCCTTCATATGGCGACGGTATGTCGAGCGCCACCTTGCCGGTTTCCAGGGTGATCAGCGGCTCGTCGGCGCGAATCCGGTCGCCGGGCTTGACGTGCACGATCTCGACCATCACCGCGCCGTTGCCGCAACTGCCGCAGGTATCCCAGCACTCGGGATACCTGGGCATGCGGACTTCCCTGATCAAGCGATCTTCTCGTCGAGGTTGATGTCGACCATCAGGTCGTTGGAGATGCGTTCGAGCTCGGCGGTCAAGGCGCGGGCGTCGAGGTCGGGACCGGCCAGCAGGTCGATGTCGGCGTGGAACATGATCTCTGCGGACATCGGCGCACTGGCGGTGCGGGTGGCAAGGTCCTCGACGTTGACTGCGTGTCGAGCCAGTACCTGAGAGACTTCCCGGACGATGCCGATGCGGTCGTGGCCGACCAGCGATAGCTTGAGGCGGCGTCCCGCGACGACTGACTTTTCACCTGTCGAGCCTTCGGCGGTGACCTTGAGACCCTTGAGACCGGCCAGGGCCGCCTTGAGTGCATTGGCCTTGCCGTCGGGGACGGCGACCTTGACGATGCCGGCAAATTTGCCGGCCAGGTGCGACATCGACGATTCCAGCCAATTGCCCTGATGAGCGGAAATGGCGGCGGAAAGCTCGCCGACGAGGCCGGGACGGTCGTCGCCGATGACTGTAAGGATCAGGAATTGGTCAGCCATTTGCGTAGTTCTCCAGCGGCGGGCAGGCGCAGAACAGGTTACGGTCGCCGTAGACGTCGTCGATGCGATTCACGAAGGGCCAGAACTTGTTTTCGGCCACCCAGGGCAGCGGGAATGCGGCCACCTTGCGCGAATAAGGCCGGTTCCAGTCGGCCTCGGCCAGGTCGGCCTCGGTGTGCGGGGCGTTCTTCAACGGGTTGTCGTCGCCCGGCCATTCGCCGCGTTCGATCCGGCGAATCTCCTCGCGGATCGAAATCATGGCGCCGATGAAGCGATCCAGTTCGCCCTTCGATTCCGATTCGGTCGGCTCCACCATCAGGGTACCGGCGACGGGGAAGCTGACCGTCGGCGCATGGAAACCGTAGTCCATCAGCCGCTTGGCGATGTCGATTTCGGCGATGCCGGTCGCGGCCTTGATGGCGCGGATGTCGAGGATGCACTCGTGGGCGACGCGGCCGTGGCTGCCGGTATAGAGCACCGGGTAGTGCTCGTTCAGGCGTGCGGCGACGTAGTTGGCGTTGAGGATCGCGGTCTTGGTCGCCAGCGTCAGTCCTTCGCCGCCGAGCATGGCGATGTACATCCAGGAGATCGGCAGGATGGCGGCCGAGCCGTAAGGTGCGGCCGAGACCGCGCCCGGACCGCCCGTGGCAACGTGGCCTGGCGCATGCGGTGCCAGGTGCGCCGCCAGGCCGATCGGCCCCATGCCGGGTCCGCCGCCGCCGTGCGGGATGGCGAAGGTCTTGTGCAGGTTCATGTGCGAGACGTCGGCGCCGATGGCGGCGGGCGAGGTGAGGCCGACCTGGGCATTGAGGTTGGCGCCGTCCATGTACACCTGGCCACCGTGGGCGTGGATGGTGGCGCAGATGTCCTTCACTGCCTCCTCGAAGACGCCGTGCGTCGAGGGGTAGGTGATCATCAGGCACGACAGGTCGGCCGCATGCTGTTCGGCCTTGGCTTTGAGGTCGGCGACATCGATGTTGCCGCTCTCGTCGCAATCGACCACGACGACCTGCAAGCCGCACATCTGCGCCGTCGCCGGGTTGGTGCCGTGGGCGGACTTCGGGATCAGGCAGACGTTGCGGTGTCCCTGGTCCTGCGCCGCCTGGTAGCGACGGATGGTGACGAGACCCGCGTATTCGCCCTGCGCGCCCGAGTTCGGCTGCATGCAGATGGCGGGGAAGCCGGTAACGGCCTTGAGGAAGCCGGTGAGGCTGGCGATCAGTTCGAGACTGCCTTTGGCCTGATCGACCGGTGCGAAGGGGTGCAGGTCGGCGAATTCCGGCCAGGTGATCGGGATCATCTCGGCCGTAGCGTTGAGCTTCATGGTGCAGGAACCCAGCGAGATCATGGCGTGGTCCATGGCCAGGTCGCGGTTCTGCAGCTTCTTGAGGTAGCGCAGCATTTCGTGTTCGGTGTGGTGCGAGTTGAACACGTGGTGCGCAAGGATGGCGTCGCTGCGCAGCAGGCCGGCAAGCGGCGAATTGGGGGCGACCTTGGCGTCGAGCGCAGCGATGTCGGCTGGCTTGCCGGTCAAGGCTTGCAGCAGGGCCGCGACGTCCGCGCTGGTCGTTTTCTCGTTCAGCGCGATTGCGCGGACGCCATCCGACACCCGGCGCAGGTTGTAGCCCGGCACATCCTTGCCGGTTTCGACGCGGAGGGTGTCGAAGTAGGGCTGCGTCAACACCTTCACGCCCGCCGCTTTCAGCCCCTCGGCGAGGATGCCGGTCAGCCGGTGGATGCGCGAGGCGATGGTACGCAGCCCCGCGGGCCCGTGATAGACGGCGTACATGCCGGCCATATTGGCCAGCAGCACCTGCGAAGTGCAGATGTTGGAGTTGGCCTTTTCGCGTCGGATGTGCTGCTCGCGGGTTTGCAGGGCCATGCGCAGGGCGCGCTTGCCGCGGGCGTCGATCGAAACGCCGATGATGCGGCCGGGCACGGAGCGCTTGTGTTCGTCCCGGCAGGCGAAGAAAGCGGCGTGCGGGCCGCCGAAGCCCATCGGTACGCCGAAGCGCTGGCTGGAGCCAAAGGCGATGTCCGCCCCCATGGTGCCGGGCGACTTGAGCAGCACCAGCGCCATCAGGTCGGTGGCGACGGCGGTCACGCCACCGCCGGCCTTGACGGCGGCGACGATGCCGGTGAGGTCGGTGCATTCGCCGCGGTCGTTAGGGTACTGGAGCAGGGCGCCGAAGACTTCCTGGCGCGCGGCATCCGAAGCCGGGCCGAAGACCAGTTCGTAGCCGAAGAAGCCCGCCCGGGTCTTGACGACGTCGATAGTCTGCGGAAAGCAGTCCTGATCGACGAAGAAGGCGTTGGATTTGGACTTGGAGACGCGCCGCGCCATGGTCATGGCCTCGGCCGCAGCGGTCGCCTCGTCAAGTAGCGAAGCGTTGGCGAGTTCCATGCCGGTCAGGTCGATGACCATCTGCTGGTAGTTGAGCAACGCCTCCAGCCGGCCTTGGGCGATCTCTGCCTGATAGGGCGTGTAGGCGGTGTACCAGCCGGGGTTTTCCAGCACGTTGCGCAGGATCACGTTCGGCAGCAGGGTATCGTGATAACCCATGCCGATCAGCGACTTGGCCAGCACGTTCTTGCCGGCGATCGTCTTCAACCTGGCCAGCGCCTCGTGCTCGCGCATGGGACCCGCCAGCGCGAGCGGGACCGGCAGGCGGATCGCCGCAGGGACGGTTTCGGCGATCAGTCGGTCGAGGCTGCCGGCCTTGACAACGGCCAGCATGGCGGCCGTCTCGCCGGCTTCGTGGCCAAGGTGGCGGCCGATGAACTCGTCGTGCTGTTCAAGTGCTGATAGGGGTTGGGCGGACATGTATACCTCAGTGTTCGTCGGCAACCTTGGCGTAGGCGGCGGCGTCGAGCAGGGCGCCGATTTCGGCGGGATTGCCCGGCTTCAGCTTGAACAGCCAGGCGGCGTAGGCATCCTGGTTGACCGATTCCGGGGCGTCGACGGCCGCGTCGTTGCGGGCGACGACCTCGCCCGAGACCGGCGCGTAGATGTCCGAGGCGGCCTTGACCGACTCGACGACTGCACATTCCTCGCCGGCCTTGACCGTGCGGCCCGCATCCGGCAACTCGAGGAAGACGATGTCGCCCAGGGCTTCCTGGGCGTGGTCGGTGATACCGATGGTGACGGTGCCGTCAGCCTCCTGGCGGAGCCACTCGTGGGACTTGGTGTACTTGAGGTCGCTGGGGATGGACATGTCGATTCTCCTAAATCAAAGCTTTGCCGTGACGGGCGAAATTGGGTTTGACGACGCGGGCCTTCAGCCGCTTGTCGCGGATTTCCACTTCCACTTCATCGCCGATATTGACGCCCAGCGGCACGCGCGCGAGGGCGATGGAGCGTTGCAAAGTAGGTGAGAAACTACCTGAAGTAGTTTCGCCATTACCTTGTTGCGTAATAACTTGTTGATGCGAACGCAGTACGCCGCGGTCTTCCAGCAACAGGCCGACGAGCTGCCGCTGCGGAGGGCGTGCCGCCATGGCTGACTTTCCGATGAAGTCGCGGCCGGCGTCCTTGAGGTCGATCGTCCAGGTCAGGCCGGACTCGGTCGGCAGGGTGGTTTCGTCCATGTCCGAGCCGTAGAGGTTCATGCCGGCTTCCAGGCGCAGGGTGTCGCGGGCGCCCAGCCCGATCGGCGCGACGCCGGCGGCCAGCAACTTCTGCCAGGCGGCGGGAGCATCGGCGGCGGGCAGGGTGATCTCGAAGCCGTCCTCGCCGGTGTAGCCGGTGCGGGCGATCATCCAGTCATTCCACTCGGCGGCCTGGAATACGACGAGGTTCTCGCTGGCCGCCTTGGCTTCGGGGAAGGCTACCCAGAACTTGGCGCGGGCGTTGGGACCCTGGACGGCGATCATCGCCAGTTCCGGCCGGCCGGTCACCGAGACGTTGAAGCCGTCGGTCTGCTTCATCATCCAGCCCAGGTCCTTGTCGGCCGTGCCGGCGTTGACGACGATGCGATACCTGGTCGGCGAGAAGAAGTAGATGATCAGGTCGTCGATGACGCCGCCCTGGGGATTCAGCATGCAGGAATAGAGCGCTTTCCCAGGTAACGTCAGCTTGGCGATGTCGTTGGCGACCAGCCTGCGCAACCAAGGCTGGGCATCGCAACCGGCGACATCGACGGCTCGCATGTGCGAGACGTCGAACATGCCGGCATCGCGGCGGACGATGTGGTGTTCCTCGAGCTGGGAGCCGTAGTGGATGGGCATCTCCCAGCCGGCAAAGTCGACCATCTTGGCGCCGGCCGCGACATGGGGCTCGTATAGTGGTGTTCGTTTTATCATAATTCAAAGACTTATGCGTCTTTCCTCATGTGATTTCACGAAAAACAAAAAGGGCGAAGACCTTGCGATCTTCGCCCATCTGTCCTTGCACCTGAGAGATTTTCCCCATCGGTGGGCCGCCTTTGCACAATGTGCCGCCTGCCACTCTCCAGATTTGTCCTGCGTCGTCGGCCCTTTTGCCTGAGCGGTTCCCGGGCGGTTGCGCCTTCGGCGGCAGTGGGGGTTGCCCACGGCTCTCTCCCGACGATCGGTCGAATTATGCCGACCGCAGCCAGGAGTCACAAGTGGGTTTGATAAAATCCACGAATGAGAGCCCTCAATGCTGATCTTCATTGCCACTCGACCGTCTCGGATGGCCTTCTGGCGCCCGCCGAGCTGGTGCGGCACGCCGTGGGCAACGGCGTCGAACTACTGGCGCTAACCGACCACGACGAGATCGGCGGGCTGGACGAGGCTGCCAAGGAGGCGAAGCAACTGGGTCTGCGCTTCGTCAATGGCGTCGAAATCTCGGTCTCCTGGGGCGATGACCAGACTGTGCACATTGTCGGCCTCGGTTTCGATGGCGGGCATGCGCCCTTGGTCGAGGGATTGGCCCGGGTTCGTAGCGGTCGGGATTCGCGTGCGCAGCGGATCGCAGCGGAACTGGACAAGGTCGGCATCCACGGGGCCTACGAAGGTGCGCTCAAGTACGTTGGCAACCCCGCCCTCATTTCCCGCTCCCATTTCGCCCGTTACATCGTTGAACTTGGCCACGCCAAGGAAGTGAAGGGGGTTTTCGACTGGTGGTTGGCCAAGGGCAAGCCGGGCTACGTAGGCCACCCCTGGGCAAGCCTCGAGGACGCCATTGGCTGGATCGGCGGCGCCGGGGGCCTGGCGGTCGTCGCGCACCCGGGGCGCTACCGCCTGTCGAGTGCCGAGATGGCCGCCATGCTCGGCGCGTTCAAGGATCTCGGCGGAGTCGGCATCGAGGTCCTGTCGGGCTCGCACAACGAAGAGCACGTCCGCGAATATGCCCACCTGGCGCGCCGCTATGGCTTCCTGGCCTCGCGCGGCTCCGATTTTCACGGACCGGGCGAGAGCTGGATCGATCTGGGGCGACTGCCCGACCTGCCCGAAGACCTGACGCCGGTCTGGACGCGGTTGCCGTAAATGGCCGAGCTCCTATCGATCCACCCGACCGATCCGCAACATCGCCTGGTGAAGCAGGCGGCGGAGATCATTCGCGACGGCGGCCTGGCGGCATTTCCCACCGACTCGGCCTACGCATTGGGCGGCCAGGTCGGCGACGCGGCACTGCTCGATCGCATCCGTCGCATCCGCGGAGTCGATGAGCGCCACCATTTCACCTTGATGTGCCGGGACTTGTCGGAAATCGCTACCTACGCCAAGGTCGACAACGCGCAATACCGGCTGCTCAAGGCGACGACGCCGGGCGCCTACACCTTCATTCTCGAGGGAACCAAGGAACTGCCGCGCCGGGTCCTGCACCCGAAGCGCAAGACCATCGGCCTGCGCGTTCCGGATCATCCCCTGGTGCTGGCGCTGCTCGCGGAACTCGATCAACCCATTCTTTCTTCTACGCTTTCCTTGCCTGGCGAAGCGCAGCCACTGTGCGATGCCGACGAAATCGAGGCGCGCATCGGCGGCCAGCTCGACCTGGTCATCGACTGCGGTCCTTGCGGAGCGGGGGCGACCACCGTGATCAACCTCGCCGCAGGCGCACCCGAATTGATCCGGGCCGGGAAGGGTTCATTGATGCCATTCGGCCTCGATTGACCCCGTAGGGTAAAATCCCCGCGCTCCATGGACACAATAATCCAGACGCTGGCCATTGCCGCCCTGCCAGTGATCTTCGCCATCACCCTGCACGAGGCTGCGCACGGCTATGCCGCGCGCCATTTCGGCGACCTGACGGCTTGGCAGGAGGGGCGGATCAGCCTCAATCCCATCCGCCACATCGATTTGATCGGGACCATCGTCGTGCCGGTCAGCATCCTGTTGCTTAGCGCCGGCAACTTCCTGTTTGGCTGGGCCAAACCCGTGCCGGTCAATTTCGGCCGGTTGCGGAATCCCAAGCAGGACATGTTCTGGGTTGCGGCAGCAGGGCCGGGCGCAAACCTGTTCATGGCGCTGGCGTGGGCGGTGCTGTTCAAGTTCGCCGAGACAGTTCCTGACAACGCCTACTCCCTGCCCATGGCGCGCATGGCCGACATCGGCATTGACGTCAATCTGGTACTCATGGCGCTGAATTTGTTGCCGCTGCCGCCCTTGGACGGCGGCCGCATTGCGGTCAGCCTGTTGCCGCATCGGTTGGCCTGGAATTTTGCCCGACTCGAACCTTGGGGCTTCCCGATTTTGCTGCTCCTGCTGTTTACAGGCATATTGGGCAGCATTCTTGGCCCGATTATCGGCCTCCTGCGCATGCTGGTGGCCGCACTTTTCAATTTTCACTACTAGACGACGATGTACGCAGAAAAAGTTCTTTCGGGCATGCGGCCGACCGGCCGACTCCATCTCGGCCATTACCATGGCGTCCTGGCCAACTGGGTCAAGCTCCAACACGAGTACCCATGCCTGTTCTTCGTCGCCGACTGGCATGCCCTGACCACTGCCTACGACGAACCGGGCACGATCGCCCAGAACACCTGGGACATGGTCATCGACTGGCTGGCTGCGGGCGTCGATCCTTCGCAGGCGACGCTGTTCATCCAGTCGCGCGTGCCGGAACACGCCGAACTGCACCTGCTGATGTCGATGATGACGCCGTTGGGCTGGCTGGAACGGGTGCCGACCTACAAGGACCAGCAGGAAAAGCTGACCCACAAGGATCTGGCAACCTATGGCTTCCTCGGCTACCCGCTGCTCCAGGCGGCCGACATCCTGATCTATCGCGCCAACCGGGTGCCGGTCGGTGAGGATCAGGTGCCGCACATCGAATTCACGCGCGAAATCGCCCGCCGCTTCAACCATCTCTACGGCCGCGAACCGGGATTCGAGGACAAGGCCAGGGAGTCCGTGAAGAAGCTGGGCAGCAAGCGCGCCAAGCTCTATGAGGAGTTGCGTACCCGCTACCAGGAAAAGGGCGAGGAGGAAGCGCTGGAACAGGCGCACGTCCTGCTGAACGATGCGCAGAACCTGTCCCATGGCGACCGCGAGCGCCTGTTCGGCTACCTGGAAGGTGGCGGCAAGATGATCCTGGTCGAGCCGGATGCGATGCTCACCGAGGCGTCGCGCATGCCCGGGCTCGACGGCCAGAAGATGTCCAAATCCTACGGCAACACCATCGCATTGCGCGAGGATGCAGAATCGATCCGCAAGAAGATCCGCACCATGCAGACCGATCCGCAGCGCGTGCGCCGTACCGATCCGGGCGATCCGGAGAAATGCCCGGTCTGGCAGTTCCATTTGATCTACTCGGGCGAAGAGGTCAAGGGCTGGGCGCAGCAGGGCTGCCGCTCGGCCGGGATCGGCTGCCTCGAATGCAAGCAGCCGGTCATCGACGCCGTGCTGGCCGAACAGGAACCGATGCGCGAGCGTGCCCGCATGTACGAGGAGGATCCGCAACTGGTGCGCAACATCATCGCCGACGGCTGCGAGAAGGCCAGGAAGCTGGCGCAGGAAACCATGCGCGACGTCCGCGAAGCGATCGGACTGGATTACACGTGACCGAGGCCGTCGCAGCCGCCAACGAGGCAGTGGAACCTCATTTGCCCAAGATCTATGGCGAGACCATGGCGGCCCTGCCGCGCGATCTCTACATTCCGCCCGACGCGCTGGAGATTTATCTGGATGCCTTCGAGGGGCCGCTCGACCTGCTGCTCTATCTGATTCGCAAGGCCAACGTCAACATCCTCGACATTCCGATGGCGCCGCTGACGGCGCAGTATCTGGAGTACGTCGAGGCGATGCGCAAGACCAATCTGGAACTGGCCGCCGAGTACCTGCTGATGGCGGCTATGCTGCTCGAGATCAAGTCGCGCATGCTGTTGCCGCGGCCGCCGAAGGCCGACAACGGCGAACCGGAAGATCCGCGCGCGGAACTGGTGCGCCGCCTGCTGGAGTACGAGCGGATGAAGTTGGCGGCGAGCAAGATCGACGAACTGCCGCAGGCCAACCGCGACTACGAGTGGGTCAGCGTCTGGGTCACCGACCAGGTGGCGGAGCGGCTGCCGGAAGTGACCCTGCACGACCTCCAGGTCGCCTGGCTGTCGTTGATGAAGCAGGCCAGGATCCATGCCCACCACAAGGTAAGGCGCGAGGAGCTGTCGGTCCGCGAATACATGATTGCGATATTGCGCCGCTTGCAGGGGCGCGGTTACGTCGTCTTCGAAGACCTGTTCGACACCGCAGCGGGAGTCGCCGGGCTGGTGGTAAGCTTCCTCGCCGTTCTTGAGCTCGCCCGCGAGAAGCTCGTCGAGATTACCCAGAGCGAGGCTCTGGCGCCCATTTACGTCAAGTCAGCCGATGTCAGCGATGATCCAGCTCTACAAGCCTGAAGATTTCAAGATCGTGCTCGAAACGGCCCTGCTGGTGGCCAACGAGCCGATGCCGCTCGCCGAGTTGAAGAAGCTGTTCGACCAGGAGTTCGATGACGATACCTGGCGGACCCTGCTCGACGATCTGCGTCGCGACTGGGCCAATCGCGGGGTCGAACTGGTGCAGTTGGCAACCGGCTGGCGCTTCCAGACCCGTCCCGAATACCAGGGCTTCCTCGATCGCCTGAAGAATGAAAGGCCGCCGCGCTACTCGCGCGCCGCGCTGGAAACCCTGGCCATCATCGCCTATCGCCAGCCGGTGAGCCGCGGTGACATCGAGGACATCCGCGGCGTCGCCGTTTCGCCCAACGTCCTGAAGACCCTCGAGGCCCGCGGCTGGATCGATGTGGTAGGCCACCGCGATGCCCCCGGGCGCCCGGCGCTGTACGCGACGACGAAGAAATTCCTGGACGACCTCGGGCTGCGCAGCCTGTCCGAGTTGCCGCCACTGACCGAAATTGAACGGGTAATGGACCTTGCCGAACAAACCAAGCAGATCAACGAAGACGCCGCGCCGCAAGAACAGCCCGCTGAGGCCGCCGAGCAAGCCTGAAGGCAACTCGAGGCGCACCCGGGCGCCGGCCGCCAGTCGGGCGCCGGTCGCGCCGGTGGAGACCGTCAAGCTGCAGAAGGCGCTGGCCGATGCCGGCCACGGCTCGCGTCGCGAAATCGAGGAATGGATTGCCGCCGGGCGCGTCAGCGTCAACGGCGAAACCGCGCACGTCGGCCAGCGTATCGGCCCTGACGACAAGGTGCGGGTGAACGGCCGCCTGGTGCAGCTCAAGGCCGGCGGTTCGCGCCTGCCGCGGGTGTTGCTGTACCACAAGCCGGAAGGCGAGATCGTTTCCCGCGAGGATCCCGAGGGGCGACCGACCGTGTTCGAGAAGCTGCCGCGGATCAACAACGGCCGCTGGATAGCCGTCGGCCGGCTGGATTTCAATTCCTGCGGGCTGATGTTGTTTACCAGCAGCGGGGAACTGGCCAACCGCCTGATGCATCCCAGCTACGAGCTCGAGCGGGAATACGCGGTGCGCGTGCTGGGCGAGCCGAGCGCCGAGGCGATCCAGCAACTGACCTCCGGAATCGAGCTGGAGGACGGACTGGCCAAGTTCAACCGGATCGCGGACGGGGGCGGCGAGGGTGCCAACCACTGGTACAACGTCACCATTTCGGAAGGACGCAACCGCGAAGTGCGGCGAATGTTCGAAGCTGTCGGCCTGCAGGTCAGCCGGCTGATGCGGGTGCGCTACGGCCCCGTACAGCTCCCGCCCGGACTCAAGCGTGGACTTTGGCGCGAGTTGGATCCGCAGAACGTGGCGACGCTGACGACGATGCTGACACCGCACAAAAAGCTAGAAAAATCCGAAACCTGATTGATCCTGGGGCCATGATCCTGCTATAATCCGCCCGCTTTTTGGAGTGCCGTTCCCGGTCGCTTTCGTTGCGACTCGAGGAGCAGAGAAAATGGGCAGCGTTGCCCATTTTTTATTTGTATCGTCGGGGTGATGGGCAGGATGCAACTGGTTGAGTTGATTGAACAGGCAGTAGCCGGACTTGGGTATGAACTCGTCGATTTCGAGACGAGTCCCCGCGCCCGCCTGTTGCGGGTGTTCATCGATCGCCTGCCGGAAAAGGGCAAGGTCGATATCGACGACTGTACGACGGTCAGCAATCACTTGTCGCGGCTGTTTGTCGTCGAAAACGTGGATTACGACCGCCTGGAAGTTTCTTCTCCCGGACTGGACCGCCCCCTGAAGAAAGCCGCCGATTGGCTGCGCTTTGCCGGGCATGACGTGCAGATCAAACTGCGCGTTCCGATCGGCAACCAGCGCAACTTTGCCGGCAGCATCGTCGGTATGCGTGGCGACGCCGCGACGATAGTGGTCGAAGGCGAGGAACGCGAGTTCCCGCTCGAGGGTATCGAAAAGGCACGACTGGTGCCTAAGTTTTGAACTGAATTGCCGGAGGACTTGGAATGAGCCGCGAATTGCTGATGTTGGTGGATGCCCTGGCGAGGGAAAAGAACGTGGACAAGGACATCGTGTTCGCTGCCCTCGAACTCGCGCTGGCGTCGGCCACCAAGAAGCGCATCCACGACGAAGCGGATGTGCGCGTCGAAATCGATCGCGAAACCGGTTCGTTCGAGTCCTTCCGCCGGTGGCTGGTGGTGCCCGATGAGGAAGTGGAAATCACCGAGCAGCAGATCGGCCTGACCGATGCCCAGGAGCAGCTCCCCGACATCACGCTCGGCGACTACATCGAGGAAACACTGGAGCCGATCGACTTCGGCCGGATCGGTGCCCAGGCCGCCAAGCAGGTGATCCTGCAGAAGATTCGCGATGCCGAGCGCGAGCAGGTGCTGAACGACTTCCTTGAGCGCAAGGAACACCTGGTCACCGGCACCGTCAAGCGCATGGAGAAGGGCAACGCGATCATCGAGGCGGGTCGCATCGAGGCCTTGCTGCCGCGCGACCAGATGATCCCCAAGGAGAACCTGCGTCCCGGCGACCGCGTGCGCGCCTGGCTGAAGAAAATCGACCGCGCCGCGCGCGGTCCGCAACTCATCCTTTCCCGTACCGCGCCCGAGTTCATCATGAAGTTGTTCGAACTCGAGGTTCCCGAGATCGAGGATGGCTTGCTCGAGATCAAGTCCGCGGCCCGCGATCCCGGCGTGCGCGCCAAGATCGCCGTCAAGTCGAACGACCAGCGCGTCGATCCGATCGGTACCTGCGTCGGCATGCGCGGTTCGCGGGTGACGGCAGTGACTAACGAACTGGCCGGCGAACGCGTCGATATCGTGCTGTGGTCGCAGGACCCGGCGCAATTCGTCATCGGTGCCCTGGCGCCGGCGGAAGTCAGCTCGATCGTCGTCGATGAAGAGAAGCACGCCATGGACGTCGTGGTCGACGAGGCCAACCTGGCCATCGCCATCGGCCGCGGTGGCCAGAACGTGCGCCTGGCGTCGGAGCTGACCGGCTGGACCATCAACCTGATGACGGTCGAGGAATCGCAACAAAAGCAGCAGACCGAAACCGCCGGCATTCGGCAGATTTTCATGGAGAAGCTGGACGTCGACGAGGAAGTTGCCGACATCCTGATCCAGGAAGGCTTCTCGACGCTCGAGGAAGTTGCCTACGTGCCGCTGGCCGAGATGCTGGAGATCGACGCCTTCGACGAAGCGACGGTCAATGAACTGCGCGAACGCGCCCGCAACGTCCTGCTGACCGAAGCCATCGTCGATGAGGAGCACCTGGAAAAGGTGGCCGACGACATGCTGGAACTGGAAGGCATGGACAAGCAGTTGGCCGCACGCCTGGCCAAGAATGGCGTGTGCACGCGTGACGATCTTGCCGACCTTGCGGTCGACGAGCTGACCGAGATGACCGGAATCGACGACGAGCGTGCGAAGGCGTTGATTACGACGGCCCGCGCCCACTGGTTCGCGGAAGAGCAGTAATGGGGGAGGCCGCAACATGGCACAAATGAACGTTTCGCAGTTTGCCGCCGAGCTGAAAATGCCGGCCACGGCGCTGCTGGAGCAACTGGCGAAGGCCGGTGTATCCAAGCAAGCCACCAACGACGTGCTCAGCGAGCAGGACAAGGCGCGCCTGCTCGACTATCTGCGCAAGGCGCATGGCGAAATGGCGCCCAAGGCCAAGATCACCCTGACGCGCAAGCAGACCACTGAGATCAAGTCGGCCGACTCGACCGGCAAGGCGCGCACGATCCAGGTGGAGGTGCGCAAGAAGCGTACTTTCGTTAAGCGCGATGCCGAGCTGCCGGCCGAGGCGCCGGCCCCCGCCCCGGTTGCGGTTCCGGTTCCGGAACCCGTCGCTCCGGTGTCGGTGATCGACGAGAAGCAATCGGCGCTGCGCGAGGCCGAAGCCAGGCGTCAAGCCGAACTGGCAGCGCTGCAGGCGGCCGAGATCAAGGAAAAGCAGGAGCGTGAAGCGCGCGCCAAGGCCGAAGCCGAAGCCCGTCTCGCGCAGCAGCAGGCGGAACTGGCACAGAAGGCTGCCGAGCAGGCCAAGGCCGATGCGGCCGGCGTGACCGGAACGCTGCACAAGCCCGCCGCGAAGCCGGGCGAGGAAGTGAAGAAGCCGGGCGTGAAGAAGGCGCCGGGCAGCACCTGGAAGGACGACGCCGCCAAGAAGCGCGGCATCAAGACCCGGGGCGATGCCGCCGGTGGTGCCGGTGGCTGGCGCGGTGGTCCGCGGGGCGGACGCCACGGCGGCCGCCACCACGAGGATGCCCAGGCGCAGGCCCAGCCCGCCGAGGCGATCGTTCGCGAAGTGCATATTCCCGAGACGATCAGCGTTGCCGATCTGGCACACAAGATGTCGGTCAAGGCCACCGAAGTCATCAAGGTGCTGATGAAGATGGGCATGATGGTGACCATCAATCAGCACCTCGACCAGGAAACCGCCATGATCGTGGTCGAGGAAATGGGCCACAAGGCGGTGGCCGCGAAGCTGGACGACCCGGACGCCTTCCTGGCGGAGTCGGTGGAACACAAGGATGCCGAGGAGTTGCCGCGCGCGCCGGTCGTTACGGTCATGGGCCACGTCGACCACGGCAAGACCTCGCTGCTCGACTACATACGCCGCGCCAAGGTGGCTGCCGGCGAGGCCGGCGGCATCACGCAGCATATCGGCGCCTACCACGTCGAAACGCCCCGCGGCGTGGTGACCTTCCTCGACACTCCGGGTCACGAGGCCTTCACGGCAATGCGTGCCCGTGGCGCCAAGGCGACCGACCTGGTCATTCTGGTGGTCGCTGCCGACGATGGCGTCATGCCGCAAACCAAGGAAGCGATCCATCACGCCAAGGCCGCCAACGTGCCGATGGTGGTGGCGGTCAACAAGATCGACAAGCCGGGCGCCAATCCTGATCGGGTCCGTCAGGAACTGGTCACCGAGGGCGTCGTACCGGAAGAGTACGGCGGCGATACCCCGTTCGTGCAGGTGTCGGCCAAGACCGGTCAAGGTATCGACGACCTGCTCGAGCGAGTGCTGCTGCAAGCCGAAGTGCTTGAACTGACATCGCCCACGGACGTTCCAGCCAAGGGCCTGATCATCGAGGCGCGCCTGGACAAGGGCAAGGGGCCGGTCGCGACCATTCTGGTGCAGACGGGTACGCTCAGGCGCGGCGACGTGCTGCTGGCCGGACAGGTGTTCGGTCGCGTCAGGGCGATGCTCGACGAAAACGGCAAGTCCGTGGACGAGGCCGGTCCTTCGATTCCGGTCGAGATTCAAGGCCTCTCGGACGTCCCGGGGGCCGGCGACGAGGCGATGGTGATTGTCGACGAGCGCAAGGCGCGTGAAATCGCGCTTTTCCGCCAGGGCAAGTTCCGCGACGTGCGTCTGGCCAAGCAGCAGGCAGCCAAGCTCGAGAACATGTTCGAGCAGATGGGCGAGGGCGAAGCCAAGCAACTGGCGCTGATCATCAAGGCGGACGTACAGGGCTCGCAGGAAGCCCTCGTGCATGCGCTGACCAAGCTGTCGACCGCCGAAGTCAGGGTCAATGTCATCCATGCCGCGGTTGGCGCGATCACGGAATCGGACGTCAACCTCGCCGGGGCGTCGAAGGCCGTCATCATCGGTTTCAATACGCGTGCCGACGCGGGCGCCCGCAAGGCAGCCGAGAACTTCGGCGTCGATATCCGCTACTACAACATCATTTACGATGCGGTCGACGAGGTCAAGGCGGCCATGTCCGGCATGCTGTCGCCCGAGAAGAAGGAAAGCGTCATCGGCCAGGTCGAGATCCGGCAGGTGTTCCGCATTTCCAGGGTTGGCTCGGTGGCCGGCTGCATGGTGCTTTCCGGCGTCGTCAAGCGCAATTCGTCGATCCGCTTGCTGCGCAACAACGTGGTGATCCACACCGGTGAGCTCGAGTCCCTGAAGCGCTTCAAGGATGATGCGCGCGAAGTCAAGGAAGGCTTCGAATGCGGCCTCAACCTCAAGAACTTCAACGACATCATGGAAGGCGACTTGCTGGAAGTGTTCGAAATCCAGGAAGTAGCCCGGACGTTGTAAGGGATGGCCAAGGAGTTTTCCCGTTCCAGTCGGGTCTCGGAGCAGATTCATCGCGAACTCTCCGAACTGATCCGGCTGGAACTCAAGGATCCGCGCCTCAGTTCGAAGCTGAGCCTGGTGACGCTGACCGATGTCGAGGTGACACCGGACTACGCGCACGCAAAGGTGTTCTACACGTCGCTGGCCGGCGAGGAGCACCGCGAGGAAATCGATCAGGGCCTCAAGCACTCGGCCGGCTTTCTGAGGCGCGAGTTGGGCAAGCGCGTCCGCATCCACCACACTCCGGAACTGCATTTCGTCTATGACGCTTCGGTCGAGCGGGGCACACGCTTGTCCAACCTGATCGACGAGGCGGTCAAGTCCGACGAAGGTCGCAAGGACGAGTGAACAAGCCGCGGCGCGCTCCCCGGCGCCGGGTCGACGGCGTCCTGCTGCTCGACAAGCCGACCGGAATCAGCTCCAACGCCGCACTGCAAAAGGCGCGCTGGCTGTTCAACGCCGAAAAGGCCGGGCATACCGGCAC
Source organism: Rhodocyclales bacterium (assembly GCA_016235765.1). Lineage (GTDB taxonomy): Bacteria > Pseudomonadota > Gammaproteobacteria > Burkholderiales > Rhodocyclaceae > Fen-999. The sequence continues at coordinate 18,957 of JACRIZ010000049.1, read as the reverse complement.
GCTCGATCCGCTCGCCACCGGACTGTTGCCGCTCTGCTTCGGCGAAGCGACCAAGTTTGCCGGCGAACTGCTCGATGCCGACAAGTCGTATCGTGCCACCCTGCGGCTCGGGGTTACGACGGACAGCGCGGATTCCGACGGCAGCATCCTGCTGACCCGTCCGGTCGAAATCGACGCCGACAAGTGGCGTGTCGCCATGGCTGACTTTCGCGGCCGGATCGACCAGGTGCCGCCCATGCACTCGGCGCTGAAGCGCAACGGCAAGCCACTCTACGAATATGCGCGCCAGGGCATTGAGTTGCCGCGCGAAGCACGCCGCGTCACCATTCATCGACTTGAGCTGGTTTCGTGGTCGGGCGACGAGGCGGTCATTGAAGTCGATTGCAGCAAGGGCACCTATGTCCGAACACTGGCGGCCGATCTGGGCGAAGCGCTCGGTTGCGGCGCCCACCTGATCGCCTTGCGGCGTACCCGAATCGCCGATCTCGCCGTGGCAGATGCGATTTCCCTGGAGCAACTTGAAGCGCTGCCCGGGCCGGACCGGGACGCACGGCTGTCGCCCGTGGATGCGCTCCTGGCCGCCGTGCCGATCGTCAGGCTCAATGCATTGGAGACGGAGAGATTCACGCACGGGCAGGGCATCCGTTGGGAGGATACTCCGGGAACGCGCCGGCGGCTCTACGCAGCGGACGGCCGTTTCCTCGGCCTTGCCGAGCAGTCGGCCGACGGTTGGCTCAATCCGAGGCGCCTGATTGCGCCCGGCCCGGAAGGCGCGGAAAACGGTTGAGTTAATCCGGCTCGGCCGGCTATAATGCCGCCCTTCGTCCGATGACGGATGAAGCAGTGGGCGCGATGCTCTATCAAACCGGGGCAGCGCCTGTTTTCCACAAAGCGTTTGAGAGTGAAAAAATGGCAATCAATACTTCCGAAAAGGCGAAGATCGTCGCCGATTATCAACGTGGCCAGGGCGACACCGGATCCCCCGAAGTGCAAGTCGCACTCCTGACTGCGCGCATCAACGACCTCACCGGGCACTTCAAAGAGCACGTCAAGGACCACCACTCCCGTCGCGGCCTGCTGAAGATGGTCAGCCAGCGACGCAAGATGCTGGACTATCTGAAGCGCACCAACGCCGACAGCTATCGCGCGCTGATCGAGCGTCTCGGCCTGCGCAAGTAAGCCGGCCACGACGATGATGCCGGCTGCCAAACAGACGTTTGCCTGCATCGACTGAATTTGCCGGCGCCACCGAGAAGGTCGCGCCGGCTTTGCATTTCTGAAAGGATAATTTGTGCTGACACCGACCAAGAAGAGCTTCGCTTACGGCGCGCATACCGTGACGATGGAGACGGGCGAGATCGCCCGCCAGGCCACGGGTGCCGTGCTGGTGAACATGGACGACACCGTTGTTCTGGCGACTGTCGTCGCCAAGGATGAGGCCAAGGCGGGCCAGGATTTCTTCCCGCTGACCGTCGATTACGTCGAGAAGGTCTATGCTGCCGGCCGCATTCCGGGCGGCTTCTTCAAGCGCGAAGGCCGTCCCTCCGAGAAGGAGACGCTGACCTCGCGCCTGATCGACCGGCCGATTCGTCCCTTGTTCCCGGAAGGCTTCTACAACGAAGTTCAGGTCATCATCCACGTGCTCTCGAGCAATCCCGAGATCGATCCGGACATCCCGTCGATGATCGGCGCCTCGGCGGCGCTGGCGATTTCCGGCATCCCGTTCGATGGCCCGATCGGCGCGGCCCGCGTGGGCTACATCAACGGTCAGTACGTCCTCTGCCCGACCATCAGCCAACTGCCTGACAGCCAACTCAACCTGGTGGTCGCAGGCACTGCCAGCGCAGTTCTGATGGTGGAATCGGAAGCCCAACAACTGTCCGAGGAAGTCATGCTGGGCGCCGTGGTGTTCGGCCACGACCAGATGCAGGTCGCCATCAAGGCCATCAACGAGATGGTCGAAGTTGCCGGCAAGCCCGAATGGCAGTGGCAGGCGCCCGCCAAGGACGAAGCGCTGATCGCCAAGGTTGCCGGATTGGCGGAAGCTGAACTGCGCGATGCCTATCGCATCACCAGCAAGCAGGCGCGTACGCAGAAGTGCCGCGAAGTGGCGAAGAAGACGATCGAGGCCGTCTGTACCGGTGATGGCGCTCCGGACGCCACTTACGTCGGCAACCTGATCTTCGAACTGGAAGCGAAGATCGTGCGCACCCAGATCCTCAATGGCGAGCCGCGCATCGATGGCCGTGACACCCGTACCGTGCGTCCGATCACCGTCCGTACCGGCGTCCTGCCGCGCACCCACGGTTCCGCGCTGTTCACCCGCGGTGAAACGCAGGGCCTGGTGGTCGCAACGCTGGGCACCGGCCGTGACGAGCAGATCATCGATGCCCTGCAGGGCGAATATCGCGATCGCTTCATGCTTCACTACAACATGCCGCCCTTCGCCACCGGCGAGACCGGCCGTGTCGGCAGCCCGAAGCGCCGCGAAATCGGTCATGGCCGACTGGCCAAGCGCGCCTTGCTGGCTGTGCTGCCGTCCGCCGAGGAATTCGGCTATTCGATGCGCGTGGTGTCTGAAATCACCGAGTCGAACGGTTCGTCGTCGATGGCGTCCGTCTGCGGCGGTTCGCTGGCCCTGATGGACGCCGGTGTGCCGCTCAAGTCGCACGTGGCGGGCATCGCCATGGGCCTGATCAAGGACGGCAACCGCTTTGCCGTGCTGACCGACATCCTGGGCGACGAAGATCACCTCGGCGACATGGACTTCAAGGTCGCGGGTACCGACAGCGGCGTCACCGCGCTGCAAATGGATATCAAGATCCAGGGCATCACCAAGGAAATCATGCAGGTCGCCCTGGCCCAGGCCAAGGAAGCCCGCCTGCACATCCTCGGCATCATGAAGGGCGCCGTTTCCGGCCACCGGGGTGAAGTCTCCACATTCGCGCCGCGCATGATCAACATGAAGATCAATCCGGAAAAGATCCGCGACGTCATCGGCAAGGGCGGCGCCGTCATCCGTGCGCTGACCGAGGAAACCGGTTGCGTGATCGACATCGAGGACGACGGCAGCATCACGATCGCCTCGGTCAATGCCGACGCCGCACAAGTCGCGAAGAAACGCATCGAGGACATCACCGCGGAAGTCGAAGTCGGCAAGGTCTACGAGGGCCCGGTGCTGCGCCTGCTCGATTTCGGCGCCATCGTCCAGGTGCTGCCCGGCAAGGACGGTCTGTTGCACATCTCCCAGATCGCCAATGAGCGCGTCAATGCGGTCAGCGACTATCTGAAGGAAGGCCAAGTCGTAAAGGTCAAGGTCATCGAGACCGACGACAAGGGTCGCATTCGCCTGTCCATGAAGGCCTTGGTGGCCGAGGTTCAAGGCGAGGCACCGGCTGCGCAGTAAGCGTAGTCAGAAACCCCAAAAAAAAAAGGACGCTTCGGCGTCCTTTTTTTGTCGCTGTGGCAGAGATAGCCGCATGCGTTACTTGGCCATCTGCTTCTCGCGTCTTTCCTCGAGTTCCTTGCAGTCGATGCACAGGGTAGCGGTCGGGCGTGCCTCGAGTCGCTTGAGGCCGATTTCGACGCCACAACTGTCGCAGTAGCCATATTCGCCAGCGTCGATGCGGGCAATGGACTCGTCCACCTTCTTGATCAGTTTGCGCTCGCGATCGCGGTTGCGCAGTTCGAGGGCAATATCCGATTCCTGGCTCGCGCGATCGTTGGGATCCGCAAAAACGGTCGCCTCGTCCTGCATCGTCTGGACGGTGCGTTCGATGTCGCCGGCCAGTTCGCCCTTTAGCGACTCCAGGATGCTGCGAAAGTGCGCCAATTGCTTGGGGTTCATATATTCCTCGCCCTTCTTGGCGACGTAGGTCGGGAATTGCTTGTGCAGAAAGTCGTCGGCCATGCTTGGTCTGATCCGTGCGCGGAAAAATATGGCTTTATAAAGGAAACGGGCCGACGCTGCAAGCAGACTCTTCGCCACAGGCTACTCTGGAGTGTCGGACTTTGGCGTCAGTTGCCCTGCAAATTTGCCTCCTGCTATAAGAAACCCACCAAATCACAGGGAATTTTCCATGAACAAGACAGAACTGATCGATCACATTGCCAAGTCGGCCGATATATCCAAGGCTTCGGCCGGGCGTGCCCTGGAGGCAGCAATCGAGGCCATCGCCGACGCGCTGAAGGGCGAGCAGGTCGTCACGCTGGTCGGCTTCGGCAGCTTCTATGTCGGCAAGCGCGCCGCGCGCAGTGGCCGCAATCCACGCACAGGCGCCGCAATCGACATCCCGGCGGCCAAGCTACCCAAGTTCCGCGCCGGCAAGGGGCTTAAGGACGCCATCAACTGATACAATTCGCACCCCACGCGGCCGGAAGCTTGGTTCCCGCCGCGCCGGACGGGTGCTTAGCTCAGTTGGTAGAGCGTCGCCTTTACACGGCGAATGTCGGGGGTTCGAGCCCCTCAGCACCCACCAGCGCCCATCGTCCCGGCGTAAACTAGCGTAATGTCATTCTATCCACGCTCCCTGCTGCGTCTGGTACTGCTGGGAAATCTGCTGATGATGCTGCCGCTGCTGGCGGCAATCGTTTACTCCGAGATCACGGTAGAACGAATTACCGAACAGAGCGAATTGATGGCCGGCGAGGCGAACCGCGCCGGACAGCTTAGCTGGGAACTGCCGGAGGATCTGCGCCAGATGGAACGCATACTCCGGCAATACGTGGTCCTCGGCGACCCGAGCCTGATCGATGACTACGTCGTGGCGCGCAACGAATGGCGACGCCGTTCCGCAACCTTTGCGGAAATCCCTTTGATCAAGTCTTTGGCGCCGAAGATCGGTGAATTGATGGCCATGGAAGACAACGCCTACCGGAGTCTGGGCAGCAGCGGCGAAGGCTTGCCGGAGCTCCAGACGACGGTGACGCTGATCCTTGAGCGCAGTATCGCGATGGCTGACGAAGCAGCCCGAATTGTCGACGCGGAACGCCTGTCCTTCCGCAAGCGCGCAGAAGAATTGCGCGACCGCCTGATGGTCGGAATCGCCGCGGCGCTCATCACGGCGCTGGTTCTCTTGCTCCTCGGTCGTCGATTGATGGCCAGACTGCTGTCGCGGGTCGAGCGCGCCGTGCAGGCGCTGGGGGAAGGGCAGCTCGATCGCAGGATCGCATTGCGCGGTCCGGATGACCTGAAGCGCATCGGTGAGCGACTGGAATGGCTCAGGTGCCGCTTGCGCGAGTTGGAGGAGCAGCGCACCCGCGTCCTGCGACATGTTTCCCACGAGTTGAAGACGCCGCTGGCTGCCCTGCGCGAAGGGTCCAGCCTGCTTTCGGACCAGGTGGCAGGACCGCTGACACCGCAACAAAGCCGAATCGTCGGTATCATGCATAGCAATGCGCTGCGACTGCAGACCTTGATCGACGGTCTGCTGCGGTTACAAAGGGCAGAACACGCCCTGGATCGATTTGAGCGCGTTCGCCTGCGCTTCGACGATGTTATCCAGCAGGTGCTGGCAACGCAGCAGCTTGCGGTTCGGGATCGGCGCCTGCGCATCATGGGCACCCTGGCACCCCTTGCCGTGACCGGTGGCAGGGAAGAAATCACTACAATTGTGAGCAATCTGGTGGCCAATGCAATCAAGTACTCGCCTGCCGGCGGTACGATCAACTTGTCTTTGACGCGCGATGGAGATCAGGCCGTGTTCAACGTTGTCGATCAGGGTCCTGGAATACCGAAGGACGACCGGGCAAAGATATTCGAGCCCTTCTTCCGGGCCCGCGGAACTGCGAATTCGGTAGCTGGAACGGGCTTGGGCCTGGCCATCGCGAGCGAGTTCGTGCACGCCCATCACGGGCTTCTGGCATTGCTTGACTCTCCCGCCGGGGCCCACTTCCAGGTCCGCCTGCCCTTGAGTCGGGAACAGTCATGAGAAATGGAATTGCACTTGCCTTTGCCCTTGTGCTGCAACTGGCACTGGGTGGATGCGCCCTTGTCCAGGAGCGGATCCTGGAGCGCCCCCCTGAGCGAAGCCAGGTCGAGAACCTGCTTTCGTTCTACCACCGTCTGAGCGCGGCGACGCTCGACGTTCAGCGCAAGGAGCATCTCGACGCCGTGGCGGCCAACGACCATGCCGCGGACGATGTGACGAGGCTGCGGCTGGCGTTAACGCTGATGCTGCCAGGGGTGCCTTGGCGGGACGATGCGCGCGTGGCCCAACTGCTGGGCGCAGTGGACGTGTCCGCCGGCGATCAGGCGTCGTCGCGCCACGACTTCGTCGTGCTGCTCGAAAAGATGCTGCAATTGCGGCGTGAGGAGCAGAAACGATGCGAGCAAAGGATTGATGTACTGCGCGACGACAAACGAAAGCTGGAGCAACGCCTGGAGGTTGCCCGCGAGGAATCCAAGAAGGCGGAGGTCCTGCAGCAGAAACTCGACGAACTGCGCGATATCGACCGGGACCTGCGTAGCAAGCGCCCGTCGAGGCGGACGAAGCCATGAAATCACTCGGTAACGTACTGGTCGTAGACGACGATCCTGATCTGCTGGATCTTATTGGCATGCGCCTTTCCGCCGCCGGTTACGGCGTAACGCTGGCTTCATCGGGCGAGGAGGCCCTCCGGTGTTTCAGACTGCAGCGACCGCGGGCGGTGATAACGGATCTGCGCATGGAAGGCATGGATGGACACGCCTTGTTCGCCCGCCTTCACGCCGAGGCGCCGACTGTTCCGGTCATCATCCTGACCGCACACGGGACCATTCCCGATGCGGTGGCTGCCACCCAGCGCGGCGTATTTGGTTTTCTCACCAAGCCGTTCGACAGCCGCGAATTGCTGGCGCGCGTTGCGGAGGCCGTCGCCGTATCGCCAACGATAGCCGCCAACGAAGCGGATGGTGCATGGCGCGCAGGCATCGTCTCGGCAAGCCCGCTCATGGACGAAGTCCTGCGGCGGGCGCGACGGGCCGCCGAGGACAACGGGCCGCTGTTGATTATCGGGCCGCGCGGCGTCGGCAAGGAGACGCTGGCGCGGGCCATACACCACGCGAGTTCACGTGCCGACCAGCCGTTCGTTACGCTGGTGTGCGGCACCTTGCCCCCGGAGGGGCTGGAAGAGGCCCTTTTCGGGGCTCCCAAGGCGCGTGGCGCCCAAGGCGGGCTGCTGACCGCGGCAACGGGAGGAACGCTCTTTATCGACGAACTGGAAAGCCTGCCGCCGATCGTCCAGGCGCGTCTCTTGCCGCTGGTGCGCAAGAATGATGGCCCGTTCGGAATTATGCGCGCCGGCAGCGTTCCCGATGTGCGCATCCTGGCGGCGTGCGAAAGCCTGCCCGAGCGAGCTGTCCAGGAAGGCGTCCTGCGGGCGGACCTCTACTATAGTCTGGCCGCAACGACGCTCGTCGTACCGCCGCTCGTCGATCGGCCCGAGGATATCACCGCATTGATCGCCAGTTGTGTCGAGAAGGCCGGCGAGAACAGGCGCAGCTTTTCTCCCGAGGCCCTGAAGCTGCTTCAGGAGGCGCCCTGGCCCGGGAACGCCCGACAATTGGTTAACGTAGTTGGGCAGGCGATGCAGCTTTCGGTCGCCGCCGTCGTCCCGGCATCGCTGATCAGTCAGTTGCTGCGCGAGGAGAGCGAGCGGGAGATGGTCTGCTTCGACGATGCGCGCCGTGGCTTTGAGCGGGAATATCTCGTCAAGCTCATGCAGACTACCGGTGGCAACGTTTCGCAGGCGGCACGTATTGCGCAACGCAATCGAACCGAGTTCTACAAACTGCTGGGCCGACACGGGATCGATCCGGCAACGTTCAAGGTCCAGACATAGCAGCCGGCATCGCCGCAACAATCCCTTACAACTCGATGTCGACGGATTGCTGCGCAGATCGTTAGTCTCTGTACGGTTACCAATGACAGCTAATGGAAGGAGCGGTCATGAAACGATACAGGCACTTCGCGCTGTTCTCATTTGCGCTTGCACTGCTGATTGGAAGTGGCGGCGACGTTTGGGCCGATCGCGGCTATGTGCGCGGCCCCGGACACCATGGCGGCCACCATCACCATTACCGCGGCGGGTATGGCGCCGCCTGGCTCCCTGGTCTGGTGCTGGGTTCCGCGCTCGTTTGGGCGGCTACAAGGCCCGCGGTGGTCTATGCCGAACCCGCACCGCCGCCGGTCGTCGTCGTGCCGCAGGGAACCCTGGCAGCGCCGCCGGCAAGCGGCGACTGGTGGTATTACTGCCGACCCTCCGGGGCCTACTATCCGTATGTTCGGGTCTGTCCCGCGCCTTGGGAGAGAGTCCCGTCCGGCCCAAACTGAATTTCGGACAGTCGCCTGAGACCTAGACCGACCGCGGCTTTCGCCGCGGTTTTTTTCTATGCCGAGCCGATTTGGCTACAATCGAAGCCGCAAACAAGAATGCAATCGAATGCAAACTGGATTGGATGGAAAAAGCCCAGTACTCGCAGATGCAAGTACTGGGCTTGATTTGGTGGCTCCCCGACCTGGGCTCGAACCAGGGACCTGCGGATTAACAGTCCGTCGCTCTACCGACTGAGCTATCGGGGAACTGGAGAGGCGCGGATATTAGACATTTCGCTTGGAACCGTCAAGCAACTATGAACGACGAACTGATTTTCGTTAAGACAGCCTCCGGGGAAGACGCGGTACGTGACCGCACGCGGCTGGTCCAGCGCAACCTTCGTATGGTATTGATTCTGGTAGACGGCCTGACCAAGGTGTCCGCCTTGAAGCAAAAGGCCGGCGATCCGGCCATGATCGAGACAGCGCTGGCGGAACTCGAGCGCATCGGCCTGATCGAGTCGACCGAGGCGCGTGGTTCGCGACAAGCGAGTGCCGTTACCGACGCACTATCGGTCGCCGCCGTGCACACGGAAGCGCCGGCTGCGGAAGCGTATGAAGACTTCCCGACCGTCGATACGGTGTTTGAGGAAATCGCTCCGCCGGCATCGGCGGTTGGCGCTGCGACCGTGGTTCCGATTGATGCGTTGCCGCCGCCAATGACGGCTTATGTTCGACCGGCCGGCGCAGCGGAGGGCTGGTTTACCCGCATGCGCAAGCGCTGGCATCAGCTTCGGGAGGAACGGGCCTACGAAAAGGCCTACGGCACGCCCAGCGCCCAGGAGCCGATCGCGCCGCCCAAGCGCCGTTTGGGGCGAAGGATCAGGCTGGTGCCGATCATCCTGTTCGTGCTGGCTGCCGCCGTGATATTCGGAGTGCTGCGCGTCGTGCTGTATCCATACGACGAGTATCGTCCTGCGATTGAAGCTCACCTGGCGAGGATGCTTGGCGATGAGGTTGGTGTCGGCAATGTCAGTCTCGTCTTCGCGCCCATCCCCACCTTCACCGTCGACAAGGTGGTCGTCGGCCGCAATGCCGATGCGACTGCGGAACGGATTTCGCTTGTCCCGAATCCTGGGTTCATTTTTGGCGGCCAACCGATACGAGCCGCTCGCGTCGACGGCCTGCAGATTCGGGAGAGCGCAATCGCGAATCTCGGGAAGTGGTTCCTGCCGGGTTCCATGGGCGAGTTTCAGGTCGATCGGATTGACGTTGCGAACCTCGTGGTCGACCTGGGGTGGGTGAAGCTTCGCGGCCTGAATGGAACGCTGAGACCCGCCAGGAGCGGCGTTGCGTCATTCACCGGACGGCTGGGGGAGGGCGATTTCGAGTTTGAAGCCTCACCCGGCAGCGAGGGACTGGCGGTCTCCGCAAGGGCAGGGCAGTGGGTCGTCCCGGTCAATCCGCCGTTGCCGGTGGCAGCCCTTGATTTTAGCGGCACCTTGGCACCAGGAAGCCTGGTCGTGACCAAGGTCGAAGCGCGACTCTTCGACGGACTGTTCAGCGGCAAGGGCGTGCTGGCCTGGGATTCATCGCCACGAATGTCGCTCGACCTGACGATGAAACACGTCGCCGCCGTGAAGTTGCTCGACGCACTTCACGCCCCGACGCTCATCAGTGGCGAACTGAATGGTCAGCTTCAGTATTCCACCAGTGCTCCTTCAATCCGCTGGCTGGGGCCTAACGCCAAGGCGACCGGCAACGTCACGGTCGCCCGGGGCAGTCTGAAGAAGATTGATCTTGCCGGCGCCTTGAAGACGAGCGGGCAGAGAAGCGGGCCGCATCGCGGCGGTGAAACCGGATTCGAGGATCTCGCCGGCAAGTTCGCGTTGGAGGCAGGATCGGTGCGCATTGCCGACGTTCGTCTGTCATCCGGCTTGATGCTGGCGTCAGGACAGGCGGCAGTGGCCCGGGATACCGGGCTGATTGCAGGATCGGCCTACGTGGAAATGCGCGGGACCGCGAGGGCTCCGAGAGCCGCTATGTCGATCGGCGGCAACGCCGCCGATCCGGAACTGCGAACCGCTCGCTAGAGAACGACTACTTGGTAACGGTCGCGATGGCGTCGGCGACGTAGTCGATGTTCTTGTTGTTCAGCGCGGCCAGGCAGATACGACCGGTGCTGACAGCGAAGATGCCGAACTCGGCCTTCAGTCGTTCGACTTGCGCGGCAGTCAGCCCCGTGTAGGAGAACATGCCGCGCTGCTGGACGACGAAGGAAAAGTCCTGGGCGACGCCTCGGGCCTTGAGCTTGTCGACGAGCCCGACCCGCATGCTGCGAATGCGATCGCGCATGCCGGCAAGTTCCTGCTCCCACATCTTGCGCAATTCCGGGCTGGACAGGACGGCCGCGACGATGGCCCCGCCGTGCGTCGGAGGGTTCGAGTAGTTGGTGCGAATCACCCGCTTCACCTGGGAAAGTACCCGGGCCGACTCATCCTTGCTGCCGGTGATGATCGACAGGGCGCCGACGCGTTCGCCATAAAGCGAGAACGACTTCGAGAAGGAACTGGAAACGAAGAACTGCAATCCCGACTCGGCAAACAGCTTGGGAGCGATCGCGTCCGGCTCGATGCCATCGGCGAAGCCTTGGTAGGCCATGTCGATGAAGGCAATCAGATTGCGTTCCTTGACCGCCGCAACCACATCCCGCCATTGCTCGGTCGTCAGGTCGGCGCCGGTCGGGTTGTGGCAGCAGGCATGCAGCACGACGACCGACTTGGCTGGCAGGCCCAGCAGCGCCGCCTTCATGGCAGTGAAATTCACGCCGCGCGTGGCGGCATCGTAGTACGGATAGTCTTCGACCTGGAAACCGGCAGCCTCGAACAGTTGGCGATGGTTTTCCCAGCTCGGGTCGGAAATGTAAACCTTCGATTCCGGCACCAGACGCTTCAGGTAGTCGGCGCCGACCTTGAGCGCGCCGGTGCCGCCCAGACACTGGGCAGTGACGACCCGGCCCTCGGCGAGCAGGGGAGAGGCCTCGCCGAACAGCAGTTTCTGCACGGCGCCGTTGTAGGCAGGCGTACCTTCGATCGGCTGGTAGCCTCGGGGCGGCATGGCTTCCAGGCGGGCCTTCTCCGCAGCCTTCACCGCCGCCAGCAGCGGAATCTTGCCGTCGTCGCCGTAATAGACGCCGACGCCCAGATTGACCTTCCTGGGGTTGGTTTCGGCGTTGAAACCCTCGGTCAAGCCGAGAATGGGGTCGCGCGGCGCCATTTCGACGGCAGCGAAGATGGAAGTGCTCATTTCTGCTCCTGGGATCGGAATATGCGGGGAACGCGCAATAATAACCGATTCGCCGCAGCCCGCCCGGCATGGCAATGGATCGAAATTTCTGATGTCCGAACAGAGCGTTATCCCGTTTCCGCGCAGCCCGTATCGCCTGCACCAGCCGTTCCCGCCTGCCGGCGATCAGCCGGAGGCAATCAGGCTCCTGGTCGAAGGAATCGACGATGGCCTTTCGTTCCAGACGCTGCTGGGCGTAACCGGTTCTGGCAAGACCTATACGATGGCGAACGTCATCGCTCGCATGGGGCGCCCGGCGCTGGTGCTGGCGCCCAACAAGACGCTGGCGGCGCAGCTCTATTCGGAATTCCGCGAGTTCTTCCCCGAAAACGCGGTGGAGTACTTCGTTTCCTATTACGACTATTACCAGCCCGAGGCCTACGTCCCGTCGCGCGATCTGTTCATCGAAAAGGACTCATCGATCAACGAGCACATCGAGCAGATGCGCCTGTCGGCCACCAAGAGCCTGCTTGAAAGGCGCGACGTGGTGATCGTCTGCACGGTGTCGGCGATCTACGGCATCGGCGACCCCGTCGACTACCACAGCATGATCCTGCATCTGCGCGAAGGGGAAAAGCTGGGGCAACGTGACGTGATTCGTCGCCTGCGCGAAATGCAGTATGAAAGAAACGACACCGACTTCCACCGTGGTACCTACCGAGTTCGGGGCGACGTCATCGACGTGTTTCCAGCAGAACACGCCGAAAGCGCGTTGCGCATCACGCTGTTCGATGACGATATCGAGTCGCTGACCCTGTTCGATCCTCTGACCGGCCATACCCGGCAGAAGCTGGGCCGCTTCACTGTGTTCCCGTCGAGCCATTACGTAACACCGCGGGAAACGGTCGTGAGAGCCATTGAAGCGATCAAGGCGGAGCTGCGGACGACAAGCGAACGATTCCAGCAGGAACAGAAGCTCGTCGAGGCACAGCGCGTCGAGCAACGCACCCGTTTCGACCTGGAAATGCTTGAACAATTGGGGTTTTGCAAGGGGATCGAGAACTACTCGCGTCATTTGTCCGGACGCAAGGCGGGCGAACCGCCGCCGACCTTGATCGACTATCTGCCGCCCGACGCCTTGATGTTCATCGACGAATCCCATGTCGCCATTCCGCAGGTCGGCGGCATGTACAAGGGCGATCGCTCGCGCAAGGAAAATCTCGTCAACTATGGATTTCGCCTGCCCTCGGCGCTCGACAACCGCCCCTTGAAGTTCGAGGAGTTCGAAGGCCTGATGCCGCAAACGATCTTCGTGTCGGCAACGCCCGCAGAATATGAAAGGACGCACCAGGGGCAGGTGGTGGAGCAAGTGGTCAGGCCCACCGGCCTGGTCGATCCGGACGTCCAGGTGCGCCCGGCGCTAACCCAGGTCGACGACCTGCTGTCCGAAATCAAGAAGCGCGTTGCTGTCAAGGAGAGGGTGCTGGTCACCACGTTGACCAAGCGCCTGGCCGAGCAACTGACCGACTTCCTTGGCGACAACGGCGTCCGCGTGCGTTATCTGCACTCGGACATCGATACGGTGGAACGGGTGGAAATCATCCGGGACCTCCGGCTGGGTGAGTTCGACGTCCTGGTCGGCATCAACCTGCTTCGTGAAGGCATCGACATCCCGGAAGTGTCGCTGGTCGCAATCCTGGATGCCGACAAGGAAGGCTTCCTGCGCTCGGAGCGCTCGCTGATCCAGACCATCGGCCGCGCGGCACGTCATATCAACGGCACGGCGATCCTGTATGCGGACCGGATCACCGATTCGATGAAGCGGGCCATGGCGGAAACCGAAAGGCGACGGAACAAGCAAATCGCCTACAACAAGGAGCACGGCATCGAGCCGCGCAGCGTCGTCAAGCGCATCAAGGACATCATCGACGGCGTGTACGACAGCGCGTCCGCGGCGCAGGAGCTGAAGGCAGCGCAGGAATCGGCCAAGTACGAGGCGATGAGCGAAAAGAACCTGGCCAGGGAGATCAAGCGTCTCGAGAAGGCGATGCAGGAGCATGCGAAGAACCTCGAATTCGAGCTGGCAGCAGCGGCTCGCGACGAACTGTTCCGCGTAAGGCAATTAGCCTTTGGCGCCGGGGTCCATGACCACGCCGAGAGGGATTGAGGCGTCCCGCCGTGGCTGACTTTCGAGTACCATGACGCGCATAATCCATATTATGTTAAATCGTCTATCCGGGGCACGAGGCATGATTGCCAGGTGGTCAATGGTTGATCTTCTTCGGCGGAACGCCCTCGTCGATCAAGTCGTGGTGCCCGGAACCGGAATCGAACCGGTACGGCTTTCGCCGAGGGATTTTAAGTCCCTTGTGTCTACCAATTTCACCATCCGGGCTGAACACTAGGGAGATGCGAAATGCACTCTTCGCTGAAAGACTGGAGGCGCGACCCAGAATCGAACTGGGGTAGACGGATTTGCAATCCGTTGCACGGCCACTATGCGATCGCGCCCCGGCGAAATTAAACCACGGCCTGAAACGACTCGGGGGAAAGCATTCCTGCTTTCCCCCGGAATTTGGAGCGGGAGAAGAGTCTCGAACTCTCGACCTATACCTTGGCAAGGTATCGCTCTACCAACTGAGCTACTCCCGCAGAACGGAGCCGAATTATATCTATCGACGACATGGTGTCAACGACTACGCGCAAGAATTTCCGGCCAAGCCTTGCGCAGGTAGTAGGCCATCGACCAAAGCGTCAATGCGGCGGCACAGTAGATCAGCCAGGTGCCCACCTGTTGCGGGTTCAGGACGGAGACTTGATCGTGGTAGAGCAGCATGGGAATGGCGAGCATCTGGGCCGTCGTCTTGAGCTTGCCCACAAATGACACCGCGATGCTGCGCGCCGCGCCGATCTTGGCCATCCACTCCCGCAGGGCCGAGATGGCGATCTCACGACCGATGATGATGAAGGCGATGATTGCGTCCACCCTGCCCAGTTGAACCAGGATTACCAAGGCAGCGGCCACCATGAGCTTGTCTGCGACCGGGTCGAGGAAGGCACCGAAGGCCGACGTCTGCGCCAGTTTCCGCGCGGCCCAGCCATCGAACCAATCCGTGACCGCCGCAGCGACGAAAATGGCGGTCGCCCACGTGTTGTGGTCGCGCGGATGCAGCCAATCCCAGGGTGAGTAGAAGACGCCGACGAACAGCGGGATCAACAGGATGCGAGCCCAGGTCAGCAAGTTCGGGATGTTGAGCGGCATCGTCAGCGGGCGTGAAGGTGATGGTGTATGGCTTCGGCAAGTCGACGGGAAATTCCGTCGGCACGACAAAGATCTTCCACGGTCGCCGCCATGACGCCATCAAGTCCGCCGAAGTGCGCCAGCAAGCTGCGTCGCTTCGCCGGACCTATGCCCGGCACATCCTCCAGCTTCGACCGACCGCGCGGCTTGGCGCGTTTGGCTCGATGGCCGGCGATGGCGAAGCGATGCGCCTCGTCGCGGATTTCCTGGATCAGGTGGAAACCGATGTGATCGCCAGGCAATTGTAACGGCTCCGCCTGTCCATGGACGAACAAGGTCTCCAGGCCAGGCTTGCGCAGTTCGCCCTTGGCCACGCCTACGGTAGCCAGGTGGTCGAGGTTGAGTTCGGTCAGGACTTCCCTTGCCACGCGATGCTGCCCCTTGCCGCCGTCGATCAGGATCAGGTCCGGCGCGGGGCTGTCTCCGCTGGCAACCTTTTCATAACGCCTCGTCAGCGCCTGGCGCATGGCGGCGTAGTCGTCGCCGGGATCGATGTCGGAGATGTTGAAGCGCCGGTAGTCGCCCTTCTTCATCAAGCCATCGGCGCACACGACACAGGACGCAACGGTCCCCTCGCCCATCGTGTGGCTGATGTCGAAGCACTCGATACGGCGTGGCACCTCGGGCAGCCCGAGCGCGTCCTGCAGCGCTGCAAGGCGGCCCCCCGCCCGGCGCTTGGAAAGCCGCCTGGCCTCGGACGCGAGTTGGGCGTTCTTCCCGGCCATGGCCAGCCACGCGCGTTCCATCTCGTTGCGCGGCAGGCTCGCTGTCGTCACCTGGCCATCCAGTCCGGCAACGGATTCGTCGCCGATCTCGAGTTCGACGATGAGCCGCGGTGGCAGCGGATGCTCCAGATAATGCTGCCGGATGAAGGCCGCCAGGATCTCGGCACGTTCGGCCTCGCTGCCGCCAGCCAGGGTCGCGAAGTAGGCGCGATCGCCAAGATGCAGCCCGCCGCGAACCATGGCCAGATTGACGCACGACTCCTTGCCGTCGGAGGTCACGGCGAGGATATCGACGTCTTCCGCCCCGGTCGAACTGACGAACTGTCGATGCAGCACCGCCTGCAGGGCGCGAATCTGGTCACGCAGTGCGGCCGCGTCTTCGAAGCGCAGCGCCTCGGCGGCTCCCTCCATCTGCTTCGTCAGCCCCTCGATCACTTCGCCTTGCCGTCCGCGCAGGAACAATTCGGCGAGGCGCACGTCCCGGCCGTAGTCCTCGGCGGAGATCAAGCCGACGCAGGGAGCCTTGCAGCGCTTGATCTGGTACATCAGGCATGGCCGCGAACGGTGCGCGAAGACGCTGTCCTCGCAGGTCCGTAGCAGAAAGGTTCGCTGCAGCAACTGGATGGTCTCGCGCACGGCCAGACCGCTCGGAAACGGGCCGAAGTAGCGCGACTTCCTATCGAGGGCGCCGCGGTGGTAGGCGAGACGAGGGAAGTCGTGGCCGGTCAGGCAGATGTAGGGGTAGGACTTGTCGTCCCGGAAGAGAATGTTGTACTTCGGCGCCAGTTTCTTGATCAGCGTGTTTTCGAGGATGAGCGCCTCGGCTTCCGAGCGGGTGGCGGTGATCTCGATATTGGCCACCTGCCGCAACATCAGCCCGATGCGCGGACTCTGGGCGGTCTTCTGGAAGTAGGACGAGACCCGCTTCTTCAGGTTCTTGGCCTTGCCGACGTAGAGCACCCTGCCCTCGCCATCCACCATTCGATAGACGCCAGGGGCTTCCGTCAGCGTTGCCAGGAACTCCTTGGCGTCAAAGCTCGCGGCGGATAGCTTCGAAGACATCGTGAAAGTCAGCCGTCGTGAGACGCCGGGTCTGCGTGTTGTAACGGCTGCAATGGTAGGAGTCGATCAGGATCCGTCCGCCCGGCAGTTCGTGTCGCGCCGCGTGGCCGAAAGCCAGCGCACTCTGCTTCAAACCGGACGCCATCAATACGGCCTTGTGGGCGATCTGGCCCAGAGCGAGAACGACTCGTGCGTCGGGAGACGTATTCAGTTCATCGGCCAGATAACGATTGCAGGCGCGCATCTCGCCCGGCTCCGGCTTGTTTTCCGGCGGCAGGCACTTGACCGCATTGGTGATCCGGCAGCCGACCAGCCGAAGGCCGTCATCGGCGGAAATCGATTCCGGGCGATCGGCAAACCCGTAGCGATGGAGGGTCTCGTAGAGGAGGATGCCGGCAAAGTCGCCGGTGAACGGCCGGCCCGTACGGTTGGCGCCATGCATGCCGGGCGCGAGACCGACGATCAGCAACTTTGCCTTGGGGTCGCCAAATGGCGCCACCGGGCGGCCGTGGTAGTCGGGGTGGCGTTGCCGGACATCGGCGAGAAAGCCCGCAAGGCGCGGGCATTCAGTGCAAGTTTTCAGGTTCCGCATTGGAATAGGATACCGTCTACCTATGCCCGTTTCCTGCGATCTTTTCTGCCGTGTCGTCGACAATCTCGGCGACGCCGGGGTTTGCTGGCGTCTTGCCCGGCAACTGGCGCAGGAGCACGGCTGGAGGGTGCGGCTGTGGATCGACGATCCTGCGCCGCTCGCCGGCTTGCGTCCGGGAATTGCGCCGGCAGCCCAGATGCAGGATGTCGATGATGTGGAAATCCGACGCTGGCCGGAACACTTCCCGGAGGTGGCCCCCTGCGACGTGGTCATCGAGGCCTTTGCCTGCGAACTGCCACCCGGATTTGTCCTGGCCATGGCGCGCCGACCAAGGCCTCCCGTTTGGCTGAACCTCGAATACCTGTCTGCCGAGACCTGGGTGCCAGGGTGTCACGGCCTCCCCTCCCCTCATCCGAGCTTGCCGCTGGTCAAGTACTTTTTTTTCCCGGGATTCGCGGCCGGAACGGGAGGACTGCTGCGGGAACGCGAACTTCCGGTGCCACCGGTTCGTTCGCCCGCCACCGAACTTTCAGTCTCCCTGTTCTGCTACGCGAATGCGGCGCTGCCCGACTTGCTTGCGGTCTGGGCGGAATGCGCCGAACCGGTGTCCTGCCAGGTCGCCGATGGACTGCCACGTGAGCAGGTGCAACGGTGGCTGGGGCGGAGCTTCCCGGTCGGGAGCCGGATCGACCGCGGCAGCATGCAACTGGTCGCGGCGCCTTTTGTGCCCCAACCTGAATACGATGCCCGGCTGGCAGCTTGCGACCTGAACTTCGTTCGCGGCGAGGATTCCTTCGTACGGGCGCAGTGGGTCGAGCGACCGTTCGTTTGGCAGGCTTATCCCCAGGATGATGCTGCCCATTTCGTCAAACTGAACGCCTTCCTTGCCCATTACCTTCGTCATGTCGGCGACGACCGGACCCGGAGCGCTGTCGTGTCCTTCTGGAACGCCTGGAACGGTCGTGGCGAGATAGCGGCTGCGTGGGCGGATTTCCGAAGCGTTCTGCCACGGCTGACTCTGCACGGCAAGGCATGGGCGCGGGAAATCTCTCAGCCCGGCGACCTGGCACAAAACCTGGTGCGATTCTGCCGTGAACGGCTATAATGCGCGGTTTATTTTTCAGGCCCCGCTGCGGGCAAGGCTGTCAACATGAAAACCGCTCAGGAAGTCCGTACCGGCAATGTGATCATGGTCGGCAACGACCCGCTGGTCGTCCAGAAGGCCGAATACAACAAGTCCGGCCGCAATGCTGCCGTGGTCAAGATGAAGCTCAAGAACCTGCTCACCGGGAGCAATTCGGAGACAGTCTACAAGGCTGACGACAAATTCGAGCTCGTCATGCTGGATCGCAAGGAGTGCACCTACTCGTATTTCGCCGATCCAATGTACGTTTTCATGGATGCCGAGTACAACCAGTACGAAGTCGAGGCGGAAAACATGGGCGATGCGCTCAACTACCTCGAAGATGGCATGCAGATGGAAGTTGTCTTTTACAACGGCAAGGCCATCTCGGTCGATATGCCCAATGCGGTGGTACGCGAAGTCATCTACACCGAGCCCGCCATCAAGGGCGACACTTCGGGCAAGGTCATGAAGCCGGCCAAGATCAACACCGGGTTCGAAATCCCGGTGCCGATTTTCGTCGCCATCGGCGACAAGATCGAAATCGACACCCGTACGGGCGAGTATCGCAACCG